>CAZPMO010000033.1:0-20189 GCA_964587515.1 uncultured Rhodospirillaceae bacterium | reverse complement strand
GATCTTGGTCTCGCCGATATGCATCAATCCACGCAAAAACGTTCCGGTGGTCAGAACTACGCGGGAACAGGGGATCGTCTCGCCACCGGAAAGAACCACGCCGCACACCGCGCCAGCGTCATCGAGGCTCAAATCCTCGACCGCACCGGCCCGCAACTCAAGATTCGACTGATTTTCCATGATATCACGCATCGCGGCGCGATATAGCGCGCGATCGGCCTGGGCGCGTGGGCCGCGGACAGCCGGCCCACGGCTGCGGTTCAGCATGCGAAACTGGATTCCGGCCCGATCGATCGCCCTTCCCATCAGCCCATCGAGCGCGTCGATCTCGCGTACCAGATGCCCCTTACCCAACCCGCCGATGGCCGGATTGCACGACATCTCGCCAATGGTCTCGATCCGATGGGTCAGCAGCAGGGTTCGCGCGCCGAGGCGCGCCGAGGCGGCGGCCGCTTCACACCCGGCGTGTCCACCGCCGACTACCAAAACATCATAGCTGCTCATGATTTGGAATGTAGTGACGCCGCACATCACTGTCAAAGCCGGGCGCCCTATTCCGCCCGGCGTTTCACGTGAAACATTCCTTTTTAACCGTTACTTTCCGATACAGAAATCGCGGAAAATAACATCCAGCAGATCTTCCACATCGATGCGACCGGTAATGCGCCCCAACGCGCGCATCGCCAACCTGAGATCCTCGGCCCGCAGCTCGACCTCCCCAACCGCATGGGCCCGGCGAAGCGCGGCGACACATTCCTCGAGCGCGGCCCGATGACGCGCCCGTGTCAAGGCGGGCTCCTCGCTCTCTCCGAGCCTTTGGACGGCGAACCGCCCAATCTCCGCGATCAACGCATCGATCCCCTCGCCTGTCGCGGCGGAAACTTCGATTCCGTCGGCTGACGCGGCGCCGGGGGAGCGAAGATCGACCTTGTTGGCAACCACGATCGCCGCCTCGTCCACGAGCGCCAGGCTCGCCGCATCACGCTCGACGGTCACATCGAAAAGCACCAGCCGCAGATCGGCCGATTCGGCGCGATCCAACGCCCGCCGCACGCCCTCCTGTTCGACCGCTTCGGCGGAATCGCGCAGCCCCGCCGTATCGGCCACCATCACAGGATAGCCGCCGATGTCCAAATGGACCTCGATGACGTCCCGGGTTGTTCCTTCCGCTTCCGAAACGATCGCCGCGTCGCGTCGCGCCAGGACATTCAGCAGGCTCGATTTACCGGCATTCGGCGCGCCGAGGATCGCCACCGACAATCCGCGCCGCAGCCGTTCGCCACGCCCGCCATCATCGAGATGGGTCGAGATATCCCTTATTAACACATTGATTTTATGATCTATTTCGTCACTCACGGAGTCCGGGATAGGCTCCTCGGGAAAGTCGATCCAGGCCTCGATATGGGCCAGCGCCCGAACCAAATCCGCGCGCCAACCCTCATAGAGCGCCCCGAGCCGGCCCCGCGTCTGGGCCAGCGCCTGGCGTCGTTGCGCCGCGGACTCGGCGGCGACGAGATCGGCGATCCCCTCGGCGGCGGTCAGGTCGAGCTTGCCGTTCTCAAAAGCGCGCCGCGTGAATTCACCGGGCTCGGCGAGGCGCAACCCCTGCAGACCCGACAGCGCGGCCATGACGCCCGCCGTGACCGCCGGCCCCCCATGAACCTGCAATTCGACGACATCCTCGCCGGTGTAGCTCCGGGGCGCGGGATACCAGATCGCAACCCCATCGTCGATCGGGTCATCGTTTCCCGGGTCCCGGAATATGCGGCGGGTAACCTCACGCGGTCGCGGAATTTCGCGGTTTGTCAGCCGTCGCAGAGACTCCCCCGCGTTCGGCCCGGAAATCCGGAAAACGGCGATCCCTCCCCGGCCCGGCGGCGTCGCGAGGGCGAATATGGTCCACATTTCCATTTCGTTACCGAAACGTACCTCTTTTCGAGCCCTTCGAATTCCCTCACGCGTGGAACCGTGCGATGCTCACCGCACACCACTTGACCTCCCGGCCCGTCCTATGCAAATCACGAGGCAATGACCGAGAACACGCTCCACAAGGAAACCAGCCCCTACCTGCTACAGCACGCCGACAATCCTGTCCACTGGCGCGCCTGGGGCCCGGAAGCGCTAGAGCTGGCCCGCGATCAAAGCCGCCCGGTCCTGCTTTCGGTGGGATACGCCGCTTGTCACTGGTGCCACGTCATGGCCCATGAAAGCTTCGAGGATCACGACACCGCGACGCTGATGAACGAGCTGTTCGTCAACATAAAGGTGGACCGCGAGGAGCGCCCGGATATCGACGCGATTTATCAGCACGCCTTGATGATCACGGGTCAGCAGGGCGGCTGGCCGCTGACCATGTTCCTGACCCCGGACGGCGAACCCTTCTGGGGCGGCACCTATTTTCCACCCGACAGCCGCTATGGCCGACCGGGCTTCCCGGACGTATTGCGGGCCATCGCGGAATTCTATCGCGCCAATCCCGATAAGGTCGCCGAAGCAGTGGATAGCCTGCGCTCGAACCTCGCCACCCTCTCCCAATCGCAGGCGGGCGGCATGATGGCGCTCGATTTCAACGATGAAGCGGCGCGGCGCCTGACCCGCGAATTCGACATGGTCAATGGCGGCATCGGCGGCGCGCCGAAGTTCCCCAACCCCTCGATCCTCGATCTAGTGTGGCGCGCCTGGCGACGCATCGGCGACACCGACTGCCGCGACGCGGTCCTGCTGGCGCTCGACAAAATGAGCCAGGGCGGTATCTATGACCATCTCGGCGGCGGCTACGCGCGCTATTCGACCGACGAGATTTGGCTCGCGCCCCATTTCGAAAAAATGCTCTACGACAACGCCCAGCTCATCGATCTGCTGACCGCGGCCTGGCAATCGACCCGCAATCCCCTTTATGAACAGCGCGTTACCGAGACCGTCGATTGGATATTCCGCGAAATGATCGCGGACGGCGGCGGTTTCGCGGCCACCCTCGATGCAGACAGCGAGGGCGAGGAAGGCAAATTCTATGTCTGGGGCGAAGCCGAGATCGACCAAATTCTCGATCGGGACGCCGCGCTGTTCAAAACGGCCTATGACGTCACCGCCAACGGCAACTGGGAACATAAAAACATTCTCAACCGCAACCACGGCGCCGGACCGTTCGACGCCGACCAGGAAAAAATCCTCACCCGTTGCCGCGCCACCTTGCTGGACGCCCGGGCGAAACGCATCCGCCCCGGCTGGGACGACAAGGTGCTGGCCGACTGGAACGGTCTGATGATCGCGGCGCTCGCCAACGCCGGCGCGGTGTTCGAGCGCCCCGACTGGATCGGCGCGGCGCGAACCGCATTTAAATTCGTTATCGAAACGATGGCGGAAAACGGCCGGCTTTTTCATAGTTGGCGCAACGGGCGGGCGCTGCACGCCGCGACCCTCGATGACTACGCGAACATGTGCCGGGGCGCGCTCGCGCTTTATGAAGCCACCGGATGGGACCATGCGCTGGCGCAGGCGAGGGGCTGGATCGAAATTCTCGACCGGCATTATCTCGATCTCGCCAATGGCGGCTATTTCTTTACCGCCGACGATGCGGAAGCCCTTATCGTGCGGCGTAAATCGGCCGCCGACAACGCTACGCCGGCCGGCAACGGCGTTATTGCCGATGTCCTCGCGAAACTTTACTTCCTGACCGGCGATGACGCCTATCGAAAACGCGCCGCCGAAACGATCACCGCGTTTTCCGGCGAAGCCGCGCAAAACTTCTTCCCGCTGGCGACCCTGCTAAACGCGTCGGAAACGCTGCAACGCACCTTCCAGATCGTCATTGTCGGCGCGCGTGGGGAAGACGACGATACGAAATCGATGGTCCGCGCGGCCAACGACGCCGCGCCGCCCAGCCGGCTGATCACCGTGGTAGAGCCCGAAGACACGCTACCGCCGGGTCACCCCGCCGCCGGCAAAGGGCAAATCGACGGGCGCGTGACGGCCTATGTGTGTACGGGTGAAACCTGTTCTCTTCCCGTGACGGAGCCTGCTAAACTGATCGAGATGTTCGGCTCACCGTAAAGAAGTTCACCGATGCCAAACCTCGCGATGCATTCCCCGATGGGGCCACTCACGTTGCACGAAGAAGACGGCGCGATCGTAACCATCGGCTGGGGCTGGTCGACGACATCAGAGGAAACCGGCCTCCTGGGACTCGCCCGCGACCAGCTCCGGGAATTCTTCGATGGCGAGCGCACGGATTTTTCGCTTCCCCTGAACCCCGCCGGCACAACCCATCAACGGAACGTTTGGTCGGCAATGCGACGCATCCCATTTGGTGAGACCCAAACCTATGGCGACCTCGCGCGCACGATCGGATCGGGACCGCGCGCGGTGGGCGGTGCATGCGGCCGCAACCCGATTCCGATCGTCATCCCTTGCCACCGCGTGGTCGGCGGCAACGGCAAGCTGACCGGCTATTCCGGCGGCGACGGGCTCGGCAGCAAGCGGTACCTTCTCGACCTCGAGACGCGCACAATCGCGTGATCGGCCGCGCCGCCAAACACGGCGCGCCAGCTTTCCCATGACACCCGTCGACGGCCGCGCTATTTTCGCGCCGATCACAGGCGCGCGACGCCTTCAATACAGGGAGACACGAATGCCCAAGGCCATCCAGATCGACAAGCACGGCGGCGCCTCGGCGATGAAATGGCGCGAGATCGACATCGGCAAGCCCAAGACGGGCGAGGTCCGGCTGCGCCACACCGCCGTCGGCCTGAATTATATCGACGTCTATCACCGCTCGGGTCTTTACCAGATGCCCATGCCGCTGACGCTCGGCATGGAAGCGGCCGGCGTGGTCGAGGCGGTCGGGCGCGGCGTCACCAATCTGAAACCCGGTAACCGGGTCGCCTACGCGGCGACGCCGCTCGGTTCCTATTCCGAAGAACGCATTTTTCCCGCTGCCAATCTCGTGAAAATCCCGCGCGGCGTTTCCGACGAACAGGCCGCCGCGATGATGCTGCAGGGCATGACCGCGCACTATCTTCTACATTCGACATACAAGCTGAAGAAAGGCGACACCATCCTTGTGCATGCCGCGGCCGGCGGTGTTGGCCTGATCCTGTGTCAATGGGCCAGTCATCTCGGCGCCACCGTGATCGGCACGGTGGGCTCCAAGAAGAAAGCCGACCTCGCGCGCGCCCATGGCTGCCATCACACCATCGACTACACCAAGCGGAACTTCGTCGACCAGGTGAAGCGCATTACCAAGGGCGCCGGCGTGCCGGTGGTCTATGATTCGGTGGGCAAGGATACGTTCTATGGCTCGCTCGATTGCCTGATGCCGCGGGGCACCATGGCGCTGTTCGGCAATGCGTCCGGACCGGTGAGTAATTTCGATACCGGTATCCTGGCCGGCAAGGGCTCGCTGTTCCTGACGCGGCCGTCGCTGCCGCACCACCTCGCGACACGCAAGGAGCTCGAATGGCGCGCCCGCGATCTGTTCAAGATGGTGCGCGACGGCGTCGTCAAGATCGAGATCAATCAGACCTATGCGTTGAAAGACGCCGCCAAGGCGCATCGCGATCTCGAAGGCCGAAAGACCACGGGCTCGACCATCTTCACGGTCTGAAACACTTTACCGCAACTCAAAACCCCCGGTCTGACGACCGGGGGTTTTTGTTATCGCGTGTCGCGCGGGCGCTACTGGTTCATGGAATCGAAGAAATCGTCGTTGTTCTTGGTGCCCTTGAGCTTCTCGGTAAGGAATTCCATCGAATCAACCACGCCCATCGGCGACAGAATCCGGCGCAGCACCCACATCTTCGACAGCGTGCCCTTGTCGACCAGCAACTCTTCCTTACGCGTGCCGGACTTGGTGATGTCCATGGACGGGAAGGAGCGCTTGTCGGCCAGTTTGCGATCGAGAATGATTTCCGAATTACCGGTGCCCTTGAATTCCTCGAAGATCACCTCGTCCATGCGCGAGCCGGTATCGATCAGCGCCGAGGAGATGATGGTCAGCGAGCCGCCTTCCTCGATATTGCGAGCCGCGCCGAAAAAGCGCTTCGGGCGTTGCAGCGCGTTGGCGTCGACACCACCGGTCAGCACCTTGCCGGAAGACGGCACCACGGTGTTGTAGGCGCGGGCCAGGCGGGTGATCGAATCCAGAAGGATCACCACGTCGCGCTTGTGCTCGACCAGACGCTTCGCTTTTTCGATCACCATCTCGGCGACCGCGACATGACGCGTGGCGGGCTCGTCGAACGTCGATGACACCACCTCGCCGTTCACAGAACGCTGCATGTCGGTGACCTCCTCCGGCCGCTCGTCGATCAGCAGCACGATCAGATAGACCTCGGGCTGGTTGGCGCAGATCGCATGGGCGATCGACTGCAGCATCATGGTTTTGCCGGTTCGGGGCGGCGCGACGATCAGCGCGCGCTGGCCTTTGCCAAGCGGTGTGATCAAATCGATGATCCGGGTTGTCATATCCTTCTTTGTCGGATCGTCGAGCTCGAGATTGAGCTTCTCTTCCGGATAAAGCGGCGTGAGATTATCGAAATTGATGCGGTGGCGAATCTTCTCCGGATCGTCGAAATTGATAAGCTTGACCTTTAGCAGCGCGAAATAGCGCTCGCCTTCCTTGGGCGATCGGATCTGTCCTTCCACCGTATCGCCGGTCCTCAGACCGAAACGCCGAATTTGGCTGGGGGAAACATATATGTCGTCGGGGCCCGGCAGGTAATTGGCCTCGGGCGAGCGCAAAAAACCGAACCCATCCTGGAGAATCTCAAGCACGCCGTCGCCGGAAATCGGTATTTCGTTATCGGCGAGCTGTTTCAGGATCGCGAACATCATATCCTGCTTACGCAGGGTCGAGGCGTTCTCGATCTCCAGTTCCTCGGCATAGGCCAACAGGTCTGTGGGTGTTTTTTGCTTCAGTTCTTGAAGGTTCATCGTCGTACCGGAAAAGGTGGAAAAAATAGGGGGTAGCCTAGGCCGGTTTTCCAAACCGAATCGGCTTGCGAGGGGATCGCGTGGCCGTTCGGTTCTCGGATTTTTATGGGATCGAAAACAGGCTGGGGATGTTCCCCGTATACAGACGAAGGAATTAACGAAAGGTAACCGCCAAGTCAAACAAAGATTAACGATTTTCGAAAAAAGAATTACGCGGGCGGTAAGCCGTCATCCCGGCTTCAACACCGCAAGAATCACGATCGCGATCATGAGTAGGGTCGGGATTTCGTTGACAAGACGATAGAAGCGGGCCGATCGCTGGTTCCTGTCCTCGTCAAATACCCGCCGCCAGACCGCGAACATTCCATGCACCGCCGTCATGGCGAGTATCAGGGCGAGCTTTACATAGATCCACCAGGCCGACCAATCGACAATTCCGGGCGTCGCCAGCAACAACCCGCCGAATATGAATGCCGCGATCATCGCGGGATTGATAATGGCCCGCAACAGCCGGCGCTCCATCACCTTCAGCATCTCCGATGCTTCGCCGCCCGGTTTGGCGTCGCAATGATAAACATAAAGGCGCGGCAGATAGAGCATGCCCGCCATCCACGCGATTACGCTGATAATATGGAGCGACTTCGCCCAGGGATGAAACTCGATCAGCCACGATGTCACCGCGCCCCGCCTCCCGCCGAGGAAACCAGCCCGGCTAGTGCGGCGATAAACGAGGGATGCGTACCCACCGTAAGCGCGCGCGCATAGCCGGGAACGCCATGATCACGGGCGAGATCGGCATAGTCCATATCAAGCTCCACCAGCGTCTCCGAATGCTCCGACACGAACGCGACCGGCACCACCACCACCGCGACACCATCGGCGCCGGCGCGCTTGATCTCCACGTCGGTATAGGGTTCTAGCCATTGGGCCGGACCGACCCGGCTTTGATAACAGATCACGTGATCGGACGCCGCCGGTCCGAGACATTGGACCAGCGCGGCAACGGTGCGCTCGACCTGTTCCTGATAGGGATCACCGCCGTCAACAATCTTTTTCGGCAGCCCATGCGCCGAAAACAATATCCTGTAGGCGCACCCGCCGGGCAGCTTTTGCAGCGCTTCCCGGGTTCTCGCCGCCAACGCCTCCACGAACCCCGCCTCATCGGGATAACAGCGGATTTGCGTTACGGGCGCGCCAAGACCCGCTTTTTTAGCCGCGGTTTCCCAGGATACGAAGGACGACCCCGTGGTGGTCGAGGAAAATTGCGGGTAAAGCGGCAGCAAGACGATCCTGTCGGGGGCGAAAGCCGCGACCTGGCGCACGACCTCCTCCGTCATCGGATGCCAGTAACGCATGGACGGGAACACGGCAATGTTACTGTCGCCGAGCGCGGCGGCAAGCGCATCGGCCTGGGCCTGGGTCTCCTTCAATATGGGTGACGCCCCGCCGATCCTCGAATAGATCTCGCGCGCGACGCCGGACCGGCGCGCGACGATCAGCCGCGCCAGTAACCAGCGCAGGGGCGCCGGCATCCGCAGGATCGCGGGATCGCTGAACAGGTTCATCAGAAACGGCCGCACCGCGGCGAGGGAATCGGGTCCACCGAGATTGAACAGCACGACCGCCGTTCGTTCGCTCACCGCGTCCACGTCCGGATCAGTTCGGAAAGACGGGCGACGTTTTCGTGCGGTGTCTGGGGCACGATGCCATGCCCGAGATTGAAAATGAACGGGCCGTCCGAAAATACCTCAAGCAACCGCGTCGCTTCCGCGTCCAGCGCAGCACCTCCCGCCAGCAACGCGATCGGATCGAGGTTACCCTGAACGCAAATCCGTGACTGAAGCTCGTCACGCGCCCAGGACAAGGGGACCGTGGTATCGAGCCCGATCGCATCGACCAGCGGTTCCTCGGCAAAGCGACGATATTGAACGCCGGCGCCGCGCGGAAAAACAATTACAGGCACATCGGGACAGGAAATCTTTACCCGCCGCACGATCTCGATGATCGGCGCGAAACACCAGCGTTCGAAGGCGGTCTCCGACAATGCGCTCGCCCAGGTATCGAAAATCTGCAGAACATCCGCGCCGTGACGAACCTGTTCGATCAGATAAAGCGCGGTCGCCTCAACCAGCAGATCGATCAGCGCCTGGAATTCCTCCGGTGCGCTCCAGCTCCATCCCTTCGCGTTCGGAAAATCGCGACTGCTGCCCCCCTCGACCATATAGGTCGCGACAGTCCAGGGCGCACCGGCAAACCCGATCAATGCCTTGTCATCGGCCAGATCCCGCCGCACGCCGGCGACTGTTTCGAACACCGGCGCAAGAAAATCGACAACGCGCGAAGCCTCGAATGCACCCAATTCCGCCTTGGAACGAATCGGCTCGAGTATCGGTCCCCGCCCTTCTTCGAACCGCACGTCCTGACCCAGCGCATGGGGAATAACCAGAATGTCCGAGAACAGAATCGCCGCATCCATTTCGAAGCGTCGGATCGGTTGCAGCGTAACCTCGACAGCAAAATCCGGCGAATAGCACAGATCGAGAAAACTTCCGGCCTGGCTTCTGATCTCGCGGTATTCAGGCAGATACCGTCCTGCTTGCCGCATCAGCCAGAATGGCGGCCGCGGCGAGGATTCACCCGCGATGGCACGAAGAAGAAGTTTTTCCGATAATGACACGCGTGACATTCCTGTTTACGTCGCGGCGATCTCGCCACTTATCCTCTTAAATATATAGAATCATAAAAAGGTTGTAGTAAGTAGTTGGTCCCATGAATCATGGGGATGGATTTTTATCACTGAACTGTCCACCGATTTTCGTTATCGAGTCATGATCGGTTCTGAAGATGCGAGTAATGTGTATAACCGTGGAAAGCACGCTGCTTTTTTGCTCGTAAGCTGGGGACAAGCGGGTTTGCCGTTCATAATGGGTTCTGTTTTACCCGAATGTGTATAGACCGGTGTGGCAAGGATAAGCGACAAATGGAATTGGGATTAACGTGGGTCGAATCGTGATAGTTCCTGTGAACCGGCTTTTATCCCCAAACCGCTCATAACCGAGGCCACCGCGTGACAACATCCTATCACCTTCATCTAGTTTCAGATTCCACCGGCGAAACCACGCAGGGCGTGGTGCGCGCCTGTCTCGCGCAGTTCGAAGGCGTGCAGGTCAATCAGCATCTGTGGCCGATGGTGCGTAATAAGAAGGAATTGCAGGGCGTGCTGGCGGGGATTCGCGAAAATCCGGGTGCGGTGCTGTTTACGCTGGTGAATGAAGACACCAGATCGGCGCTTCAATCGGAGTGTGTTTCCCTGAGTGTGCCGTGTATTTCGGTGATCGATCCGGTGATCGAAGGGCTTGGTTCTTATTTCAGCCAGGAAAAAAGCGGTCGTCCCGGCGGCCAGCATTTGCTGAACGCGGAATATTTCTGTCGAATCGAAGCGCTTAATTTCGTCATGAGCCACGATGACGGGCAATCGGCGTGGACGTTGAACGAGGCGGATATTGTGCTGATTGGCGTCTCGCGCACCTCCAAGACTCCGACGTCGATCTATTTGGCCAACCATTGGGGTATTAAATCGGCGAATGTGCCGTTCGTGCCAAACGTGTCGCTGCCGCCTGAACTGTTCGAACTGACCAACCCTTATTGCGTGGGTTTGACCGCCGCGCCGGAGCGTCTTGTCCAGATTCGTCGCAACCGGCTTCTTATGCTGAAACAGGACGATGAGTCCGATTATGTCGATATGGATACCGTACGTCTTGAGATTGCCGAGGCGCGCAAGCTTTGCGCCGCCCAGGGCTGGCCGGTGATCGATGTAACGCGGCGCTCGATCGAGGAAACGGCCTCTGCGATCTATAAGCTTTATAGTGAGCATCGGGGACATACGGAGGAAGCCGGAGGGATTGCTTGAGTCCCACCGCGCCGCCAATTCTCGCATCCGCCAGCCCGACCCGAGCGAATTTATTGCGAGGCGCCGGCATAAATTGTGACATCTTCCCAGCCCATATCGACGAAACGGCCGTGAAACGCGCGTTGCGGACCGACGATAAAGACGGTGCGCTGACCGCGGCGGCGCTTGCCGAACAAAAGGCGCTTGCTATCGCCGGGCAATATCCGGACCGGCTGGTGATCGGCGCCGATCAGGTCCTGGTGTGTGACGGGATGTTGTATGACAAACCCGCGAACCGCGACGAGGCCCATCGTCAGCTCCGCACATTACGGGGCCGGGAGCACGAACTCGTCAGTGGGGTCTGTGCGGCCGAAAACGGTGTGTCGTTGTGGCGACATATCGATCGCGCCCGGCTGACCATGCGTGCTTTTTCTGATGGGTTCCTCGAGCACTATCTCGATGAAATCGGCGATGCGGCTGTTAGCGGGCCCGGCGCCTATCAGATCGAAGGACTTGGGGCGCAGCTATTCGCTGAAATAGACGGCGATTATTTTACGATCCTGGGCCTGCCTCTGCTGCCGTTATTGACCTTCCTGCGCGGGAAGGGGATGGTCGGCACATGAAGATCACGGGCAAGGCGCGGAAAGCGGGCGTCATGGGCTGGCCAGTGGGTCACTCGCGGTCACCGCTGCTGCATAATTTCTGGCTCGATCGCTATGGCATCGATGGTGTCTATATGCCGATCGGGGTGGAGCCGGGAGAATTCGAGGCGGCGTTGAATTCGTTGCCGCGACTTGGTTTTGCCGGCGTCAATGTCACCGTGCCCCACAAGGAAGCCGCTTTTCGGGCGGTCGATCGCACAGATGACGTGGCGCGCCGCATTGGCGCGGTGAACACCATCGTCATCGGTGATGGGCTGACGGGCAGCAATACCGACGCATTCGGGTTCACGGAAAGCTTGCGGGCATGCGCGCCCGAATGGCGGGCTGACGGCGGGCCGGTGGTTGTGCTCGGGGCGGGTGGCGCGGCGCGGGCGATATTGGTCGCGTTGCAGGATCTCGGCGTCGGTGAAATCCGGCTCGCCAACCGCACCGACGGGCGCGCCCGCGCGGTCGCCGACGAACTTGGCCCACCGCTTGGCGTAGTGGCCTGGGATGAACGCGAAGCCGCGCTCGCCGGCGCGTCGCTGCTGGTCAATACCACTACGCTTGGCATGGAAGGCAATCCGCCATTGCCCATGGGGCTAGATGATTTGCCGGGTGACGCCGTAGTCGCGGACATCGTCTACGCGCCGCTCGAGACGCCGTTGCTCACGGCGGCGGGCGCACGTGGTAACGCCGCCTTCGGCGGCCTTGAGCTGCTGTTGCACCAGGCGCGGCCGGGTTTCGCCGCCTGGTTCGGCCGCGAGCCGGAGGTTACCGACGAGCTGCGCGCCATCGTGCGCGCCGACCTGGAAACGTGACCGCTCCATGGTAATCCTGGGCCTTACCGGTTCGATTGGGATGGGCAAGACCACGGCGGCCAATTTGTTTCGCCGTCTCGGCATCGCGGTTTATGATTCCGATGCCGAGGTCCACCGCTTGTTGGGGCGCGACGGCGGCGCGGTCACGGTGGTGGAGGCGGCCTTTCCCGGCGTGACGCATGACGGCGCGGTTGACCGCAAGGCGTTGGGCGCGTGCGTGTTCGGCGATCCCGAGGCGTTGGCGCGGCTCGAACAAATTATTCATCCTCTGGTTCACCGGGCGCAGGACCGGTTTCTCAAACTGGCCGCGGCGCGCGGCGACGGGCTGGTGGTGCTCGATATCCCGCTATTATTCGAAACCGATGGAGATGAGCGCTGCGATGCGACGGTAGTGGTCTCCGCGCCGCGATTTTTGCAGGAGGCGCGCGTACTGGCCCGCCCGGGCATGACGCGCGATACGCTAAAAGGGATTCTTGATCGTCAGATGACGGATCATGAGAAACGCCGACGCGCGGATTTCGTGGTGCCGAGCGGGCTTGGGCGTGCGCTGACCTTGCGCCGACTCAAGGAGATCGTCACACTATTGCGCGGCCGGCGGGGGCGCAAATGGCCGCCCTCTCCCCGGTGATCTCTCTAGTACCGACGAGGTGACATGCGCGAAATCGTTCTCGATACCGAAACCACCGGGCTCGACCCCAAATCCGGCGATCGCGTGGTCGAGATCGGCTGCATCGAGCTGTTGAATCATATGCCGACCGGCAAGACCTATCATTGTTATGTGAACCCGGAGCGCTCGATGCCCGAGGGCGCGTTCGAGGTGCATGGCCTGTCGGAAGAATTTCTTTCCGATAAGCCGGTATTTGCCGGGGTGGTCGACGATTTTCTGGCCTTCATCGAAGATACGCCCCTGGTGATTCATAACGCGCGATTCGATATTGGATTTTTGAACGCGGAGCTGGATCGGTTGGAGCGGCCCCAGCTTTCAGAATCCGATGCAATCGACACTGTCGCGCTGGCGCGAAAGAAATTTCCCGGCGCGCCCGCCAATCTCGATGCGCTCTGCCGACGCTTCTCGATCGACAATTCAAGCCGCACCAAGCACGGCGCGCTGCTCGATGCGGAATTGCTGGCCGAGGTCTATCTCGAACTGAGCGGTGGCCGGCAACCCGGTCTTGGGCTAGGCGCGGCGACCGTCGCCGGCCCGGTGGTCAGAACCGATATTGGCGACCGTCCGGTGCGCGAGCCCCGCACCCATGCGCCCAGCGACGGGGAGATCGCCGCGCACGACGCTTTTCTTGATGGAATGGACGATCCCGTCTGGCGGCGCTGACCGTCTTTGCGCCTATTTTCCGGCGCGGATCAAAGTACCGGCGCCGCGCTCGGTGAAAATTTCCAGCAGAACCGCATGCGGGACGCGGCCGTCGAGAATAACGGCCGCTTCCACATTGTTGGCGACGGCCTTCAGACAGGTCTCGACCTTCGGGATCATCCCGCCGGTGATGGTGTCGTTGCGGATGAACGTTTTCGCGCGGCTGGCGCTGATTTCGGCGACCAGCTCGCCCTTTTTGTCTTTCACGCCCGAGACGTCGGTCAGCATAAGCAGGCGCGCGGCATTGACGGCGCTCGCGACGGCGCCGGCCACCGTATCGGCATTGATGTTGTAGGTCGTGCCGCCTTCGCCCAGTCCGATGGGGGCAATGACCGGAATTACGTTGGAATCCCGCAGCGTCATCAGAACGCTGGCATCGATCCGTTCGGGCTCGCCCACGAAACCCAGATCCTGCACCTTTTCGGTATTTGAATTGCTGGCATTGCGCCTGCGTCGCAATTTGCGGGCCCGGATCAGCGCGCCATCCTTGCCCGACAGCCCGATCGCCATGCCGCCGGCCTCGTTGATCGCGGTGACGATTTGTTTGTTGATCGAACCCGACAGCACCATCTCAACGATCTCGACGGTTTCGCGGTCTGTTACGCGGAGACCATCGACGAATGAGCTTTTGATCTTCAACCGGCCCAGCATCTCGCCGATTTGCGGGCCGCCGCCATGCACCACCACCGGATTGATGCCGATCTGCTTCAACAGCACCACGTCGCGGGCGAACAGTGATGCCAGTTCCTCATCGCCCATGGCGTGCCCGCCATATTTGATGACGAACGTCTGGCCCGCATAGCGACGCATAAAGGGGAGCGCCTCGGAAAGCGTCGCGGCCTTCTGAAGGCGCGCCTCGAGATCGGCGACCGCCGGATTGCGCGCGTGGCCCTTTGATTTCGTGTTTTTGCTCTTCATGGCCGGGACCCTATTCCAATGACATTGAATGCGCCAGCGCCGCCAGAACGGCGCGCAGATCGGCGATGCCGTCGCCGGTGCGGGAACTGGTGACGACGACGCTCGGATGCGCCGCGGTATGACGGGCGATTTCCGCGGCGGTCTCTCCGATCACCCGGTCCAGCTCGGCGGGCCGGGTCTTGTCCGCCTTGGTCAGCACCACCTGATAGGATACCGCCGCCTCGTCCAGCATATCCATCAACTCGCGGTCGGGCGGTTTCGGGCCGTGGCGCGCGTCGATCAGCAAACACAGCCGGCGCAGCGTCGGCCGGCCGCGCAGGTAATCGCGCACCAGCGTTGTCCAGGCCCGGATTTTCTCCTTCGAGGCGCGGGCATAGCCGTAACCCGGCAAATCAACGAGATAGAGCTGTTCGCCCAGCAAAAAGAAATTGATCTGTTGTGTCCGCCCCGGGGTGTGAGAGATTCGGGCCAGGGTTCGACGGCCGGTCAGCGCGTTGACAAGGCTCGACTTGCCGACGTTCGAGCGTCCGGCGAAGGCGATCTCGGTGAGGTCCGGTTCGGGCAGCGAATCGGGCCCGGCGGCCCCGGTGACGAAATCGCACTCACGCGCAAACAGTAACCGGCCCGTTTCGATTGCCGCCGCGTCGAGTTCTTCGTCCCGCGGGGCGGCGTCCGTATTATCGGGGTGGGTGTCTTCGCTGATCGTCACGATGCGACCGCCTGTCTCAGCGCGTCTTTTTCTTGGATTTCTTGCGCTTGCCGGATCCCTTGCCGGATGATTTGCCGGTTGATTTGGGAGCCTCGGTCGAAGCCTTGCGCTTGCCGCCGCTCGCCTTGGGTGCGCTCGCCGGTTTCGGTTTCGCCGCCGCCGCCGCGGGCTTAATGCTTTGGCCCGACGCGGAAACGCCCATTTTGCGCATGATCACCCATTGCTGCGCGATCGACAGCAGATTGTTCCAGGCCCAGTAAATCACCAGGCCGGCCGGGAAACTGCCCAGCAGGAAGGTGAACACGATGGGCAGCAGCATGAACATTTTCGCCTGGGTCGGGTCGGCGGGCTGCGGATTCAGCTTCTGCTGGAGGTACATCGATCCGCCCATGATGATGGGCCAGATGCCGACATTGACCACATCGAGCATCTGCGGGACGTCCCACTGGACCAGTCCGAAAACGGTCAAGAGTCCCAACGGGTCGGGCGCCGAGAGATCGTGGATCCAGCCGAAGAACGGTTCGTGGCGCATTTCGATCGAGACGAACAGCACCTTGTAGAGAGCGAAGAACACCGGGATCTGGATCAGGATCGGGAAACAACCGGCCATCGGGTTGGCGTTCTCGTTGCGATAAAGCGCCATCATCTCCGTGTTCTGTTTCGCGCGGTCGTCCTTGAAGCGTTCGCGGATCTCGGTCATCTGCGGCTGCAGCTTCTTCATTCGGCTCATGGCGCGATAGGATTTATTCGCCAGCGGGAAGAAGGCGAGCTTGATCAGCACGGTCAGGAACAGGATGGCGAGACCGAAATTGCCGATGTAACCGTTGAAGTATTCCAGCGCCTGGAAGATCGGCTTGGTCAGGAACCACAGCCATCCCCAATCCACCGCGAGATCGAAACGGGCAAGCGCCAATTCATCACGATACTGGTCCAGCAGCTTGACTTCCTTGGCGCCCGCGAACATCCGGCTGCTGATCTCGCCGCTGGCGCCGGCGCCGACGATTTGAACCGGCGCGACGAAATCGACCTGAAATTTATTCTTTTCCTGGCCCTTCGGCTTCTCGCCCAGGAAGCGACTGTCCGTCTTTAATTTTTGATCGGGGATCAGCGCGGTCAGCCAGTACTTGTCGGTGATGCCGATCCAGCCGCCGGTGCTCGACTGAGCGATCTCGCCGCGGGGCTTATCGTCGTCGCCTTCGACCTCGTCGTAATCGACTTCCTTCAGCGTGTCGTCGAACACGCCGAGCATGCCTTCGTGCAGGATGTAGAACCCCAGCGTGTCCGGCGCGCCGGTCCGCGAAATCAAACCGTAAGGGCGGAACTCCACCGTCTTGTTGCCTGAATTGCGGACGCGCTGGGTCACGCTGAACATGTAATTCTGATCGAGCGAGATGATTTGCGTAAAGCGTTGCCCCTGGCCGTTGTCCCAGGTCAGCGTTACCGGCTTGCCGGGGCTGAGCGTCCCGCGGTCGACCTTCCACAGCGCATCGAGGCCGGGAACTTTCACGTCGCGCCGGGGGGCGCTCCAGCCGAACTGTCCGTAATAGGGGTTCGGCGCGCCCGGCGGTGAAAGGAGTGTAATGGACTCGCTTTCCGGCTCCAGGGTTTCGCGATAATCGACCAGTACCAGATCGTCTATCCGGGCGCCGCGCAGCGAGATCGAGCCCCGTAACCGCGCCGAATTGATCTGGATGCGCTGATCGGTTCCCACGACATCGTCGCGCGAAGGCGCGCTGGCCACCGGCGCCCGTGCTTCGCCGCCCGCTCCCGGCGCCGAAGACGATCCGGGTGTCACAGGCGCGCCGGGCGCGGTCTCCGTGGTGGTTTGCTGTTGCTGGGCTTCCTGCGCCGCGCGTTCTTTTTCAAGGCGCGGCGCTTCGAACAAGAACTGGAAGCCAAGCAGAATGGAGACCGACAGCACGATCGCCAGTATCAGGTTGCGTTGGTCCATCATTCCGCCGGATCCAACTGCCGCGCCGCTCGATACGGGTGTCGCGTTTCCGGGACCGGATCGACGCCCTGGCCGCCCCACGGGTGACAGCGCAATATCCGCCGCGCCGCCAGCCAAAGGCCGGCGAGGGGCCCGTGCCGGTCAATGGCCTCGATCGCATAATGAGAACAGCTCGGATAATAACGGCAACTCTGAGGCAGAATCGGCGCCACCAGCAACTGATAGCACCGCACCAGCGCCTTGAGTCCGCGACCGATGAGCCGCACCAGAACCGTCATGCTTCGTTCAGCCTTCCATCCGCGACGTTCTCGTCGCGGTATGCGCCCAATTTTCTGAGCGCCGTCTCGATATCTCCGACCAGCGCTTCGAACGGCCGATCCGTCGTGGCCCGCCGGCCGATCAGAACATAATCACGACCGCCCAGCGCATGATCCGTCATCACCTGCTCGGCCGCCGCGCGTAGCCGCCGCCGCGCCCGGTTACGGACGACCGCGCCGCCGACCTTGCGGCTTACCGTAAATCCGACGCGGATCTGGTTTGCGCCGAATTCATGGCCGGCTCCTTCGTCGAGTTCGCCACGGGGACAGACTTGCAGAATCAGCCCAGGCGCCGCCCATTTTCGGCGGGCGCGGGTGACACGAAGAAATTCCGGGCGAGTCTTAAGGCGCGTCAACATGGCGCCGCCGCTCAGGCGGAAAGGCGTTTACGGCCCTTTGCCCGTCGATTAGCCAGCACTCTGCGACCACCGACGGTCGCGCGCCGGGCACGAAATCCGTGGCGCCGCTTGCGAACCAGGTTGCTCGGCTGAAATGTGCGTTTCAAGGTTGAACTCCGAAGGACGGCAATGTTCGAACAAGGCTCGCTGTATAGTGATTTGGACCGCGGAAGTCAATGAAGGCGGTGGGCCGGGATCGCCCTTCAAACTGCTGAAATGCGCCCGATCACGGGATGGTTACCAGGCCATGATTGACGTTCCCACCGCATCGCCCGGTCGGTATAGTTCGGCCCGCACATCGGAGAGATGCTCTTGATCACGACCGAGGGACCGGAAAACAAACCAGCGGGGGAACAGGCTCCGCCGGACGGTCCCGCCGCCGGGCGCGGTTCGGTAAGCCGCGCGATTCCGGTGGCCGTGCTGGTGTTGGGGCTGGTTGCCTATTTTGTATTCGATCTTGACCGTTTTCTCTCTCTCGAAGTGCTGAAGGAAAACCGCGAATTCCTGGTGGGATGGGTGGAAAGCCACGGCGCATGGAGCGGGATCGTTTTCGCCGCGATCTATGCCGTCGCGGTCGCGTTCTCGGTGCCCGGCGCGGTGATCCTGACGATCATCGGCGGCTTTATGTTCGGCCCCTATCACGCCACTCTTTATGTGGTGATCGGCGCCACGGTGGGCGCCACGGTTCTGTTTCTCGCTGCGCGCCATGCATTTTCGGATCTGCTGGTCGGGCGGGTCGGACCGTGGCTGCGCAAAATGGAGGTCGGCTTCAATAAGCACCCGGTAAGCTACATGCTGATCCTGAGGCTGGTCCCGCTTTTTCCGTTCTGGCTGGTCAATCTGGTGCCGGCGTTCCTGGGTGTTTCGACGATGACGTATTTTTTCTGCACGCTGTTTGGAATCATCCCGGGCACTTTCGTTTATGCGCTGCTTGGCGATGGCGCGGGGGCCGTGCTTGATGCGGGTAAGGACCTCAATCTCCATATCATCTTCGAGTTCAGGTTCATTGCGCCCATCATCGGCCTGATACTGCTCGCCTGCATTCCGGTGATTTGTAAGGAGCTGATACGCCGCGGAAATGGTGAGGCCTGAATGTCTGGCGCACGCCTATGACAATTCGGCTCGACGTCGATATTTGTGTGATCGGCGGCGGCTCAGGCGGTCTCAGTGTCGCCTATACCGCCTCCCAGATGGGCGCGTCAACAGCCCTCGTTGAAAAAGCGAAGATGGGTGGCGATTGCCTCAACTATGGCTGTGTGCCGTCAAAGGCCTTGCTGGCGGCGGCGCATGCCGCCGACGCCGCCCGTCGCGCCGGGCGGTTGGGCGTCGATGTGGACGAGCCGCGCATCGATTTCGCGCGCGTGCAGGACCATGTTCGCGGCGTCATCGACGGCATCGCGCCGCACGATTCGGTGGAACGCTATCGCGACCTGGGCGTCGAGGTCATCGAAGGCCATGCCCGCTTCACGGGACCGCGTCAGATCGAGGTCGGAGACCGAGTGGTCACCGCGCGTCGCTTCGTAATCGCTACCGGCTCGTCTCCGCTGGTGCCTCCGATCCCGGGGCTCGATCGCGTGGCCTTCGAGACCAACGAAACGATTTTCGAGCGCCGCGAAGCGCCGGGCCACCTGATTGTCATCGGTGGTGGCCCCATCGGCGTCGAACTCGCGCAGGCGCATCGCCAGCTCGGCGCTCGGGTGACCATCGTGGAGATGGCTTCGATTCTCGCGCGGGACGACCGAGAACTTACCGAAATCGTCAAGTCGCGACTCCGCGACGACGGAATCGAAATTCGCGAAGGCGCAACCGTCACCGGCGTCGAAGGCCGCGGCGGCGCCGTGACGGCGCGCATTCGTGGCGAGGGCGGCGAGGAGACGCTGGAGGGGACCCACCTGCTGGTTGCCGCCGGCCGACGGCCAAATATCGATGATCTCGGGTTGGCGGCGGCGGGAATTGAAGCCACCCCCAGGGGCATTACCGTCGATGCCCGGCTTCGGACCTCAAATCGGCGGGTGTTTGCGATCGGCGATGTCGCCGGACCCTATCAGTTCACCCATATGGCGTCATTTCACGCCGGTATCGTCATTCGCAACGCCTTGTTCCGCCTGCCGGCGAAAGCGGATCACTGCGCCGTGCCCTGGGTTACCTATACATCGCCCGAACTGGCGCAGGTCGGCATGACCGAGGACGAGGCGCGCCGCGCCCTGGTCGATATCCAGGTTCTGCGATTTCCGTTCGCTGAAAAC
>CAZPMO010000032.1:27958-33609 GCA_964587515.1 uncultured Rhodospirillaceae bacterium | reverse complement strand
GCCGGGGTCCACGCCGCGAGAATGACGGGAATCCGCGCCGAAACACCAAGGGCGGACACCACGTCCGACAGGAAATAGAGTAAAAAACCAGTACCGATCCCGCCAACGATCAGGAGACCGGTGCCCCCTTTTCGGACCAGGCGCAAAGAAAACGTCGCCGCCAGCAGGACCATGGCCGACAGCAGCAGCGGCCCCACCAGATGCGTATGCCAGTAGAGCCGGTGGCGCAGCCCGGAGAAACCGGCCGCTTCAAGAACGGCGATGAAATTCGGCAACGCCCAAAACGACAGGGTTTCCGGAGGTGAAAAGCTGTCCTGAATATTCTCCGTGGTGAGATCGGTATCGACCTTGTGCCGTTTCAGCAGCCTCGGCGGATCGAACGGATCGGTTATCCGGGCGTTTTCGAGCGCCCAGTAGCCGTCCCGCAACGTCGCGACCGGCGCATCGATACGGCTCACGAACGTATCCTGACCCTGCATCATGAAGATAATTACGTCCTTGAGCCGCATATTGCGCGGCGAGACGGCCTGGGCATGCAGAATATAATGGCCGGTATCGGTTGCCTGACGAAGCCATAACCCTTCTTCGGATACCGCGGCGAGGCTCGACTTTCCTCTGATGAACTTGGCTTCAAGCTGTTCGTACCGGAGCAGCAGCGCCGACGAAAGCGGGTTGAAGACCGCGATCTTGAAAATTCCGATGAGGACCGCGAGCGTGATGATCGGCATCAGGAATTGCCAGACCGATACCCCGGCGGCGCGAACGACAATGACCTCCTGATTACGGTTCAGTCTCCAGAAAGCGAACATCGCACCGAACAGGATGGAGAACGGCACCGCCTTTTCCATCATGTGCGGCAACTTCAGAAGCGCCATTGTCAGCACCGTACCCACCGTCGCCTCTTCGCGCGTCGCGGTGCGCCGGAACAACTCGATCGCGTCGAACAGCAGGATGATCGCGACCAGTGTCAACAGCACACAGGCGAACCAGAACAGGAACTGGCGCCCGACGTAGAGACTAAGAGTGGTGGATAATTTCACGGCCGCCGATCCTCCGCGCCCGTCGTCACGCCGTCGCCGTCCCACGCGGCGCGGCGCGCCCACGGAACGGGTTCGCGATCAATACATAGGCGCCCAAAACAACCGGCAATATAGCCGTTACATACATCAGCATCGTGATGGACGGCATTTTCTCGCCCATGCTTTTCACCGCGAGCATCGCCGCTTCCAACACGACAACGATGATCACGGCGGACACCACACGCTTTATCTGGCCCCGTCTGTTGAAGTCGCCCGTCAGCAGGGCCGCGAGCCCCGCGAGGACGAAAGCAAATGTCAAAAGCGGTTCCGCGAGCCGTCCGTGCCCTTCCATACGCAGCTTTTCAAAGCTCCAGATTTCATCTCTCCGCTCGCTCGGATAGATGAGTTCATGGAGATACCGCTCACGCGGATCGCGCCATCGTGGAAACGCCGTCTCGTCCAGCCCGGCCAGCTCGAAGGCGTAACGATCGAAATAGAGCAGCGACAGGCCGCTGTCCTTGTCGTTGACCTCCTGGCGATTGCCGTTGAACATTTCAACGCGCGGGCCAAGGTGACCGGCGATCAGTGCGCCGCGTTCGGCCATCATCGTGACCGGCTTTTCCGGGTTCCGCTGATCATGCACGATGATGCCGAGCAATTCGCCATCCCTTGTCCGAGACCGGACATAAACCGTCACGCCCTTCATAATCCGGTTGAACACGCCTTCCTGAAGCAGCACGGTCGAATAGGAATTACGCAAATGGGCCTGCATTTCCTTGAACTGACGATACGATGCCGGAATAAAAAACAGCGTCATGCTGTAGGCCACGATCATCGACAGCGCGGCCAGCGCCAGCGCCGGTCGGGCCAGCGCCAACGGGCTCATTCCCGAGGCCCGGAGCACCACCAGTTCGTTGTCTATGGTCAGCTTGTTATATGTAAACGCCACCGCGGCGAACAGCGCGATGGGTAATATCATCGCGATGAACGTCGGCAACAGCAGCATCGTCAGATACAGGAACGTCGACACCGACAGGCCCCGATTGACGATCAACTCGACGAATCGGAGCGATTGCGTCAGCCAGACCACGCAGGTCAGGCACAACGTCACGAAGACCGTCCACCAAAACAGCTGACGGAATATATATCGGCTGACTTGACTCACGCCGCGATTATAATCCCTCTCGATTCATACCGACAGATGTAATAGCCGAACGCGTGGACGCCATTCGGCGCTTCACTTTGGCGCACGCCTTGTTACATTGCGGCCATACGCGGGTGGCGTGGTGGCATGCCGCCCGATAATTCGGATTTTGGGGGAACGAACAGCATGAAGATTAGTTTTGCGGCGCCGGCCATGCCTCGGTCGGGCGCGATTGTCGCTTGTGTCCTCGAAGGCGGCGAACTGTCCGCGACGGCGCGTCGGCTGGACAAATCCACCAATGGCGCGGTCGAGCGCGCGATCAAGGCAAGCCGCTTCAAGGGCGCGGCCGGGCAGACGTTGACACTGCTGGCGCCCGCCGGCGTGCGCGCCGATCGCGTTGTGCTGGCGGGGATCGGCAAGGCCGAGAAATTCGACGACCTCGCGGCGCAGGCGCTGGGCGGCGGCATCGTCGCGGCGCTGGCCAAGACCGGCGACAAGACCACCACCATCGCCATCGACCCGGTCGGCGGCGCGAAAATGAAACCGGCCGAGATCGCGGCCAATGTCGGCTACGGCGCGCTGTTGCGCGCCTATCGCTTCGACAAGTACCGCACCAAGGAAAAGGCCGAGGACAAGCCGGGCCTCGCCACGGTCACCGTCACCTGCAAGGACGAAAAGACCGCGCGCCGGCTTTACCGCCCCATGGCGAAGGTGGCCGACGGCGTTTTCCTGACCCGTAATCTGGTTTCCGAACCCGCCAACGTGATCTATCCGGAGACCCTCGCGGCCGAGGCGAAGGCGCTGACGGCGCTCGGCGTCCGCGTTGAAATCCTCACCGAAAAGCAGATGGAGAAACTTGGCATGGGTGCGTTGCTGGGCGTCGCCCAGGGCAGCGCCCGACCGCCGCGCCTCGTCACCATGCGCTGGAACGGCGCGCCGGGCGTCCGCGACAAGCGACCCATCGCCTTCGTCGGCAAGGGCGTGACCTTCGATACCGGCGGCATCTCCATCAAGCCCGCGGGCGGCATGGAAGATATGAAATGGGATATGGGCGGCTCCGGCGTGGTGATCGGGCTGATGAAGGCGCTGGCCGGACGCAAGGCGAAGGTCAACGCGGTCGGCGTGGTCGGGCTGGTCGAGAACATGCCGTCGTCCACGGCGCAGCGTCCGGGCGACGTGGTCAAGACCATGTCGGGCCAGACGGTCGAAGTGATCAATACCGACGCCGAGGGGCGCCTCGTGCTGGGCGACGCGCTGTGGTACTGCCAGGACAAGTTCAACCCGCGCGCCATGATCGATCTCGCCACGCTGACCGGCGCGATCATCATTTCGCTGGGCAATGTCCATGCCGGGCTGTTTTCGAACGACGACGAGCTGTCGCAGCGCCTCGACGCGGCCGGCAAGGCGGTCGGCGAGACAGTCTGGCGTCAACCCATGGGCGATGCCTATGACAAACAGATCAATTCCGACATCGCCGACATGAAGAATGTCGGCGGGCGCGACGGCGGCAGCATCACCGCGGCCCAGTTCCTGCTCCGCTTCGTGAAAAAGGGCGTGCCGTGGGCCCATCTCGATATCGCGGGCGTGACCTGGTCGAAGAAGGACGCCGCCACCGTGCCCAAGGGCGGCACCGCCTTCGGCGTGCGCCTGTTGGACCGCCTGGTCAGCGATCACTACGAGACCTAGAGCACCCCGTGACCGAGATCGGATTTTACCATCTGACCCGGAGTGCGCTGGAGCGCGCGCTGCCCAGGCTGCTGGAAAAGGTCCATGCGTCCGGCGCGCGGGCCCTGGTGCTGGCGGGCTCCGACGAGCGCGCCGAAGCGCTCAACGCGGCGCTCTGGACATACGATCCGGCCTCGTTCCTGCCGCACGCCACCGCCGCCGACGGCGATGCCGAGGCGCAGCCGATCCTGCTCGCCACCGCAGGGGAGAGTATCGACGACAATCCCAACGGCGCGACCATCCTGGTGCTGACCGACGGCGCGACATCGGAACACATCGGCGATTTCGCGCGCTGCCTGGAAATGTTCGACGGCCAGGACGACGACGCCGTCACCGCCGCCCGCGCCCACTGGAGCGCCTATAAAGACGCGGGTCACGATCTCACATACTGGCAGCAGAACGAGCGCGGCGGGTGGGAGAAGAAGGACGTTTAGGGGTTGAAGTCGGGCAGTCGAAAGGCAGGGGAAAATGTTTATCGCCATGAACCGCTTTTGCATCGTCAAGGGCAAGGAGGCCGAGTTCGAACGCATTTGGGCGGAGCGCGACAGCCATCTCGACGGCGTTCCGGGGTTCAAGGAGTTCAACCTGCTGCGCGGCCCCGAGGCGGAGGACCACACGCTGTACGCATCTCACTCGATCTGGCAAAGCAGGCAGCATTTCGAGGACTGGACAAAATCGGAAGCCTTCCGCAAGGCCCATGCCGGCGCGGGCAGCGCCACGGACATCTATCAGGGCCGCCCCATGTTCGAAGGCTTCGAATCCGTGCTCTGAAGGCAATGGAACGATGGCGGATGTCGAGGTTTATTCGGGCTATCTGTGCGGCTATTGCTTTGCCGCGAAGCGGCTGCTGCGGCGCAAGGGCGTTGAATTCCAGGAATTCAATGTCAGCCTGCGACCTGGTCGGCGCATGGAGATGATGGAACGCGCCGGCGGGCGGCACACCGTTCCGCAGATATTCATCGACGGCAGGCACATCGGCGGATGCGACGAACTTCTCGCCCTCGATGCCGCGGGTAAGCTCGATCCGCTGCTCGGCGTCGGCGGCTGATCCGCCTTCGCTTATCGGGGCGTGGTTGCTTCGTCGCCCGGTGGGCAGTGGTCGGCCAGGAGAACGGCGATTTCGATCAACTCCTCCAGGTCTGCCTCCGACTTGGCGATTCCGTCGAAATGGACGCTTATCTTTTGGTCTTCGACGCGGACATCGAGGCGCGGCAGGCGCGAGTTCAATAGTTTCCGGCGGACGCTTTCCGAGAGGAGATGGGTGGCGAACGCGTGGTCGCTCCATTCCATCCGAAAGGCCCGATCGAACGCCGTATGCCCGGTCGCCGGGCGCGTGCCAGGCAAAACAGCGCCGATGAGATGGCTCGCGCCGCTTGTCGGATTTGCATCGCTTCGCTCGGCGCGAAATTTTTGGCGCGTGTCGAAGGGTAAATTCAAATTCACGAATGTGAAGGGCCCTTGATAGCCCGAACCGCCTGCCGCCACATGGCCGCTGGTTGCCATGGCCGTGACAAGGAAGCGCCGGTCGTTTATCTCGAAGCGAAGCTGCGGCAACGCCAGCAGGTTCGCCTTCTTGACCTCGCCCCGATATTTCTCGGCAAGAAGGGCGAATAATTTCGAAAGATGACGGCTCTGGCCAGTGTGGCCCCAATAGCCGTAGGCCAGCGCCGCGGCGATGAATGCCGTGATTATCACCCACCAGAACATGGGATTATCTCAGCTGTCCTGATTTACGCGGGCGACCAAAAAAACGGCCGCCGCGC
>CAZPMO010000032.1:16627-27948 GCA_964587515.1 uncultured Rhodospirillaceae bacterium | reverse complement strand
GAAGACGCGGCGGCCGTCGTAGTTGAAGCCCGGGCCGATCAACCGTCAAACGACGCTACCCTTCGGCCGAACCTATTTTATGTGTCCACGACACCCTTACGGACACGAGAATCCGTTAGGGAGGTCGGCGGAATAGCTCATTACATACGGACTCCCGTTTAGAACGATTGTCGTGCTGCACGTGGTACACGTGAAACCAGCCGGAGTCGGGATTGCACAGAAGTTGTTCGTCACGGTGGCGGAAGCGGTGAGAGTTGACACCGTGCCTCCCGATCCTCCCTCCGTACCACCGGGCGTCGTACCAATTGTTCCCGGTGATCCTGATGTGGTGATGCCCGAGCATAAGCTGGGATCAGTGTCGCAATTCCCCTGGGTCGAGTCGGGACTAGCGCAAACACCATCAAAATTGTTTCCGACAGTTCCGAGCGCCATCATGAGCTCAGGCGGGGGTTGGCCCGCGCTAGCATCGAATTTGCTGGTGTAATACGGATCCTGCTTAAGCACGGCGAAAACTTCCTGGTAAATCCCAGGATCCAGCAAGGGACAACCCTCGGGAATCGCGGCTGTTATGGGATCGTTGGTAACGCAAATCCACAACTCGGTGATCGACTGCGTACTGTTTTGATCCTGCAAACCTTCATCTTTGAATGCGGGCGGGTCATAAACTCTGGCCGTCCTGCCATTTCCCGCCTTGACCGCGCTGGACTTGGGGCGTTTGCCGCTCAGGTCTTGCGCCCCTCCAGTCAGCGACCAGTCAATTTTATCCGCGCCGCCCGTCCCGCCACCAGGGGAGAAAATAATAGTGTAGGAGTCTCCGCTGGGAGCTTTGTACTCGTGTGTGCCCACTTGCAGAGATGTAACGTGTAACGAAAGATTTGTGTCGACGGCCCCTATCGACAGACCCGCGCCTAATCCGAGAAGCTTGTCTCTTACATCGTCGCAAGTGGCGACGCCGCCACCCTTGATGAAGAAATCCTGCGAAAGGGCGTACGCAACCGACGTAGACCCCAACATCGCGAGGCTTACCGCCGCGGCAAGTGTGTATCTGGACAGCAGATTCATAGTTCTCTCCCTTGTTAAGCCACCGCTCAAGCCCCGATCGATATTTCGAGTCGGTTCGATCTCGACTAAATTATCGATCCGCCCTTCCGGGAAGCGACCCGAAAAAAAGCGTTCGATTTCGTTTACGCGCCCCACTCACCCCTGGACTGGTTGGAGACCTGCAGGCTGATGATTCCGCACCGGTTGGGAAGCCGGTAACCGAGTCCGGCGTCGACGGTATAGAAATTGGATTTCCCGTCTTCGGACGAACTCGTCGGCAACCGTCGCGCTTTCTGGTTCACATAGGTCAGGCCAAGATTCGCGAACATGCCGTACGGCGAGAAAATAGCGCACGGATAGCGGCACGCTTATGGTGTCGACGCGCATGGGAATGTCCAGTGTGTCGGTAGTGGCGTTGAAGCGATCGAAGGTGAACTCCGCACTCGTCGAAATTTTTCTGCGGGGCTTCCAATATCCATATAACCGGAAAATTGTTTCGTCCCGGGGCTCCCGGGACAAGCCACCGGCCGAATTGATGATGACCTCCTTGTAATCGCGTCGCGTGGCTTCAGCGCCCAGGTTCAGTTCTTTCGAAGCCTGCCAGTCGCCACCGATTCCATAAAACCGGGCAGTCGTCGCGTTCGCGTCGTCGAACCACTGGTTGAACCCGGCAATCTGTGTTGGCTCCAACGTCATGTTGGCGGAGACAACTGGCTTGAGAACCCTGAAACTCGCCCCTCGCAGCCGGACAACCGAGGAAAGGAAAACGATGACGAAACCCTGCCGGGGTCCCGATTACGATACGCGGCCTCCCGGGATCAGACCGCCGCCGAAATCCTGCGACACGCAGGCGCATGTGTTCGGGCCGGCATCGCGGTTTCCCTACGCCGACGGGCGGGGATACACGCCGCCCGACTGCCCCGTGGAATATTATCTGCGCATGCTGGATGTCCTCGGCATGGAACGGGGCGTGATCGTCCACGGCAGCGCGCACGGCTCGGACAACCGCGTGACGCTCGACGGCATTGCGTCCGCGCCGGACCGTCTGCGCGGCGTCGCGGTGATAGAGCCCAACGCGCCGGACAGCGAACTGGAGACACTGAACAGCGGCGGCATACGGGGCACACGTCTTTCGACCATGCTGAAAGGGGCGGTCGGAACCGATCATCTCGAACGAATGGCCGATCGCGTCCGGGGCTTCGGCTGGCATATCGTCATCCACGTGAACGAGGCCGGCGAGATCGCCGAACTGGCGCCGCGTATACGACGCCTGGGGGTTGATTTCGTGATCGACCATCTGGGACGCGTGCGCGGTGGCGAAGGGGTCGACCATCCCGGCTTCCAGGCCCTGCTCAACCTGCTGCGGGAAACCAACCATTGCTGGGTGAAGATTTCAAGCTGGTACCGCCTGTCGGACCTGGGCCCGCCATATGACGACATGACCCCGATCGCCGAAGCGTTGATCGGCGCGCGGCCCGACCGGGTGATCTGGGGAAGCAACTGGCCGCATCCGATTTTGTGGGAAGGCGTCATGCCCAACGACGGCGTTCTTCTGGATCAGTTCATGGGCTGGGCGGGCGACGACGCGACCCGCCAACAGATCCTCGTCGACAATCCCGCGACACTTTACGGATTTTCCTGACTGACGTCCCGCTTGACTATCCGCCAGCACAATTTAACGTAGGCATCAGACCACGCCCGGTCGGGGCGCAACACAGGGAGATGAGCAATGGCAGAGTCCGGAAAATCAGTCGATAACGGCGTGAATGTCGATGCGCTGATCGCGGCTCGCGAGGCGCTGACCGACGCACCCGAAGCCGCCCAATTCAAGTGGCGCGCGGCCTGCGAATGGAAGAACGGCACCTACAGCCACTCGACCGTCGAGGGTTTTTTCGGTCTCGGTGAGGAACAGCATCGCCAGACCGCGTTCAACTTCGATGCCGACCATCCCGAGGTCTTCGCGTCCGAGGATCTTGGCGCCACGCCCGTCGAATACGTGCTGGTCGGGCTGGCCAGTTGCCTGACGGCCGGGGTTGCGGCGGTCGCCCAGCATCGCAAGATCCAGCTCAATTCGGTCACCGCGACGATCGAGGGCGGCATGGACCTTCAGGGCATCCTCGGCATCGACAGCGATGTCCGTAACGGCTTCGACGGCATCAAGGTGTCTTACAAGATCGACGCCGACGCGAGCGAGAAGGACATCAAGGCGCTGGTCGCGCAGTCGCAGAAACGCTCGGCGGTCTACGACATCGTGACCAACCCGACCAACGTCACCGTCGAAGTGAATTGAGCCGAAATTTTCGGCTGAAAAATTAGGGAACGCATATCGTTCGCACGACCACAGCCGTCGTCATCGGCGCCGGACAAGCCGGTCTGGCCATGAGCCGGTGCCTCGCCGACCGCGGAATCGACCATGTGGTGATCGAGCGCGGCGAGGTCGCCAACTCGTGGAAGACCGAACGCTGGGATTCGCTTCGCCTGCTGACGCCCAACTGGCAAAGCCGGCTGCCCGGCTACGGCTATGAAGGCGACGACCCCGACGGCTATCGGACGATGCCCGAGACCATCGAATTCCTCGATCTCTATGCCGAGGTGATTTCGGCCCCGGTCGAGACCGGAACGACCGTCACATCATTGCGCGGAACCGATGCCGGGTACCAAGTCGCCACGGACAAGGACGACTGGCAATGCCGCACGGTCGTGGTCGCGACCGGCGCCTGCAATATTCCACGCGTGCCGGCGCTGGCCGACGCGGTGCCGGCCGGGATCGACACGCTCACCTCGATGGCCTACCGCAACCCGCAACAACTCGACGACGGCGGCGTCCTCATGATCGGCGCGTCGGCGACCGGCACCCAGCTCGCCGACGAAATTCATCGCTCCGGCCGTCCGGTGACCATGGCCGTGGGCGAGCACATAAGGGCGCCCCGCATATACAGGGGCAAGGACCTCGAATGGTGGATGGACGCGGCCGGCGTGCTCGACGAACGCTATGACGAGATCGAAGACATCGCGCGGGCGCGCAAGGTGCCGTCGCTGCAGCTCACCGGCTCGCCGGAACGCACGACGCTCGACCTCAACGCGTTGACCGGCATCGGCGTGAAGCTGATTGGCCGCCTCGCGGGGATCAACGACGGCAAGGCTCAGTTCTCGGGTTCACTGGCCAATCAGTGTGCGATGTCGGACCTGAAGATGGGCCGGCTGCTCGAGGCCATCGACGAGTGGGCGACCGACGCCGGCCTCGACGACAAGGTCGAGGCCCCGCACCGCCTGCCGCCCACCGAGGTTGAGGAATCGCCACCGCTCGGCATGAACCTCGCAGACGGCGAAATCAAAACGATCATCTGGGCGACCGGCTACCGTCCCGACTATTCGTGGCTCCAAGTGCCGGTGCTCGATCGCAAGGGTCTGATCCGCCACGATGGCGGGGTTGTGGAGGAATCGCCCGGCATGTATTTGATGGGCATGCAGTTCCTGCGCCGCCGCAAGTCCGCCCTCATCGACGGCGCCGGCGACGATGCAAACGATCTCGGCGATCATCTGGCGGCCTATCTCGACGGCCCAACCCGGTAGGAGAATAATGGTTCATCTCAGCGAAATGCCGGAAAAGCTCCGCGATGTCCTGATCAATCAGGATTTGCCGGAGTTCGAGACGACCCCGTGGGCCGATGGCCCGCCATTGGCGGAACGCCGCATCGCTCTGATCACCACGGCCGGGCTGCATCGCAAGGGTGAGACGCCTTTCACCGCAGGTTCGGGCGAATACCGGATCATTCCGGACGATTCCGACATGGACGATTTGGTGATGAGCCACATCTCGACCAATTTCGACCGCACCGGTTTCTACCGCGACCTCAACGTGGTCTTTCCCATCGATCGGCTGCGCGAGTTGCGCGACGAGGGCGTCATCGGCTCGATCGCGAGCCGCCATTTCGCCTTCATGGGCGCGACACCGCCGGATCTGATGGAGCCGCTGGCTCGCGACCTGGCCGCCATCCTGCGGGAAGACGCGGTCGGCGGCATCGTCTTCTGCCCGGTCTGACCGCAATGCACGCGCGCCGTGGGCGGGGTCTCGCATTATTTCGAAGAAGAAGGCATTCCGACCACATCGATCAGCCTGATCCGGGCCCACACTGAACGGCTGCGTCCGCCGCGCGCGCTTGCGGCGCCGTTCGAGCTTGGCCGGCCTTACGGCGCCCCGGACGAGCCCGAGTTTCAGCGTCGCGTGCTGCGCGCCTGCCTCGAATTGTTCGAACGCAAATCGGGGCCGGTGCTGGAGGATTTCCCCGATCAGCCGCCGGGCGCGGGCGATGATGAGGATTCCGAAGGCTGGACGTGTCCGGTGAGCTTTGCACGGCCGCCCGGCGATGTGGGCGACGCCGAGATCGTCGAACAGGCGCTGATGCGGGAAATCGCGCTGCTCAAACCGTGGTACGACGAGGCGGTAAAGACCCAGAAGCGGTCCGGCTTCGGCATTTCGGGCAGGACGCCGGAGGAGATCGCGCGCTTTCTCGCCGGCTTCGTCGCCGATCCGGCCAACTGCGCGCCGCCTTACGCGGACGAGGCGATCGGCACCGGCTTCAAGCGCATGGCCGACGATCTGCGCTACTACTACATCCAGGCCGCCATCGCCCGCCCCGACGCGCGCACCAGCGATGTCGAGGTGGCGAACTGGCTGTGGGGCGAAACGACACTCGGACAGGTCCTGATCGCCGTCCGCGATTACGCCATGGACAGCGACGAGCCGTCGTTGAAACGCCTCGCGCCAACCACCATGGTGCCCTCGCACCAGCGGTTCCGGACCAAGCACGGCTGAAACCCGATTTTCACCGGCGACAAGCCGGGAAAAAGCGGCAACAATAAAGGGCACATGAAACCAACCGTTTTGGGGAGGATCGGATGGTCGAAATAAGGGGTGTCGCTCATTTCAGCATTCCAGTGAGCGACGTGGCGAAAAGCACGAAATTCTATACCGAGATCGTCGGTTGCCGGCACATCTCGACAATTCCGACCGGCGACATGGCGTTCCTCGACGCGGCCGGGGTCTGTGTGATTTTGGCGAAGCACGAACCGCCCATCAATCCAGCGCTGGATGACCATAACGGCGTCCACCATTCCTTCATGGTCGATTCCGACGCCTACCAATCGGCGCTGGACGATTTGCGCCAAAAAGGCGTGGAGGTCTTTTTCGAGGAAGACCGCCAGGGCGGCGTCGTCAACGGGCCACGCGCCTACTTCCGCGATCCCGACGGCACGGTGCTGGAATATATCGATCTCACGAGTTACGCGGGAAACACCGGCTAATAGATCGGTGCGATAGGGGACGGCGTTGGCGGAGCAGCAGGGCGAAGCTTCGGCCGAGCAAAAAAGTTTCGGTGGCCGGTTCCGCGAGTTGCGCGGACCAATCCGGATGGTTCACGAGGCGCTGCTGCTGTCGCTCGCGATCCTGGGCGCGGTGTGGTCGCTGGAAATCCACGCCGATCTCGGCATCATCATCTTCAAGGAGCAGTTCCTCGCGCTGATCTTCACGATCGGCATGGTGGCGCTGTTCCTCGCGGTGCCCGGGCGCGACGCGGATTCGGGCGCGCGGATACCGTGGTACGACTGGATCCTCGCCGCGTTGGCGGTGGTCACCGGCGGGTTCGTGGTGACGCAATACCACGTCATTCGCGACGATATCGGCCTGATGGCGCCCGAGCGCTGGATGCTCGGCGCGGTCGCGGTCCTGCTGGTGATGGAGGCGACCCGGCGCGTCGCCGGCTGGGCGCTGGTGGTGCTGGCGCTGTGCATGATCTTCTATGCGAAATTCTCGCACATTTTCCCGGGCTTTCTCAACGCGCCGTCCGAGAAATGGGAACGTCTCGGAATCTACATGTATCTCGACAACAACGCATTGTTCGGATTTCCGCTGACCGTTACGGCATCCATGATCATCGCCTTCATCATGTTCGGGCGCATGCTGTACGCGGTGAACGGCGACAAGGTGCTGACCGAATTCGCCATGGCGGCGATGGGCCGGTATCGCGGCGGTCCCGCCAAGGTGGCCATTCTGGCGTCGAGCTTCTTCGGCACCATTTCAGGCAGCGCGGTCGCCAATGTGCTGATGGACGGACCGATCACCATTCCCATGATGCGCAAGAGCGGATTTTCCGGCCATGTGGCGGCCGCGACCGAGGCGGTGGCCTCGACCGGCGGTCAGATCATGCCGCCGGTGATGGGAATCACGGCCTTCATCATGGCCGAATTCATGGGCGTTCCCTACGGCGATATCGTACTGGCGGCGCTGATCCCGGCCGCGCTTTATTACGTCGCCCTGTTCACGCAGATCGACCTTGAGGCGGCGAAGCATAATCTCGCCGGTCTCGCGCGCGACCAGTTGCCCAGCATGCGCTCCGTCGCCGGGCGCGGCTGGGTATTCGTGACACCCATCTTCCTGTTGATCTGGACCCTGATGGTGGAGCGCTGGCAGCCCGGCAAGTCGGCGATGGCGGCGGCGATATGCACCGTGTTCGTCGGTTTCCTGCACCCGGCGACGCGTCCCACCTTCGCGCGCCTGATGCGCGAGCTGCGCGAGACCGGCCGCATCATTCTCGACCTGGTGGTCATCACGGCGATCGCCGGCATCATCATCGGGCTCATGCAGCTCACCGGGCTCGCCTTCAACGTCTCGCTGCTGCTGACCGAGGCCGCCGGCGGCAGCCTGCCGCTGCTGCTGGTCCTGACCGCCATCGTCTGCATCGTGCTCGGCATGGGGATGCCGTCGGCGATCATCTACATCGTGCTGTCGGTGATCGCGGCGCCGGCGCTGGTCGAGGCCGGCGTGGTGAAGATGTCGGCCCATCTGTTCCTGTTCTATTTCGGCATGCTGTCGATGATTACCCCGCCGGTATGCCTCGCGACCATCGCAGCCGCGTCGGTCGCGGGCACCAATTTCTGGCAGACCGGCTGGGCCGGCGTGCGGCTCGGTTTCATCGCCTATGTGGTGCCCTTCCTGATCGTTTATCAGCCGGAGCTGATATTCGAAGGCGGCGCGCTCGCCATCCTGGTCGGGTTCGTGAAGTCGGTGATCGGCGTGATCGTATTGTGTTACTGCATGGCGGGGTACCTGTTCCACCGCCTGGGATTCATCGAACGGGCCCTGATGGGAATCGCCGGGCTGGCAATCCTGTCGGCGTCTTTCGATACCGGCGTCGGGGCGGTGACGCTCGCGGGAGCGGCCCTGCTGGTCGGTGTGTTGTCCCTGAGGAACAGGCGGCAAGCGGCCCGGGCCTCGGCGTAACACAGGAATGTGACGGGCTTTGCCGTTTGACGCGACCGCCGGGGGTCCACTAGGCTGGCGGAAATAGTATAGAATTTCTGAAATCAGGGAGACCGGAAATGTTGACCTCAGTTATTCGCCGAACCGCCTTGCTTGCCGCGGCCGGCGCGCTGATCGCGGGCGCGTCCGACGCCAGGACCTTGATCATGGCGACCGATCGCGCCGGAACGCTTTTCAACGCCACCGGCGCCGGCATCGCCAAGGTAGCCTCCAAGCATTCCAAGCACCGGGTCATCGTGCGCGCCTTCGGCGGCCCCGACGCGTATATCCATCAGCTCAACGCGGGCGAGTACGACCTGACCGCGACCTCATCCAATACCTCGTGGTTCAACTATCACGGCAAGACCAAGTCGAAGAAATCGACCAAGAATTTGCGTATCATCCGCTCCGGCGCCGGCGCGCTGAAGCTGAGCTTCGTGGTCTATGCCGATTCGAGCATCAAGAAGATCAGCGATCTTCGCGGCAAGCGGGTCACGTCTGACTTCGGCGGCCATGCGGCGATCAATCCCATCGTCAGCGCCACGCTCGCCATCTCGGGCCTGAGCTGGGCCGATCTGAAGCCGGTGCCGGTGACGGGTGCGCTGGATTCGCCGCGCGCGCTCGGCGCCGAGCGTGTCGACGCGGCGTGGGCCTCGCTCGGTATGCCGGTGGTGCGCGAAATTCACGCCAAAAAGAAAGTCCGCTATATCTCGCTCGACAACACGCCGCATATGCTGTCGGAACTGCGCCGTCGCGTCTTTCCCGGCGTGCGGCTGGTGACCATGCCGCCCATCAAGCGCCTGGGCCTGAGCGGCAAGACCACATTGATCACCAGCGATTCCTATCTGATCACCCACAAGAAAGCGGACCCGGCGATGATCAAGGACGTGCTGAATGCGCTGTGGAACAATACCGACGAATTGCGCAAGGCGCATTTCTCGCTCAGAGGCTGGGTGCAGAAGACCGCCGCCAGCACCCTGCCGCAGTTGCCCTATCACCCGGCGGCGATCGAGTTCTATAAGGCGAAGGGTCTGTGGACGGCGGCGATCGACGCGGCCAACGCCAAGGCCATGTAAAGTTCGGCGAAATCGAATCTGAGAATGCGGCCGGGCCCGATCGGGTCCGGCCGTTTTTTAGTGTCACAAACCTGTCGCGAAACGCGACATCACGACGATAATGCTCACCTGCAGGACGCCCTGGAAACCGACCGACCAGATGTAATGGCGCATCAGGCGGCCGATCCTTTGCTCGTCCGGGCTGTGTTTGCGCAACTCCAAACAGGCGATCACATTGATCGGCAGGATGTAGAAAACCCCTTGCACCCCCATGAACGCGGTGATGCCGAGCGCGCCCCAGAACCACCAGATTTCCGGCGCGGCAAGCTCAGGGTAGCCGGCCGCCACCGCAAGATACCATCCAGTGGTAGGCGAGATCGTCGCGAGCGCCGGCATCAGGATCAGGGTGCGCGGCAGCAGCGCGATCGCGACCGCGCGCCGCGTGTTGAAATCGAGCTTCCGCAGGGTCGGGCCCAGCACGAAGGCGAGGAACAAATCGATACCGGTCCACAGCACCCCGGTGATCACATGCAGCCAGTTGAGCAGCCATTCATCGCCGCTAAGGATAACCGCCCACATGGCCGCTATCGCGGCCGCCGCCCACCACAGATAGCGATACCGAATCAGCGGCGGCAGTTCGACTGCCTGTTCATCGGTCATGCTCATTCTTCTTCCAGCGCTTCCTGAGCCGCGATCCAGCGTTCCTCGGCGATTATCAGGTCCTTCTTGACCGCGCCCTGTTGGTACAATTGTTCCGCCAGAACATCCCCCGGTCCATCATAAATCGACGGTTCGGCAAGCCGAGCCTCGATTTCCGCCAGTTCGCAGCCGAGTTTTTCGACCAGCGCCTCGGCCTCGCGCGCCTTGCGCCTGAGCGCCGCCGACGCCTCGCGATCCTGGGCCGCCGCACGCCGGCGATCGCGGGCGCTGGCGCGGGTCGTGGCGTGGCCGCCATTGCGCGCGCCGCGGCGAACCTCGCGCTTTTCTTCCAGTACATAGCGCCGATAGTCGTCGAGATCGCCTTCGAACGGGCGGCAGGTCCCGTCCGCGACCAGCCACAGCCGATCGGCGACCAGACCGATAAGATGCGGATCGTGGCTGATCAGGATCACCGCGCCCTCGAATGCGTTGAGCGCCTGGACCAGGGACTCGCGCGCTTCGATGTCGAGATGGTTGGTGGGCTCGTCGAGCACCATGATATGGGGCGCGGCGCGGCTGGTCAGCGCGAACAGCAGTCGCGCCTTCTCCCCGCCCGACAGATCGGCGACCGCCACATCGGCATGGGACTGAGTGAAGCCGAACCGGCCGAGATGGGCGCGCAGCCGCGTCTCCGGCGTTTCCGGTTCCGTCGCCAGAAGGTTCTGAAACGCGGTTCTGGACAGATCCAGCTCTTCGAACTGATGCTGTGCGAAATAGCCGACCCGCATCCTCGACGGCGCGCGCATGCCGCCGGCGGCGGTCTCGAGCCGTCGCGACAGCAGCCGCGCCAGCGTCGATTTGCCGTTGCCGTTGGGCCCCAGCACGGCGATGCGATCGTCCATGTCGATGCGCAGATCAAGACCGCTGAGCACCGGCGCGCCGCCATAGCCCACCGCCGCGTCGTCGAGCGTGATCAGGGGCGGCGGCAATTGTTCGGGGTCCGGGAAGTCGAACACGATCGAGCGCGCCTCGATCACCGGCGCGGCGGGAGCCAACTTTTCGATTGCCTTCAAGCGGCTTTGCGCCTGACGGGCTTTCGTGGCCTTGGCGCGGAAACGGCGCACGAAATCCATCATCTTTTCGCGCTGGGCCGCCATCGCGGCGTCGGCGCGGGCCTGGGTCATGCGCCGTTCGCGCAACGTGCGCTCGAAACGCGTGTAGTTGCCGGAATAGCTGGTGAGCCGGCCGTTCTCCAAATGGAGGATGCGTTCGGCGACATTGTCCAGAAG
>CAZPMO010000032.1:0-16537 GCA_964587515.1 uncultured Rhodospirillaceae bacterium | reverse complement strand
CGGGGCGCGAGAACAGCACCGCGGCAAGCGCGACGCGCATGCGCCAACCGCCCGACAGCTCATCGCACGGCCGTTGCTGGGTCTCCGCCGAGAAGCCGAGCCCGGCGAGGATTTCCGCCGCCCGCGCCGGCGCGGCGTGGGCGTCGATCTCGGCGAGGCGATTATGAACCTCGCCGATGCGCGCGGGATCGGTGGCGGTCTCGGCCTCGGCCAGAAGCGCGCTCCTTTCGGTGTCCGCCGCCAACACGGTATCGATCAGGCTCTCCGGCCCGCTGGGCGCCTCCTGGGCGAGCGCGCCGACGCGTGCGCGGCGGTGGACGGAAACAGACCCGCCGTCCGCCTGCAACTCGCCCAGAATCAGCTTCAGGAGCGTCGTCTTGCCGGCCCCGTTGCGCCCGATCAACGCCGCCCGGCAGCGATCTGGAACCGTGACCGAGGCGTCGTCGAGGATCGTGCGGCCGCCGATCCGATAGGTAAGATTCGCTATTTGCAGCACGGGCTGGCGTGTACCATGTGTTATCCGGGTCCGAAAGGGTCCGTGGCGCGAATTTCGCCCCGATTCGAAAATGCAACAAGCCGGTTGCCGGGGGCTGGCGATACGTATATAAGGCCGCGCGTTTCCGGCTATTGGAGCACTTGAACAGCATGGCCCTTGAGAGGACCCTTTCGATCATCAAACCCGACGCCACGCGGCGGAACATCACGGGGTTGATCATCGCACGGCTTGAATCGGCGGGACTCCGCGTCGTTGCCCAGCGGCGGTTGCATCTGACCCGCGAACAGGCCGAACAATTCTATGCCGTTCACGCCGAACGGGCGTTTTTCGACGATCTGTGCGAATTCATGGTTTCCGGACCGGTCGTCGTTCAAGTGCTCGAAGGCGAGGACGCCGTCACCCGAAACCGCGACGTGATGGGGGCGACAAACCCCGCCAATGCCGACGAGGGCACCATCCGCAGCGAGTTCGGCGAATCGATCGAGGCCAACTCGGTCCACGGCTCGGACTCTGCGGAAAACGCGGCCCACGAAATCGCGTTCTTCTTCGCCGAACTGGAAATCGTCGGCTGACGGCCGACTGCTATTACAGCAGCGTCAGCGCCAGCGCGCCGAGAACCACGATCGTGCTGATCGAGGACCAGGTCAGGAACTTTACGAAACCGTTCCAGCAATCCTGGTGGCGCTGATTTTCGGCCTGTTCGTCAAAGGCCATTCGGACCTTCTCCTTTGTTCGCCTTGATGGCGAAGCTATAGCGCGGATCGGGATTCATCGGAAGCGGTTCCGTCGATCTCTACCCGGTCGCCCGCGACCCGGGCGCGACCCTCGGCGATCAGCCGCAACGCCAGGGGATAGCATCTATGTTCGGCTTCCAGCACGCGCGCGGCGAGTTTGTCTTCGTCGTCGTCCCCGTACACCGGCACCTCCTCCTGCACGATGATCGGGCCGTCATCCATCGCCGGTCGTACAAAATGGACGGTGCAACCGGTCGTGTTGGCGCCGTCTTCGAGCACCCTGCGGTGCGTATCCAGCCCCTTGTAAGCGGGCAGCAGCGACGGGTGAATGTTGATCAGCCTGTCTTTCCAACGCTCAACAAAGGTTTCCGTCAGCAACCGCATGAATCCCGCGAGACAGACCAGGGCGGCCCCGGTTTCGCTGACGACGGCATCGAGATCGCGTTCGAAACCTTCGCGGTCGGCGTAATCGCGGTGATCGATGATCCGGGTTTTGATCCCCGCCGCCTCCGCGCGGTCAATTCCGGCCACGCCCGGCACGTTCGATACCACCAGGACGATCTCCGCCGGAAAGTCATCAGCCGCACAGGCATCGATCAGGGCCTGAAGGTTGCTGCCCCGACCGGAGATCAGAACCGCGACACTTAGCCGCGCCATGCTTCATCCAGTCCAATCATGGTGACCTGCGGCAGTTGCGGAGTGCGCTCGACGATGTCGCCGATCCTGGTCACGGTCTCACCGTTCTCGGTCAGGACCCGTCTGGCCTCTTCCGCCTGGTCAGCGGCGACGATCGCGACCATGCCGATCCCGCAATTGAAGGTGCGCGCCATTTCGGTTCGCGCGACGCCGCCTTCATCCATCAACCAGGAGAAGACCGGCGGCAGGGACCAGGACGTCGCGTCGATTTCGACGGCGACGCCGTCGGGCAGGATGCGCGGCACGTTTTCAGTGAAACCGCCGCCCGTGATGTGGGCGAGCCCCTTGATCAGCCCGGCCCGGTGGGCCGCCAACGCGCCGCGCACATAAATCCGCGTCGGGCTCAGCAGCGCCTCGCCGAGGGTCGTCCCCGATTCGGCGTCGTACGGCGGCGGCGCGCCATAGTCGTGCCCGCCATCCTCGACGATGCGGCGCACCAGGGAGAAGCCGTTGGCATGCAATCCGGACGCGGCGAGCCCGAGGACCGCGTCGCCCGGCGCGATGCCGTCTCCGCCCAGCAAGGTGCCGCGTTCGGCCGCGCCCACCGCGAAACCGGCGATATCGTAATCGCCGGCCTGGTACATGCCGGGCATTTCCGCCGTCTCGCCGCCGATCAGGGCGCAACCCGCCTCGCGGCAACCCGCCGCGATGCCGACCACGACCGCCTCGGCGATATCCGTCTCAAGCCGGCCGGTGGCAAAATAATCCAGGAAAAACAACGGCTCCGCGCCCTGCACGACAAGATCGTTGACGCACATCGCGACCAGATCGATGCCGATCGTGTCATGTCGTCCGACGGCGGTGGCGATTCGCAGCTTGGTGCCGACGCCATCGGTCGCGGCCACCAGCACCGGGTCCTTGAACCCGGCCGCGGCCGGATCGAACAGCGCGCCGAAGCCGCCGAGCGCGGTGCCGGCGCCCGGCCGGGCGGTCGACTTCGCAAGCGGCGCGATGGCGTCCACCAGGGCCGCGCCCGAATCGATATCGACGCCGGAGTCTTTGTAAGTGGTCCCGCTAATAGCTGCCCCGCATTCGTGAACGTGTTACCTTTCGGATCGTGGGAATGCTAACATGAGCCGCGATTCACCGCGCCGAAAATAGACAGCCGACGGCAGTTTTCAATGATGTTTCCTGGACGCGCCATGTTCGCCATGGTCTCGATTTTCGCGATACTTTCGGTGTCGATCGCGGTCGGCGGCGCGCCGGCCCGCGCCGCGACCCAAAAGGCGGGCGCCGGCGACGTATACACGATCCTCGACGTGGCTGTCGATGTGACGGCGAAGACCGCCGCCGCGGCGCGCGGCCTTGCCCGCGCCCAAGGGCATATGGCGGCGTTCCGGCGGCTGATGGCGCGATTGGTGCCGCGCGCGCGGATCGCAACTCTGCCCAAGCTCGATGCCGAAGGCGTCGCCGCGCTGGTGCGCGATTTCGAGGTCGATGCGGAAAAGACCTCGCGGGTGCGCTATCTGGGCACCCTGAGTTTCCGGTTCAACCGAAATGCCGTGCGCCGCTTGCTGCGCGAAGCGAGCGTCCCCTTCGCGGAAACCCGAAACAAGCCGTTGCTGGTGTTGCCGGTGTACCGCACCGCCGGAACATACCTGCTGTGGGACAATCCCAATCCATGGCGCACCGCTTGGGCCAAGCTGCCGCCATCGGACGGGTTGGTGCCGATGATCATCCCCCGGGGCGACCTCGCCGACATCAACGATATCAGCCCCGATCAGGCGGCGCGCGGCGAGACGGGGCGCATGAGGACAATCATGCGGCGATACGGCGCGGCCGGCATGGTGGTCGCGCTCGCGGTCCGTACGCGGGACCGCGCCAGCAAGGCGGCCCTTCTCCAGGTTACGGTCACGCGGTCGGGCGCGACCGATCAGGATCGCACCCTGGTGCGCAGTTTCGTCGCGAAGCAAGGCCAGCGGGTCGCCGGGCTGATCGCTTACGCCGCCCAGGCGATGTCCCGCCAGATCGAAGAGGACTGGAAGGCGGACAATTTGCTGCGTTTCGATCAGCGCAGCATGCTGGTCGCCCTGGTGCCATTGCGCGGGCTCGAGGATTGGGTGTTCATGGAGCGCAAGCTTCAGGGAATTGCGTTCCTGCAGACCAGCGAGTTGATCGCGCTGAGCCGACGCGAGGCGATGGTGCGGTTGCGCTATTTCGGCGATCGGGAACAGCTGGTGTCCGCCCTTGCCCAACGCGACGTCAGCCTGGCGCGCGGCGCGGTGTCCTGGGTCCTGCGGCCGACCCGAGACTCCGAAGAAGAGAGCGGCGACAAGGCCAGGTTGTCGGAATGAGCCTTCCCAACCTCATATCCCTCGCCCGCCTGCTGGCCGTGCCCCTGGTGGTCTATTTGATTCTGAAGTCGGCATATGACTGGGCGTTCTGGGTGTTTTTCGTGGCCGGGGTCTCCGATGCGGTCGATGGCTATATCGCCAAGCACATGGACCAGGAAACGGAGCTTGGCGCCTATCTCGATCCTCTGGCCGACAAGGTGCTGCTGGTCGGCGTGTATATAACGCTCGGCGTTCAGGGCCTCGCCGACACGTTGATCGTCGTGCTGGTGGTCTTCCGCGATCTGATGATCGTCGGCGGCGTGCTGCTGCTCTCGATCTATCGCGACGGCCCGCGAATGCATCCGGTGCTGGTCAGCAAATGCAACACCGCCGCGCAGATTCTGTTCGCCGTGATCGTATTGGGCCAGGCCGGGCTCGGTTTCGACGGCGGACAATTCGAGCCGGCGATACGCTATCTGGTCATCGCGACCACGATCCTGTCGGGCGGCTGGTATCTGGTGGTGTGGGGGCGCCAGATGGCGAATATGGAGGACGCCAAGTGAGCCGGGAACGGCAATTGGCGTACTGGTTCGTCGGCTTCGCGGTTTTTTTCGTGCTGATATTTCTCCTGCGCGCGGTGCTTCTGCCGTTCGTTCTCGGCATGGCGATCGCCTATTTCCTCGATCCCGCCTGTGACCGGCTGGAAAAATGGGGATTGTCGCGGGTGCTGGCGGCCACCGCGCTGACCGTCGTTTTCCTGATCGCGGTCATCGCGCTTCTGATGATCCTGGCGCCGCTGCTTCAGACCCAGCTTCTGAATTTAGCGGCCCGCCTTCCTGAGTATGGCGACATGTTGCGGAGCCGGATCGAGGAAATACTCGCGCTGGTCCAGGCGCGCCTGTCGCCCGACGATTTGGAGCGGCTGCGCGGCGCGGTCAGCGCGCTGGCTGGGGATTCCGTGGCCTGGCTGGGCAAGCTGTTGTCGCGCCTGTGGAGCGGCGGTCTCGCGCTGCTGAACCTGCTGTCGCTGGTGGTGATCACGCCGGTGGTGACGTTTTACCTGCTGCGCGACTGGGACCGGCTGGTCACGAAGCTCGACGACTGGTTGCCACGGAACTCGGCCGAGACGATCCGCGGGCAGTTGAGCCTGATCGACGAGACGCTGGCCGCCTTCGCGCGCGGCCAGGCGATCGTGTGTCTGCTGCTCGCCGTCTTCTATGGGGTGGGATTGTCGCTGATCGGCCTCGATTTCGGGTTGATCGTGGGGCTCGGCACGGGGCTGATTTCCTTCGTCCCCTATTTCGGCATGTTGACGGGGTTCGCCCTCGGTATCGGCCTCGCCTTCGCACAGTTCGACGGCTGGGTCCCGATCGCGCTGGTGGCCGGGGTATTCATCGTCGGGCAGGTGATCGAAGGGAATGTGGTGACTCCCAAGCTGGTCGGAGACCGGGTCGGGCTGCACCCGGTATGGATGATCTTCGCGCTGCTGGCCGGCGGCGCGCTGTTCGGGTTCCTGGGTGTGCTGCTGGCGGTGCCGATCGCGGCGACCATCGGCGTGCTGGCCCGTTTCGGTCTGGCGCGCTATCAGGCAAGCGCCCTTTACACCGGTGACGGCGGTGGCGGGGGCGAGCCTTGACCGAGACAAAACAGCTTTCGCTCGACCTGGGCCACCGCGCGGCGCGCGGGCGGGAAGACTTCATGGTCGCACCGTGCAATGAAGACGCTGTCGCTTGGCTCGACCGCTGGCCCGACTGGCCGGGACCGGCGCTGGTGATCTGGGGGCCGCCCGGTTGCGGCAAGACCCATCTGGCCGAGGTGTGGCGGGCGCAATCGGGCGCCGCGACCGGCGTCGCGGGCAACCCCGACGACGTCAGTTACATCATAGACGACGCCGACGACCCCGGGACCATTGACGACGAAACGCTGTTTCATCTGTTCAACCGTCTCGCGGAAGGCGGCGGCCACATGCTGATCACGTCGCGCACCCCGCCGGCGCGCTGGCCGGACCGTCTGCCCGACCTGATGTCGCGTCTGCGCGCCGCGCCGACGGTCGCGGTCGCGGCGCCCGACGACACGCTGATCGCCGGGCTGCTGATAAAACTGTTCGCCGACCGACAGATTCGCGTCGGCGCCGAAGTGGTGTCCTATCTGGTGACCCGCATGGACCGCTCGTTCGAGGTCGCGCACCGGATGGTCGCCGCCGCCGATGACGCGGCGCTCCGGCAAAAGCGCGCCGTCACCCTGCCGCTGATCCGCGACGTGATGGCGGGAATGAAGAGCTAATTTAAATACCCATCCACCCCAGAAACGGCGCGACCAGGGCACCGTCGGGATCTTTCATCTCATCATTGACGCTGAAATGATGGCGGCCTTCCATTTCGAGATGCCGGCAATCGAAGCCGCGCGCGCGCCACGCGGCGGCGAACTCGCGGGCGTGGCGGCGAAACTCGTCGGTCTCGAGCGCGCCCACCCCGACGATCAACGGAATGCCGTTTTCCGGGATATGGAGGATCGGGCTGTTACGCGCCGCCCCTTCCTTGTCGAGCTTGAGCCATTCGTTGCGAAACGTCCGGCGCACGGGTTCCAGGTCGTACATGCCGCTGACCACCAGCCCGCCCTTGAACAGATCGGCGGGCAGGTCCTGGTCGAAGGCCTTCCAGTCGGTCACCGCCATCATCGCCGCCACATGGCCGCCCGACGACTTGCCGTGCACGAACATGCGGTCGCGGTCGCCGCCGTAGCTTTCGGCGTTGCGCCACAACCAGGCGCAGGCGGCGCGGCACTGGCGAACCAACTCGTCCATGGTGACATTGGGCAGCAGGGTGAAATTGACCGAGACGAAATTGACGCCCTGGGCGGTATAGACTTCCGCGCCTTCGCAATTGCTGGTCTTGCTGCCCATCGCCCAACGCCCGCCGTGGAAAAACACCACGGTCGGCACCGGCGCGTCGCTATCCGCGAGATAGATATCGAGGATTTCGTCTTCGCTCGGACCGTAGGCGACATCGAATTGTCCCTTGGCGGCGGCGCGCACGCGCTCGCTCTCGACGCGATGCCTGGCGATGAATTCCTCGGCGTCGGGCACGAAATGACGGTGCTCGTACTGAATATCGAGCTCTTCCTGGTTGTAATCGAGATAGACCTTCACGGACTGATTCCTCCCTGATCCCAATAAGACCGTATCATGTGGGACGGTCGCGTTGAACCGCCGCGCCGGCTCACGAGATATCGGCGACCGTGACGGTTACGCCGCGCGCGCGGCCGCGGTTGACGACGGTGAGTTCGGCTCGGTTGCCGATGCCGACGCGGGCAAGCTCGGCCGCGAACTGGGCGATCGTGCGCACTGCGACGCCGTTGACCTGGGTGATCACATCGCCCAGCGTCCGGCCGTCGAAGTCGGCGGCGCGCAGCCCGGCGCGGTCGGCCGAAGACCCTGGCACCACCCGGGCGATCACCAGCCCGTTGGCGCCGAGCCGCGCGGTCGTTTCCTCGTCGAGCACGACGATGCCGATCCCCGGCCGGGGCACGCTGCCGTCGCTGATCAGACGCGGCACGATGCGGTTCACGATATCGACCGGCACCGCGAAGCCAATCCCCGCCGAGGCGCCGGTATCGGAAATAATGGCGGTATTGACCCCGATCAGCCGGCCCGCCGAATCGAGCAGCGGCCCGCCCGAATTGCCCGGGTTGATCGCCGCGTCGGTCTGGATCACGCCGCGCACCTCGCGATTGCTGGAGGTCGGCAGGCGACGGTCGAGCGCGCTGATGATGCCGGTGGTCAGGGTCCGCGACAGACCGAACGGGTTACCGATGGCGAAAACGGACTGGCCGACCTTGAGATCGGTGGACGTGCCGACCGGGATCGGCCGCATGGTCGCGCGCACCTCGCCCAGGCGCACCACGGCGAGGTCGTAGTCTTCCGCCACGCCGATCACCTTGGCGGCCACCGCCTCGCCGTCGTCCATGCGAACCGCGACCTGGGATGCGCCCTCGACCACGTGATGGTTGGTGACCACATGGCCGGCCCGGTCCCAGACGAAGCCGGAGCCCGCCCCGGAACCGCGGCCGTTGCGGCTGAAGATATAGACCACGGACGGCGAGACGTTCTCGAACAGTTTGACCGCCGAGCGTTCGCTGTCGGCCAGCGAGCCGCGCGGCGTCACAGCGCGCGGCGTATCGGCGGTCAGGAACACGTCGCGGATGAAGCGGTCGCCGAGATAGATGGTCCCGAGGATCAACATCCAGATCAGGATGAAACGGCCATATTTCTGGTTCATTGGTCGGGTCCGAGAATACGCATGGCGCATCATAACCGACTCGCCGGACCAGCGCATCGGCAGGCGGCGGGTGTTGATCCCACTCCCGCCGCCTCCTAAGATCGGTCTCGGATATACGGTAAACATAAAAAGGGAGACGGCATATGGCGAGCCTGCAAGGACGGGTGGCGATTATCACGGGCGCGGGGCGTGGCATCGGAGCGACCTACGCGACATCCCTGGCCGCGGAAGGCGTGAAGGTCGCGGTGACCGACATCATCGATACCGAAAACACCGTCAACATCATCAAGCAGGCGGGCGGCGATGCGATTGGCGTTCCTTGCGATGTGCTCGACAAGGGACAGGTCGATTCCATGGTTGCCGCCACCATAGAGGCCTATGGCAAGGTCGATATTCTGATCGCCAATGCAGCCCTGTTCGCTGATATCGACCAGAAATCCTTCATGGATATCGACGAGGCCGAATGGGACCGGGTGATGCAGGTCAATACGCGCGGGGTGTTCTCGTGCTGCAAGGCGGTGGTGCCGGAAATGCGCAAGAACAAGTACGGCAAGATCGTCACCATCGCGTCGGGCACCGTGTTCAAGGGCACCCCGATGATGCTGCATTACGTGAGCTCCAAGGGCGCGATGGTCGCCTTTACGCGCGCGCTGGCCCGCGAAGTCGGCGACGACAATATCTGCGTCAATTCACTGGCGCCCGGCCTGACCATGAGCGAGAAGGTCGCGAGCGACGAGCAGTGGATGCAAATCAAGGACGGCAACACCAATTCGCGCGCCTTCAAGCGTGAAGAGATGCCGGAGGATCTTGTGGGCGCGATGAAATTCCTGTGTTCATCGGACAGCGACTTCATGACCGGCCAGACCATGCTGGTCGACGGCGGCTCCGCGATGCACTGATCGGTTCACCTTACGTCGCATTCAGGCGGGCGAACTCGTCCTCGGTGAAGCGCGGCGTGATGTGCTGCGGACAATTCCAGTCGAAGGCCTCGATCCGGATCACCACGGCGCGCTCGACCACGGCCTTGTAATCGGCATGGCTGACGCGCGCCATAAGTTCGGGATTTTCATCCGTGGCGACAACGCGCGCATGGCCGAGAATTTTCAGCCGGCGACGGTTGGGATAATCCATCAGAAACAGCGAGACCCGGTCGTCGCCATCGAGATTGCCGACGCTGATATATTGCAGATTGCCGCGAAAATCGGCGAAAGCCAGGGTGTGGTCGTCGATCACCGCAATGAAACCGGGCGGCCCGCCGCGATGCTGCAAATACGGCCAGCCATCCGCGCCGGTGGTCGCCATGTAAAAACTGTCGCGCTGTCTGATGAATTCGGCCTCCGAATCGGCGAGCGCGTCGCCGCCCTCGTCTCCGGCGCCATCGAGACGCGCGTATTTGTCGCGTGAGCCGGCCTCGGCCTGGCGGCTCTTTACCGCCGGGCTGAACAACATGTCTCTGTATCGTGCGGTCATCCTTCCTCTCCCACGCCTCAAAGTACGAATATCAGCAGCAACGGCAGGGTAACGAACGAAATCGCGGTCGAGATCAACACCATGCCCGCGACCTCCGACGGTTCCCGGTCAAAGCGCTGGGCGAAAAGATAGTTGTGGACCGCGACCGGCATCGAGCATTGCACGATGAACACGCCGCGCGCGATACCGGTCAGGCCGAAGACCGAGGCGATCGCGCAGCCGATTGCGAATCCGAAGATCAGTTTCATGACCGAAAGCGCGAGGCTGCGCGGGAACCGTTCGACCCGCAACCGCGACATCGCGACGCCGAGCGATATCAGCATCAGGGGAATCGCCATGCCGCCGACGATGTCCGTGGTATTGGCGATCCAGGCGGGCGGGCGAACGCCGGCGAACATGAAAATCGCCGCCGCGCCGATGCCGTAGAACAGCGGATTCTTGTAGACGAGATCGAACGAGGTGCGGCCCGACGAGATCGCGCCGCCGATGATCAGACCGGCGACCGAGGCGATCACGAAGACGCTGATCGACAGCGAAAGCCCGGCCTCGCCGAACGCGAACAGCGTTATGGGCAACCCCATATTGCCGGTGTTGGAAAACGACAGGGACGGCAGGAAGGCGCGCATATCCATCTTGAGCAGCGTGACGAGCAGCGCGCCGAACCCCAGGAAACAGACAACCGCGATAGAATAGATTCCCGCCATCTCGGCAAACGCCTCGAGCGAAATCTCGAGCTTGGTCAGGGTCGAGAAAATCAGGCACGGCATGCCGAGATTGAGCGCGAGACCGGTAATCACCTGGGGATCGAACGGCCGCTCGAACCGGCCCCACAGGAACCCGACGCCGGCGCACACGAACAGCGGGGCGATTATGGCGGCAATATTGGCGAGCATGACCGGTTGGCGATGATCAGCGGTTTGGGAAGGACAGGCGGCACTCTATCAGAACGCGTGCCAGCGCGTAAGCCACGGAACGAAAAACCATTTAGCTGTATCTACATTTATTTGAAACCCGTATCCTCCAGTTGTGCGAGTTTATCGAGCTTTTCGGTAAGATCGCGCCACCCATCTGGACCCAATTCATCATTGACTCGGTCTTGCGCGGCGCGCCAGAGCGGCAGCGCGCGGGACATCGCCGCCTCGCCCACGGCGGAAAGCGTCACGAATCGTTCGCGCCGGTCAACGCCCGGCTTCATTTCAATAAACCCTTTCGTTTCAAGACGTTTCAGATTTCGGGTCAGGGTGGTTCGATCGAGGGATAGACGCTCGGCGAGGTCGGATATCGTGGCCGGGCCGGTCAAGTGTACCGCCCCCAACATCGTGAACTGGACGATCCGCAGGCCACTCGGGGCCAGCATACGGTCATAAAACGCGGTGACCCCGCGTGATGCCCGCCGCACGTTAAAACATGCGCAGTGCCAGGCCACCCGGCCAGGCGCGGAAGTAGATCGAGGGGATATGCGGCCCATCTTATAAATGTATATACACTTAAAAAGAATTGCGCAATGCCCTCCTGTGTCCCGTCAAAGCGTATAGAATGAACTGAACAGGAGGGCTTGCCCGGAAAGGGAATGAAATTCCGATGCGCGCGGACTCACGCCTTGCCTCGATTTTCCCGGCGGTGGTGAGCCTTGGCCTGGCGGGATGCGCGCTGCTCGCGCCGCTACCCAGGGAAACCACGCTACAACAACGCCTTGCCGCCATTCCGACGCACGCCGCGCCGGTCTCGGGTCCGGTGACGATCCATTGGAATGACCGGCAAGTTCCCTTTATCGAAGCCGAAACGGATGCCGGCGCCGCCTTCGCGCTGGGCATGACGCATGCCCACCTCCGTCTGGGTCAGATGGAGATCTTTCGCCGGATATCCCAGGGCCGCGTCTCCGAAATGGGTGGGCCGCTGGCAACCGACATCGATCATGGTCTGCGGCTGATCGGCTTCGGCCGGGCAGCCGAGGCGATGGAGCGAGCCCTGCCGCCGGCGACGCGCGCTTGGTTGGAAAACTTCGTCGCCGGGATCAACCATTACCTGGAGAATGTCGAGGAACTGCCGCCGGAATTCGCCCTCCTGGGACTCGCGCGCGAGAAATGGCGGATACGTGATGTGCTGACCTTTGGACGTCTTGCCGGAACCGACGTCAACTGGCTGGTCTGGATGAACGCGCTGCCGCTCCGCAAACGTGCCGACTGGAAGGCGCTGTGGGCGAAACTGGTGAAGAACGGTGGCGCGTCACTGCCCAGCTTCGCAAATGACGGCGACCTGGGAGCGCTCGGCCGACTGCTCTCGGGCAGCGGCAAGACCGATAGCAACAGCCTGGCGATTGGCCCCGATCGTACGACCACAGGCGCCGCGATCATGGCCAACGACCCTCATCTGGGCATCACGCTACCCAACCTCTGGATGATCATCGGGTTGAAGTCCCCTTCCTTCCACGCGGTCGGGCTGATGGCGCCGGGGCTGCCGATTTTTGCGATCGGCCGCAACCCGTGGATCTCCTGGGGCGGCACCAATATGCGCGCCGCGTCCAGCGACCTCCTCGATCTCACCGATGTCGACAAGAAGGAAATTACCGAACGACGGGAGACCATCAGGGTCCGCTGGTGGTTCGACCGGGATATCCCGATACGCGAGACGAGATGGGGGCCGATCCTGTCCGACGCCCCCATGCTGAAGAATATGGACGGGCCCGATTATGCGCTGCGCTGGACCGGGCATGCGCCGAGCGATGAGATATCGGCGATGCTCGCGGTCAGCCGGGCGCGCGACTTCGACGAATTTCGCAGCGCCTTCCGAAGCTTCGCCGTGCCCGGCCAGAACATGCTCTATGCCGATCACGCCGGCCATGTCGGGCAGGTGATGGCGGTGCGCCTGCCGGCGCGAACCGGGGATGCGCCGGCTGATATACTCACCCCTCCGCGCGAAGCCGATGCCGCATGGCGACGCACTGTCGGCGTCATGGAACTTCCCTTCAGCCTGGACCCGGCGCCGGGCTATGTGGTTTCGGCGAACAACCGTCCGACGAAGACCGATGTTGCCATCGGCCATTTCTTCTCGCCCGACGACCGGGTCGAACGTATGCGACGAATCATCGACGATACGGGGCGCCTCGGCATCGACGACGTGATGGCCTTGCAGCGCGATGTCGTGATGCCGTCGTCGCGGCGGTTGAGCGCCTTCTATCTGGCGCGGCTAAAGCCGCTGGCACCGACGGCGACGGAAACCGAACGCGCGGCGATCCAGCGCATCGAGCAATGGGACGGGATCTACGGGGCGGCCTCGCGCGGCGCCATCGCGTTCGAACTGTTTCACGCGAGCTTCGCAAAAAGCTTTTACGAGGCGGCAATGGGCCGGGACGATGCGGCGCGCTATACCGCCATGAGCCGGCTGCCGGCGCTGATCGAGGAAGACATCGCGAGTGCCGATGCCGCGCCCGTCGAAGCGGCGCTTCGCACCGCGCTTGCCGAGAAGGCGCGCGGCCTTGCCGAATTCGACCGCTGGGGCGACATGCACCGGCTGGCGATGTCGCATCCGCTTTCCTTCCTGCCACTGTTGGGATCACGCTATCGTTTCACCGATCTTCCCGCCGGCGGCGGCAGTCAGACGCTGATGAAGACCGCACACCGCCTGACCACGGCGCGGCACGCGACGCGCTACGGCTCGACCGCCCGTCATATTTCCGACATGTCGGACATGGACCGCAACTATTTCGTGCTACTTGGCGGCCAGGACGGCTGGCTCAACAGTTCGAACTTCCTCGACCAGCTCGACCCCTGGCGACGGGGCAAATATATCGAGATGCCGCTCAGAATGAAGACGGTGCGCGAAACTTTTGCGCACCGGACAATCCTCGCGCCCTGAAATGACCCATGTTTGATGCCACGCCCTTCCTGAGACTCTATGCGCGCCACCGCCTGCGCCGGCTTGGCCGCATGGACCCGGCGGAAACCCAGCGCCGCACGCTGTTGCGATTGGTCGCGAAGGCGCGCAACACGCGGTTCGGCCGCGACCACGGATTCGCCGAAATCACCGATGTCGGCGATTTTCAGCGCCGGACGCCGCTGCGCCGGTACGAGGAATTCTGGGCGGAGTACTGGGAAGGCCCCTTCCCCGTGCTCACGGATTGCAGCTGGCCGGGCACGGTGCCTTATTTCGCGGTGACCTCGGGCACCACCACGGGGATCACCAAGAACATCCCCTGTACGACGGATATGATGCGGTCCAACAGCCGCGCCAGCCTCGATCTGTTGACCCATCACCTCGCCAACCGGCCGCGCAGCCGCATCCTCGCCGGACGCAGCTTCATGCTGGGCGGCTCCACCGAACTGATCGAGCGCGCGCCGGGTGTCTTCAGCGGCGATCTCAGCGGCATCGCGGCCGGCGCGCTGCCGCTGTGGGCGCGGCCGTTCTATTTCCCGCCGCCCGAACTTGCCCTGCTCGCCGACTGGGAGGAGAAGGTCGAGCGGCTCGCCCATGCCTCATTGGCCGCCGATATCCGTTCACTCAGCGGCACGCCGAGCTGGCTGCTGATCTTCCTCGACCGGCTGGCCGCGATCACCGGCGGCGGCCTTACCGACGCCTATCCCGATCTCGAATTGCTGATTCATGGCGGCGTGAACTTCGCGCCTTATCGACGCCGCTTCGAGGAATTGCTGGCCGGCGGTCACGCCGAACTGCGCGAGGTCTATCCGGCCAGCGAGGGCTTTTTCGGCGTCGCCGATCGCGGCCCCGGCGATGGCATGCGACTGCTGCTCGATACCGGGCTGTTCTATGAGTTCATCCCGGTCGAGGAACTCGACGCGGACCGGCCGACGCGATGCTGGATCGGCGATGTGGAGCGCGGCGTCAACTACGCCATCGCGGTCTCCACCTGCGCCGGGCTGTGGGCCTATGTGGTGGGCGATACGGTCGAATTCGTCGACACCGAAATTCCGCGCGTGCTGGTCACGGGACGGACCGCCTATACGCTGTCGGCGTTCGGCGAGCATCTGATCGACGCCGAGATCGAGGAAGCGATCGCGCAAGCGGCCGAGGCGATCAACGCCACGGTCACCGATTATTCGGTGGGCGCGCTGATGCCCGACGGCGACAGCGTACGCGGCGGGCATCTCTATATCGTCGAGTTTGCCGACCCGGCGCCGGACGCGGACCGGCTGGCAGCCTTCGCCGAGACGCTCGACGCCGCGCTGTGCCGCACCAACGAGGATTACGAGGCGCACCGCGCCGGCGGCTACGGGCTCGATGCGCCCCGCGTGCATGGCCTCGCGCCGGGCCGGTTCGCGGCCTGGATGAAGTCGCGCGGCAAGCTCGGTGGCCAGAACAAAGTGCCCCGCATCATCACCGATGACGATCTGTTTCGCGCGCTCAGGGATTTCGCGGGCTGTTGACGAAGCGACGATTACGGGACGAAAGTATGGGGCGATGGTGAAGCTCGACAAAATCTACACGGGCGGCGGCGATGCCGGCGAGACCTCGCTGGGCGACGGCAGCCGTATCGCCAAGCACGCCCCGAGAGTTCAGGCGCAGGGCGATATCGACGAGGCCAACGCCGCCATCGGACTCGCCCGGCTGCACGCGGCATCGGAAGAGACTTCGGAAATTCTCGCGCGGGTCCAGAACGATCTGTTCGACCTCGGCGCCGACATCGCGCGGCCCGGCAGCGATGCGGCGGACGGGAAACTCCGTATCCGGGCGGAACAGGCCGCGCGGCTGGAAGCGGAAATCGATGGGATCAACGCACACCTCGCGCCGCTGAAATCATTCGTTCTGCGCGGCGGCACGCCGCTCGCGGCGGCGCTCCATTTCGCCTGCACGGTGGCGCGCCGCGCCGAACGCGCGACCACGGCGCTGGCCGCCGCCGAAGAGGTGAACCCGGCGGCGCTCGTTTATCTCAACCGGCTGTCGGACTTGCTGTTCGTGATGGCGCGCCAGGCCAATGACGGCGGCGCGGCGGACGTGCTGTGGCGACCGGGACTGACGGCCGACAAGTAATGCCTACTGCGCCAGCCAGCCCCCGTCGATCGCCAGCGTGTGGCCGGTCACCATGGAAGACGCCTGGCTCGCGAGATAGAGAATGCCGCCGGCCAGCTCCTCCGGCTCGCCGAATCGGCCCATGGGCGTGCGGTCCTCGACCAGCTTCACCCGTTCCGGATCCTGCCACAGGCGCTGGCCGAAATTGGTCTTGAAGAAGGTGGGCGCGATGGCGTTGACCCGTACGCCCCGGTCGGCCCATTCCACCGCCAGCGCGCGGGTCATGTTCACCAGCGCCCCCTTGGTGGCCATATAGGGGATATGCGGGAACATGCCGTTGCCGACGAAACCCATGATCGAGGCGATGTTGATGATGCGCCCCGACCCGGCGTCCAGCATCAGCCGTCCGACCTCGCGCGAGCAGATGAAAGGCGCGGTCATGTTGATTTCGACCACCGCGTCCCAGTCCTCGTCACTGGTCTCCTCTGTCGGGCCGCGCCGCCCGATGCCGGCGTTGTTGATCAGGATCTGAATGCCGCCGAAGCGTCCGGCGATGTCGGCGACCACCGATGAGATCGCGCCCCGGTCGGCGACATCGAGCGTGATCGGCTCGGCGCGCCCGCCGCC
>CAZPMO010000031.1:0-33635 GCA_964587515.1 uncultured Rhodospirillaceae bacterium | reverse complement strand
GTTAGATCGACTTTCGACATGGCTTCATCCTTTAAACCGAAGCCATCCTATCAATAGGGGCTTGGTACGTCAACCATATAGTTCCCCGACGATTTGGTAGTGCTCAGATCAAAATTGACCAGGATTGACAAATTAAAACGGTATTAAGTTATCTGCACCGCGCCATTCTCGGACTGCTTCCATGTAATTGGGCATCATCGCGACGCTCGCGTAATATTCGGGCACTCTATAGCGAAGCGCTAGCTGGTAGGCGGTTATTTGCCCAGCGTTATATTGTTCAGCATGGGAACCCCGTAGCGGCATTATCTCTATGATTATACAGCGATAGGTTGGCTAAGTAGCTACATCACGTCAGCTTGGTTGAGGGTGGCGGCGATGCAAAACTGGGTTGGGCCACTGCGAAATTATAATGGACCAAATTAGTAATAGCCTTTCAATTCGTTCGACAATTTTAAACTGAAGGACTATCGGCCTCTTTCCCACGCCGCCTCGATGCGCACCAGCGCATAGGATGAGCCGAAGATCACCGCCGCGCCGAGCCACGTCCACACATCACCGGTCTCGGAAAACATCAAATAGGCGGCGGCGGCGGTAAAGGGCAGGCGCAGGAAATCATACGGCACCACGGCGGAAGCGTCGGCGGCCTGATAGGACTTGGTCAGCATATAGACCGCCGCCGTGCCGGTTATGCCGACACATATCAGGAAAACCAAATCGGTCCAGCCCGGCGTTGTCCAGGCAAACAGCGTCGGGACCAGCGACAAGGGCAGCATCAGGAGATTGACGTAAATCACCGCCTGAAGCGGCGTGTCGGTCCGCATCAGCGCCTTGATGCAAATGTTCGATCCGCCATAGAGCAGGGCGGCGGCGATCACCACCAACGTCGCGATGCCGACTTCCTCGAAGCCGGGCCGGACGATGATCAGAATGCCGAGAAAGCCGATCGCCGTCGCCCGCCAGCGCGCCATCCCCACCGCCTCGCCCAGCAGCAGCGCCGCCAGCACCGTGATGAACAGCGGCTGGGCGAAGCTCAACGCCACCACATCGGACAACGGGATCTTGCCGATGGCGTAGAACAGCCCCAGCATCCCGGCATAGGACAACACCGCGCGGGTCATATGCATCATCGGGCGAGTGGTGCGCAGCACGCCCAGCTCGGCTCGGGCGATCAACGGGCTCAACAGGATCAACGCCACCGCGTTGCGAAAAAACAGGATTTCGAACGTCGAATAACCGCCGGCCAGCAGGCGAACGAAGACCATCATGGACGCCCACAGAACGGTCGCGACGACCATGAACATCGCGCCGCGAATGGCGGGTGGGAAATCGCGGGTCACGAAGCCGGATCACTCCATCGGATTCATGACGTGTTCCCGGTAGCCCGCCCGCGTCGTCAACGCATCATACCAGCGCTTCAAATTGGGGAATTCCTGGCGGTCGATCGGCAGGTGGTACCAGCGATAGGCCGCGATGCCGACCGGGATGTCGCCCATGGTGAAATCATCGCCGGCGAGAAACCGGGTCTCGCCGAGATAGCGGTCGACGATCGCGAAATTATGTTCGAGCAAGTCGCGCGCCCGGGCGATGGCGTCATGGTCGCGTTCGGCCTCCGGCGTGCGCACAAAGCCGCGAAAGACCGGCACCAGCGACGGGCTCATGGTCGTAAGCTGCCAGTCCATCCAGCGTTCGGCGCGGGCGCGAGTCCGGGCTTCGGTCGGCCACAGCGATCCCACGCCGTGAACTCCGGCCAGATAGCGCAGGATCGAGTTCGATTCCCACAGCACGAAATCGTCCTCGATCAACGTGGGCACCAGCCGGTTGGGGTTGAGCGCGAGATATTCGGGCTGGTCGTTGCCGCCGAACGGCCCGCCGATATCCTCGCGTTCGAATTCGAGCCCGAGCTCGGCGCAACCCCACAGCACCTTCATCACATTGGATGACGTCTTGCGGCCGAGAATTTTCAGCATCATTGCAGTCCTATTTCGATGATGTTCCTGATATAGGCGGGTCGCCCGGAAATGCGGCCGTACCAGCCTTCGAGATTGGGATATTCCTCGCGTTCGATGTCGAGATTGAACCAGCGGAACACAAACGTCGCGAGCGAGATGTCGCCGATGGTGATGGTGTCGCCGGTGACATAATCACGACCTTCGAGATAGCGGTTAACGATCGCGAGCTTGGCGGAAAAGTCGTCGCGCCCGGCGGCAATGGCTTGCGGGTCTTGTTTTTCCGGCGGTGTGCGGACCATCCCCTGGAACACCGGGACATGCGCGGGCGCCATGGTCCCCAATGAAAAATCCATCCAGCGATGCGCCTCGCCACGAGCTTTCAGATCGGTCGGATACCAGCTTCCCTCGGCGTGTTTCGAGGCGAGATAGGTGATGCAGGCGTTGGATTCCCACAGCACGAAGTCGCCGTCGATGATGGTGGGTACGCGGCTGTTGGGGTTCAGGGCCAGATATTCCGGCGTATCGGTGCCGCCGAACGCCCCGCCCCGGTCCTCGCGTTCAAAGGGGAGCCCGATCTCGTCGCACAGCCACACCACCTTTTGGACATTCGCCGATGTCGCCCGTCCCAGGATTTTCAGCATGTTTTCGCTCCCCCTTCAGTCGAGTTGCAAAAGCGCGCCCTTCAGATACGCGCTTTCCGGCAAAGACGGATGGATCGGATGATCGGGCCCGGCGCCGCCGGAATAGAGGACCCTTCCCTGCCGTCCCGAATCCCTGAAGACTCCGCGCAGCAGCTCGGCGAACGCGGCCGCATCCACATGGTGCGAGCACGACGCCGCGAACAGCAGCCCGCCCGGCGCGACCAGCTTTGCCGAGCCGCGCAACAGCTTGCGATAGCCTTTGAGGCCGGGCCGCAAATCCTTTTTCGATTTCACGAAGGCCGGCGGATCAGCGACCACGATGTCGAATTTCTCGCCCGCCTCGCCGCGTCGCGCCAACTCCGCGAACGCCTCGCCGCGCACGAAATCGCAGCATTCCTCGACGCCGTTGAGCGACGCCGCGCGCTGGGCCAGTTCCAGCGCGCCCCTTGAACTGTCGATGCACACGACTTCCTTCGCACCGGCGACCGCCGCCTGGATGCCGAAGCCACCGAGATAGCTGTAAACATCGAGAACGCGCATGCCATTGGCAAGGGAGGCGACGCGCGCCCGGTTTTCGCGGTGATCGAAGAACCAGCCGGTTTTCTGGCCGCCCGCCGGGTCGGCGAGGAAGCGCGCGCCGTTCTCGACAAGTTCGAGCGGACCGTCCAGCACACCTCGCACCACCGCGATTTCTTCCGGCAGACCCTCGAGCGCGCGTCCCGTATTGTCGTTGCGCAACACCACGACGGATGGCCCGAGCACGTCGTCGAGCGCGCCGAGTATCTCGTCTCGCAACAGGTCCGTCCCGGCGGTGTTGAACTGCGCCACCAGCGCATCGCCGTAGCGATCGACCACCAGGCCGGGCAATCGATCGGCCTCCGACCAGATCAGGCGGTAAAATGGCGACTCGAACAGCCGCGTTCGCAGATCGAGCGCGGCCCGGATACGCCCGGCCAGGAAAGCCCGGTCGATGGCGACCCCGGGATCGCGGTCCAGCACGCGGGCGCTAACCAGCGGGCGAGGGCTGAAACTCGCCACCGCCAGGGGATTGCCACCGCCATCGGCGAGCGTCACCAGGGTCCCGGGTGGAATCGCCTTTGCCTCGGCCGTCATGTCGATTTCGTTGGAAAAAACCCACGGATGACCGGCCCGCAGCCGTTTCTGCCGACCCGGCTGAAGTCGCACCACCGGCCGCGACAACACGCCCTTGGGCGCGGTTTCCTCGACGTTGATTGAATTCATGGCCGGAGTGTATCGGTCGCGCCGCGGGCGGCAAGCAAAAAGGCCGGCGGCGGCTTTCGACGGTGTGTACCGTGGTGTAAAGTAACCATAATCAACGAAAAAGGAGAAAATCAGCCATGGTTACGGGCGACGGTGGCGGGGCATCGGCGATTCGTTTTTCGGCGTTTACGGTATTTGATCACTACCCAACCCAGCGCGCGCGCACGATGGATACGTTTTTCGGCCAGGTACTGGACGAGATCGTGCTGGCCGAGGAACTCGGCTTTCACAGCTATTGGGTGGCCGAGCATCATTTCCACGAATACGGCATCGTCGCGAACCCGGCGGTGTTTCTCAGCGCCGCGGCCCAGCGCACCTCGCGTATCGGGCTTGGCCCGTCGGTCTCGATCCTGACGTTCCGCAATCCCCTTCAGGTCGCCGAGGATTACGCGACCCTCGATCAGCTTTCGGGTGGACGCCTGCTGATGGGCGTGGGCTCGGGCTATCTCAAGCACGAATTCGAAGGGTTCGGGATCGACCCGGCCGAGAAGCGTGATCGCTTCGACCTCTCGCTCGACATTTTGAAACGCGCCTGGGCCGGCGAACGCATCGAGGATCGCAACGACTGGTTCGGCTCGGATGGCGGAACATTGAACGTTCTGCCGGTGCAAAAGCCGCACCCGCCGATCTATATCGCGGTGCTGCGCCGCGAGGCCGCCTTTTATGTCGGCAAGCAGGGCAACCGGGTGATGCTGATTCCCTACGCCACCACCGACGAGATGAGCGAGATCGGCGATCTGATCGGCGAATACCGCGCCGGCTATGCCGAATCCGGCGCCACGTCGGTCGATGACGACGCGCCGCTCGGGCTCCATACCTATGTCGCCGAATCCGACGAACAGGCGCGCGCCGACGCCGAGGAAGCATTCAACCTTTACGTCGAGACGCGGCTGTATGCCAAAAGCCAGACCTATGACGATATCTTGCGCTCGCGGCTCGGATTGTTCGGTTCGGTGGAGCGCGTCACCGACCAGATCGTCGAACTGCACGGGCTGGGCGTGCGTCATATCCTGTTCTTGATCAATTTTGGCGCGCTGGAAGCCGAGAAGGTTCATCGTTCGATGCGCCTGCTGACGGACGAGGTCCTGCCCCGCGTAAACGCCCGCATCGGGATTTCCTGACCCACCCAGCCGTGTCGGAAATGGCGATGGTCCAGAGTTCTGTTGTAATCCGGGCGTTAATGGTGGTAATCGAACTTCCGACCATTCCCAGCGTTGGACAAAGGGTAGGCCATGCTGACCAGTTGGGAAGATTATATCGGCGCGCCCGCGTCCCGGTCGGCTTTCGCCGAATGCCGGAAGCAGTGCGCCGGCGCATATGAGCCGTTACGGCAAGTCCTTCATCGGGTAATTGAAATCCGGCGTCCGCAAAGCATTGCATGCCTGGGTGCCGGAATGCTGAACGATATTCCGTTCCACGACCTGGTTGGGGCGCGGACCGATATTCATCTGATCGACTGGATACCCGGCATCGTCGACAGCGGCATCGGCGGCGCTATTATCGAGATGGACTCGGACGGTAATCCGGAATGCGCGTTCTGCGTCCTCGGTGAAAATGATGCCCAGCCATGGTGCCGGCGGTTCTCCGGCGCTAACGCCATGCAGGCCGGCGTTTGCGACAATTTCGAGCCAATCGGCGAAATGGGAACCGGCTGCAAGTCATACGAGCGCGGCGATGAGCCCCATGTTCTCTATCAGGACGCCACCGGCGGCTATGCGACCGGCTTCGCGCGCCGGTCATACGAGGTCGCGAAATCGGCCGGGTCGTGGGCGCAGGCGATCCGCCAGGCGACGGGCGCCGCGCGGCGCGCCGGTAACGATGCCGCCGCGCTGGATATCACCGACGGCAGCATTGATCTGGTGACGTCTTCGATGGTGATGTCTCAGTTCGAGCACGAGCCATATGATTATTTTTCGCGCCAGGTCGCGTCTCGGGTGGGCTTGCCGAGCGAACGCGACAAACGCCACCTCGACGGCCCGGTGGACACGCTGCGCGAAGCGCTGGCCACCCGGCAAATCGAGGGCCACCTGGACGAGGCCGCGCGCATCATGGCTCCCGACGGCCGCCTGTTCGTCGCCTTCGAGCTGTTTCACGCAGATCCCAAGGATGGAGGCTGGTTCCTGGTGCGCCACATGCACAAGGCAATGGAGCTTCTCGACGAACGTTTCGATTTCGATTTCGAGTTGCTGCCCGCGGGGGGATCGGTAATCGAGGTGCAATTGCGCGGCGGCGCGTCGCTGGTCCACATGTTCGTGCTGCGCCATAAACACGTCTGACATACGCGGACTTTGATCGACAGCACATTGCTGCCGCTTCCAATCAGCCGCGCACCTGCGCTAAGATGCGCCCCCGCCACGTCAGGAACACCCATGCCGTCCGAAAAAGACACCGTCACAGCCTGCGTCCTGGTCATCGGCAACGAAATCCTGTCGGGCCGCACCCAGGACAAGAACATCAACTATATCGCCCTGGGGCTGAATGACATCGGCGTGCGGCTGCGCGAGGTGCGCGTGATCCCGGATGTGAGCGAGACCATCGTGGACACGCTCAACGAATGCCGCGCCGCATTCGACTATGTGATCACCACCGGCGGCATCGGCCCGACCCATGACGACATCACGTCCGAATGCGTCGCGGCTGCGTTCGGCGTCGGCATGCATCGCGATGACAGCGTGGTGGCGCTGCTGCAGTCCTATATGAAGAACACGCCGCTCAATGAAGCGCGGCTGCGCATGGCGACTTTCCCTGACGGGGCGGAGTTGATCAGCAACCCGGTCAGCGCCGCGCCGGGTTATCGGCTCGACAACGTGTTCGTGCTGGCCGGGGTGCCGCAGATCATGCAGGCGATGTTCGACAGCTCGAAAAACCTGATGGTGGGCGGCGACATCATGCTGTCGCGCGCGATCAGCGTGCAACTCGGCGAAGGCGCGATCGCGCCGGGTCTTGCGGAACTCCAGGACCGCTATCCCGATATCGACATCGGCAGCTATCCGGCCATGCGCCAGCGCCGGTTCGGGGTCAGCGTGGTGCTGCGCGGCACCGACGCCACGCGCCTGGATACGGCGCTGGGCGAGTTGAAGGAGATGCTGATCGCGCTCGGTGGCGAACCCGAGGACGAATCACCCGACGACCCGTCCGCGGCGTCGAAAGCCGATGGCGGTTGACGGCGACGCCGTAAGCCGGACCATATGAGCTGGCAGGCCGCCAGCCTGGGAATACTTCTCGGCCTCGGTGTATTGCTCGCGGCCCAGGGCTTCCGAGTGGTGATCGACAAGGACCAGGACGAGACCGCCCGGCGCGCGGCGTTCCGAAAGCTTTCCGGCGGCCTCATCCTGGCCGCGCTGTCGATGATCGCCATCGCCTGGATCGCGCCTCATTAGAAGCATCTTGTCCGACCCGCGCTTGGGGCCCCCTGGTGGAATTGGTAGACACAACGGACTTAAACGTCGCCATTTTGTCCGCAGATTTGCTATCTTCCATTGCCACGCGGGCGTGGCGGAATTGGTAGACGCAACGGACTTGAGGCTTTGAGTGCGCGCCGGGAAACCGGCGACGTAGAACTGCTCAAATTCGGGGAACCCTGTTAAATGGCAATCCCGAGCCAAGCCCGGAGCCGGACGATCCCGGCGACGGGAAGGTGTAGAGACTAGACGGGCAGCGCCTAAGTCCCGGCCCCGTGTCGGGATAGGGTGAAGGGATAGTCCAGACCACGAACCGTGCCGATATGGCGCGGGCGGCGAAAGCCGTAGCTGGTATGAAAATCCGTTGGGCGAAAGCCCGTGGGGGTTCGAGTCCCCCCGCCCGCACCACAACGCACCGTCCATATTATCGTCCACTTGTAGTTCTCAGCCGCATGCATGGCCTCCGCGAAGGCCTGCCGCTAAACTTCCGCCATACCGGAGGGCGCGACAGGTGCGCCGGCCAACATTGGCAAGGGGCGGAAAACAGGGGCTGAAATGCTGGACTACTTGATTTTAGGTGGAGGCAGCGCCGGATGTGTTTTGGCCGCTCGCCTTTCGGAAAACCCGAAGACAACGGTTTTGTTGGTCGAAGCCGGTCGGAATATTTCCGCCGGCAATATGCCCGCGAATATCCGTACACGGTATCCCGGTCGGGCTTTTCTCGATGAAGACAATATCTGGCCCTCGCTCACGGCGAGATTTGGACCACCTGACAAACACGGCGGTCCCGCCGAGCCGCGCCGATACGAACAGGGACGGGTATTGGGAGGCGGTTCGGCCGTCAATGCGCTCGTCGCAAATCGCGGCGCGCCTGGCGACTATGACGAGTGGTCGGAACGCGGCGCGCGGGGCTGGTCTTGGGAAACGGTCCTCCCCTATTTCCGCAAGCTGGAAACCGACCATGATTTTGCCGACGATTATCACGGCCAGGACGGACCCATTCCGATCCGGCGAATTACCCAGGCGAAGATGTCGCCCTTCGTCAAAAAACTTTGCTCCACGCTTGACGCGCGCGGTTACCCCGCCAAGCCCGACCAGAACGGCGTGTGGGAAGACGGGATTTACGTGGGCGCTATCGCCAAGGATGAAAATGGGCACCGGGTCGCCACATCGACCGCTTACCTGAGCGACGAGGTGCGGGCGCGACCCAACCTGCGAATCATGACCGGCCATCTGGCGGAGCGGATCACGTTCGAGGGAACGCGGGCAACCGGCGCCATCATTCGACCCGCGGACGGCTCGGGAGGAACGCAGACGATGGAGGCCAACGAGACCATCCTGTCCTGTGGCGCAATTCACACGCCGGCGCTGCTGATGCGCAGCGGCGTGGGACCCTCCGACCAGCCGGTTTTCGACATTCCCGTGGTCGCCCAACTGGCCGGCGTCGGCCGCAACCTGATGGATCATCCCTCGACGGCGGTTTCGACCTATCTTCCGCCAGCGCTGCGACAGACGGATCTCGAGGAACATCACGACCACGCGATCCTGCGCTTTTCCTCGGGACTCGCCGGCACGCCGGAAGGCGACATGCATCTGGCGATGATTGCCCGGTCGGGTTGGCATTCCGTCGGCCAGCGAATCGGCACGCTGTTCATCTGGCTGAACAAACCCTATTCGCGCGGCAGCCTGTCCCTGGCGTCGCCCCGCGTCGACGATGAGCCGATCGTCGATTTCAAGCTTTTGTCGGACGGGCGGGATCTCGAACGGTTGAAAAAGGCGTTTCTGCTGGGCGCCGAAATCCTGACCGATCCGCTACTCGACGGGCATTGCGGCCCGGCATTTCCAACCAGCTTCTCGCCAAGAGTCATGAAGGTCGCCGGTCCGGGGATGTTCAATCAAGTGCAGCGCGGCCTCCTCGCCGCCATGCTCGACTACGCGGGACCTGCTCGATCCTGGCTGATTCACTCGGTTATTACCCTCGGCCTTGAAATCAGACACCTGGTGCGGGACGACGACGCGCTGACGGCGTTTATCCAGACATCCGTGGGAGGTGTCTGGCATGCGTCCGGCACGTGCAGGATGGGCTCGCCGGACGACCCCGACGCCGTAACCGACAGCGCCGGTCGGGTTTACAAGGTTGATGGCCTGCGCGTCTGCGACGCGTCACTCATGCCGAGCGTCCCGCGTGCAAATACGAATATTCCCACGATCATGATTGCCGAAAGGATCGCCGACCTCATCAAGGAAGGAGCATAGACAGTCAGCGACGAAATAATCCCCCCCGAATGCATGGTGCCCGAAACTCACACGATCAAGGATTCTCAGAAAATAATTATTGTTATCAATGTGTTAAATGTCTACGAAAAGAGACTTAACATTCGTTGGCCGTATAGGCCGTCCCGGTTCGAGTCCGGGATCGGGCACCACCCTCAATTGAAATTATGAGAAAATTTGGTCCTGCTTAAGCGAATCTCAACGAATTTTTCCTATAATATCAGACTAGTAGTAATGTTGTAGCGCCCACGCCGTGGGCGTGGCTGGGGAACGTGCCATGAAGAAACGGTGCGCCGTTCAGCGATGACGCGGCAGCAAAATCCAATTCACGGAATATTCAGGAGCGGCGCCGCCGTCGCCGCGCGCGTACTGCTGGGCGCGTTCCGAGCGATAATTTCGGGCTTCACGATCCGACGGCCACGCTCGGCCGATGATTCCGGGGTCAGCAGCGACCGAACCGAACAACTGCAAATCGAGGAGCAGCGACTCCGGGCGGCGGCCGACCTCGAGGTGCTCTACAACGTCGTTGTCGCCGCCAACGAAGCGGAAGTGCCGTCCGACGCGCTGCGGGTAAGCCTGCCGCAAATCTGCGCCCATGCGGGATGGCGCATCGGCCATGTGTTCATCCCGGTCGAGGGTTGCAAGGACGAGCTGATGAGCGCCGGCATCTGGTATATGGATGACGCGGACAGGTTCGACTCGTTTCAGCGGATCACCGAATCGACGCGCGTCCAAAGCGGCGCCGGCACGGTCGGCCGCGTGATGGCGAGCGGCGTGCCCGAATTCTTCGAAAGCGATGACTGGGAAAACGATTTTCATCGTTCAAGCGCGGCGGATGAGGTCGGGCTGGTGAACGGATACGCTGTGCCCGTGTCGGTCGGTATGGAAATCGCCGCCGTGCTTGAATTCTTTTCCGACACTCCCGGCAAGGAAATCCGGGAGTTCGCGGACTTCATGACGCAGGTCGGCACCCAGCTCGGCCGCTCTTTCGAACGTTGGCACGCGGGCAATTCGCTGCGCGAATCAATGGAGCGGGCGGAAGCGGCGAACCAGGCAAAAAGCGAATTCCTCGCCAACATGAGCCACGAGATCCGCACGCCCATGAACGGCGTCCTCGGCGTAACCCATTTGCTGCACGATACCGGTCTCAGCGCGGAACAGACCGCCCATGTCGAAACCATCCAGCAGTCGGGCGAAGCCTTGCTGGTGATCCTCAACGATATTCTCGATTACTCGAAACTCGAAGCGGGCAAACTGATGCTCGAAGCGGTCGATTTTGACCTCATCGACCTGATCGACGGGGTGCGCCGCATCCTCGCACCGTCGGCCGATCAAAAAGGCATTAAGTTAGAGGCCACGATCGCACCCGGCGTTCCCGCATTCGCAACGGGCGATCCTGGCCGTCTGCGCCAGGTTCTGATGAACCTGGCGGGCAACGCGGTCAAGTTCACAGATCGCGGCGGGGTCCATATCGATGTCGGGGCCGAACAGGTCACGCCGGAGGTGATTTCCCTCGATATCAGCATTCGCGATACCGGCATCGGCATCCCGGTGGAGGATCAGGAATTTTTGTTCGACCGGTTTGCGCAGGCCGACACGTCAACCACCCGTAATTTCGGCGGCACCGGACTGGGCCTGTCGATCTGCAGCCAGCTCGTATGGTTGATGGGCGGGGAAATCTGGTTCGAGAGTGCGTCGGAAGAAGGTAGCGTATTCCGGTTCACGGCCTGTCTCGAGGTGTCCGACGGAGTAGAAATCGAACCGGCGGCGCCAGAGGCCGATGCGAGGTGAGACACGCCCGCCAGGGGCTTGCAACTCCTGCTGGTCGAGGACAATCCGATCAATCAGAAGGTTGCGTTGGCCCTGCTGGTGCGTAACGGCCACCAGGTCGATATGGCGAACAATGGCGTCGAGGCGGTCGAGGCGGTCCAGCACAAGACATACGACGCGGTGCTGATGGATATCCACATGCCGGTAATGGATGGCGTCGAGGCGACCAGAGAGATCCGGGGCTGGGCCCGGACCACGCCCGGCTCCCGATCGTGGCGCTGACCGCGAACGCCATGAGCGGCGATCGCGAAAAATATCTGGAGGCCGGCCTAACGGATTACGTCGCCAAGCCGATTATGCCGAATGAGCTTTACGAGGTGCTGGAGCGTCAATGCGGCACAAAGCCACCCGAATCCGGCTCCCTGGTCGACGACCGACAAAGCCAATCAGCGGACGAGTTGCGCGGCATGATCGATAAAATCGACGAAATGATCGACGCTCCCGGCTGACCCCGGAATTTACCCCGTCGCGAAAGCCGGTGTCTCGCCGTGGCCGGGAAATCCGCCGCGCACCGCACCCGGCCGCCGGTCGCGATATATCGCCGCGAAATCGTCGGTCAGCGGCCGGCTGTTGGGCACCGAAAGCCACATCCGCATTAGATGCCGCCTTTGTTCCGGTTCGGGCCAGTCCTCGAATTCGGTGCGGGCGTGATAGGTCACGTGGTTGTTCATGAACAGGATATCGCCCCGCGCGAACTGACGGGTGAACCGGAAGGCCGGGTCGTCGACCAGCGTGTCAACCAGATCGAGCGCTTCAATCTGGGCCGCGCTCAATCTCGGCGCGTCGTCGAAACGCTGCGACGATTCGATATGGGTGCGGATCAGCCGGCTGCAAAACTTGCCTTCGGCCATGCCGTAGACGGGCTGGAAATACCATTGTTTTTCGCCGGGACGCTCCTGGCCCTGGAAGCTCCACGGGAACGGCGTATACAGCACCTCCAGGAGGTCGGGGCGGGTGCGCGCAATCTCGTTATGCACCGCGACGGAGGAGACCGCCATGCTCATGCCGCCGGATTTTGGCGTCTTCACGCAGAACAGCCCGGTCACGTCGGCCGTATCGCAGTGATAGACCAGCTCGGCGTTGGAGGTGTAGCCGCGCCCATCCGGCGTGTTGATGTCGGTGCCGATATCGCGCACGTCGCCAAGTACATCGCCACGCTTACTCTGCGATACCGCGGTGCCGATATGGACTCCGATACCCCAATAGATCAGGCGCAACTCCTCGGTGGTGTAGCGTTCGACGGGGAAGCCGCGGAACAGCCGAATGCCAGGCCCAGTCTCAAGCGCCTCGCGGAGGTCGGCCAGTTCGGTGGCGAAGCCGGGCAACGGAAAATCCTCGCGCGTTACGCCGCGCAAATCGGCGCCGGCGGGACCGGCTTTTCGGAATGCCGCGTCGATTTCATCCACCTCGGCGACGGTCAGGTCACGCACCCATTCGGTCGATTGCGCCATATCCGGTCCGCGCCAGTCGGCCGGGTCTTTCACAATTCCGGGCATGAGACGCTCTCCTTCCTGTTTTCGCGGTTCAGCGATCGTCCATCGCGGCCGCATCGTGCAGCGCGTCCGCCTTGCCGGCCTTCATCACCATGCCGGGCAGGGTGCGCCCGACGATTTCTTCCGCCAGCCCGGCCGCCGCGATCAGCGCATCTAGATCGATATCGGTTTCGATTCCCATCCCGTGCAGCATGTGAACGAAATCCTCGGTGCAGATATTGCCGACGGCGCGCGGCGCATAGGGGCAACCGCCGAGCCCGGCGATGGAGCCCTCGAATTCATCGATGCCGAGTTCGAGCCCGGCCAGTGCGTTGGCGAGGCCGAGGCCGCGTGTATTGTGCAGATGAAGGCCTATGCGCGGCTCGGGGATTTCGTCCCGGATGCGGCCGACAAGCGCCTGGACCTTGCCCGGATCGGCCATGCCGGTGGTATCGGCGAGATGCACCGTCTCGATGCCGAACGCCGCGTAACGCTCGATGATCCGGAGCACCCGGTCGACGGACACGTCGCCTTCGTAAGGACAGCCGAAGGCGGTGCCGACGACGCCGATCATCACCGCCCCCGTTCCGTTGACCAGCCCCGCCATGTCGGCGATGGCGGTCAGAAATTCATCGCCGGTCATGCGCACGTTCAGGCGGTTGAAGCTGTCCGACGCGGCCGCGCCGGTCTTTAATTCATCGACGCCGCAGGCGAGCGCGCGCTCGGCGCCCTTCACGTTGGGCACGAAGGCGGCGTACCTGACGCCGGGACGTCTCTTGATCGCGCCAAGCACGGCCTCGGCGTCGGCAAGCTGGGGAACCACCTTGGGATGAACGAAGCTCGAGACCTCGATTTTGCTCAGCCCGGTGGCGCTTAGCGCATCGATCAGCTCGATTTTGCGCTCGGTGGGAATGAACTCGCGCTCGATCTGGATGCCGTCGCGGGCGCCGACCTCGCTGATCGTCACGTGGTTCGGTAATCCGGTCATGGTCCCTTCTCTCCCGCGCCGGCCAGCGCCGCGCTCACCGCCGTGCCGATATCGGCAAGATGATCGACGACGATGGCGCCGGCCTCCCTGAGCGCCTCGATCTTACCCGTCGCGCCACCACGTGTCGAAGAGATCACCGCGCCGGCATGGCCGAAACGCATGCCTTCGCGGGCATGCGCGCCGCCGATATAGGCGACGAACGGCTTTGTGAAGCCGCCTTGGGCGATCAGCTCGGCCGCTTCCTCCTCGTTCACCCCGCCGATCTCGCCATAGGCGGCGATGCAGGCGGTTTCGGGATCGGCCTCGAATTTCTCCATCAGCATGCGCCACGACGCGCCCACGAAGGCGTCGCCGCCGACGCCGACCGCTGTCGAAACCCCGTGCCCGGCCTTGGTCAGGTAGTAGGCCAGCGTCATGGTGTTGCCGCCCGACCGCGAGATGATGCCGACCGCACCCGGCTTGAACGCCGTGTTCAGCATTTCGATGCGCCCGCCAAGCCCGCCCAGCATGCCCTTGCCGGGGCTGAGGATGCCGGGACTGTTGGGGCCGACCACGATGGCGTCGCACGCGGCGGCCCGCGCGATCACTTCAAGCGTGTCGTGATGGGGCACGCGCTCGGGCATCAGGAAAATCATCTTGACGCCGGCGTCCAGCGCTTCGAACACCGCGTCCTTCGCCGCCCGCGCCGGCACCAGCACCATGGAAGCGTTGATCTCCGGATGGTGCTCGATCGCCTCGGCTACCGAATGATAGACCGGCACGTCGCGGAAACTCTCGCCGCGCCGTCCCGGCGTCACGCCGGCCACCACCACGCTGCCCGCGTCGATCATCAGCCCGGTGCGCAGCCGCCCCTCGCGCCCGGTCATGCCCTGGATCACGGTGCGCGTGTTCTCATCGACCAGAATCGCCATGGCTCAGTCCTGTTTCCCGAAGCCCGGCCGGACGCCTTGCCGCGCCAAATCATCAAGATGGGCGTCAAGCTCCGGCATCGGCAAATCGAAGGCCAGTCCGCCGCCTCCTTTTTCCTGGCAATCAAGCTCGCAGGCCAGACACTCGATACAGGCGCCGCGCGCCGCTTCTTCCAGGGTAACCTTGAGCGCGGGCAAACCGTCGTTCTCCACCAGGATGCAGGCTAGGTTCGGTACATTGCAGGCCGCGATGCAGGCCTTGGTATCGCAAGCGGCACATATCTCGAGGTCGAACACCGCCTTGCCGCCCGAGAAAACGTTGAATTCGAGCGTCTTCATGGGCGGTTTTCCTTCCAGCGGCCGTGCAATTCGCCGAACGCGACGGCGAGATCGCGCTCCGTGCTGTCGCGTCCCAGCACGCGCACCAGCGGGCTCGCGCTGAGCCCGTGCCGATCGAACAGATCCAGCGCGGTCTCATCCCAGGCGCCGCGGAACGAGAACACACAGGGTATGTTGGGCTCGATTCGGCCGTCCGGCGTGCCATAGATCTCCTTGAACGCCTTCACGATGCCGCGCGCGGTGTTGTCGAGCTGCTGGCTGGACAGGCAGGACGCGAACACATAGCCCTCGATGCCGGGCTGGGAGAGGATCACGCGGGTGATGCGATAGAGCTTCGACGACGTGGGATTGCCCGATGTATCGCAGAAATTCTTCGGATAGAACCCGGCCGGGACCAGCTCGTCCATGGTCGTCAGGCTGACGCCGGTGCCGATACCGTCGAACCCGATCGAGACCTTGCCGAGGCCGCGCGCGATCTCGCCGTCGGGGTCGATCTGCACGAAATGGGCGGAGCCGCGATGGTCGTCGGCGTCGATCAGCCCGGCGACCAGCTCCAGCGGCGTCGGCGGCCGGTCGCCGACCTCCGGGCTGGGCGCGATATGGAGCGCCCGGTGCCGGAACAGCGCGTCGTCGTCGATCGCGATGCGGGCGTCGAGCGCCACCAGCCCCCGCTTCGTCACCGCCAGCGGGTTGATCTCCGCCAGGGTACAATCGTTGCGCCGGTAGACGCCGTAAAGCGCCGCGATCAGCCGCCCCAGCGCCGCGATCACACGCCCGTCGAGGTCCAGCCCGCGCACCAGATCGATGCCGAAGCTGGCGCCGATGCCTTTCAGAATGTCGACCTCGCCGATGACAGCGCCCCCGCCTTCCATGGCTTTTTCGATATCGACGCCGCCGTCGGTCGAGAAGATCAACACCGGGGCGCGGCGCGTCGGCTCCGACATCACCGCGACATAAAGCTCGCCGGCGATTTCCAGCCGCTCCTCGACCAGCACGGTTTCGATGGGAAAACCCAGGAAATCCGAGCCGATCAGTTCATCGGCGATCGACGCCGCCTCGGCCTCGCTCCCGGCGAAGCGTACCCCGCCCGCGAGCCCCCGCCCACCGGCCGGCACCTGCGCTTTTATCGCCACCGGCCCGCCGATCTCGCGCGCCGCCGCGCCCGCCTCGGCCGTCGTTGTCGCCACCACGCCGCGCGGCGTCGCGATCCCGGCTTCCGCCAGCAGCCGCTTACCCTGATGTTCCAGCAGCCGCGCCATTAATCCTCCCCACGCAGGCGCGCCGTGGCCGCCCGGTCCAACCCGCCGGTCTCACGATCGACGACGATGCGGTAATCGGCCTCGGCGGTTTCCGGCGTGATCTTGCCATCGCGCAGATCGGCGTCAATGGCGTCGAGGTCGCGCGTCCTTGGGTCGCCATAGCCGCCGGCGCCCGGCAGGCGCAAGCTCACCAGATCGCCGCCCGCCAGCGCATCGAGGCCCTTTGACGCCAGCACGCGTTCGTCATTGCCGCCGGGGTTCAGGACGAATGCGCCCGGCGTGCCCGGCAATCCGCCGGACAGACCCAGTGGCTGAAATTTGTGACGGTCGCCATAGCGCGCGAAGCTCACCCGGTCGGCGAGGATGCGGATATCGCGTTGCAGCGACAGCCCGCCCCGGAAATTCCCCGCGCCGCCTGAATCGGGAATGAATTCATAGCGCTCGATGCGTACCGGGAAGTCCTTCTCGACGACCTCGACCGGCGTATTCATGAATCGCGGCAAATGGCTGTCCTGGCCATCGCGCCCGTCGCGATAGGGCCGCGCGCCGGAGCCGCCGCCCTGGATATCGGTATAGACGAAGGGCGCGCCTGTCTCCGCGTCGCGTCCGCCGAAGCCGCAGGTGGTGATCTGGCCGTGCGAGCCGGCGGTGACGCGGTCGGGCACGATCTCGGCCAGGGCGCGCAGCATCGCCTCGACGATCTTCTGGGAGGCGTTGGTGCGCGACGCCACCGCGGCCGGCGGCAACGGGTTGACGACGCTGCCTTCGGGCGCCACCACCTCCACCGGCCGGTAGCAGCCGGAATTGGGCGGCACGCCGGGATCGACCACCCCGATCAGCACGTAATAGGCGGCGGCGTGGGTGTTGGCGATGGTGCCGTTGGTATTGCCCTCGGCCTGGGGATCGGAGCCGGTGAGATCGACGGTCACGGCATCGCCTTTTATGCGGACCGCGACCTGGATGCGGATCGGCCGGTCGTTGATGCCGTCATCGTCGATGAAATCCTCGCCGCGATAGACGCCGTCGGGCAGCGCCGCAAGCCCGGCGCGCATGCGGCGTTCGGAATAATCGAGCAGATCGGCGCAGCCCTGGGCGATGACATCCGCGCCGTAGCGGGCGAACAGCGCATCGAGCCGGGCGCTGCCCACCATGAGGGCGCTGATCTGCGCGCGGATATCGCCGAAGGTCTTTTCCGGGACCCGGATCTGGTTGGCGATGATGGCGAAAATCTCCTCGTCGTCGACGCCCGCCTTCACCAGCTTCACCATGGGCAGGCGCAGCCCTTCGAGATAGATCTCGCGCACCCCGCCCGCGACGCCGCCCGGCGCCACGCCGCCGAGATCGGTGTGATGGACGATATTGCCGACGAAGCCGATCAGCGCGCCGTCGTGATAGGCCGGCGAGATGGCGTAGAGGTCCATCACGTGCTGGCCGCCCTTATAGGGGTCGTTGGTGACGATGACATCGCCCGGCGACAGGTTTTCGGGTCCATAGCGCGCGACAAGCTCGCGCATGGTGATTTCGAACCCGGCCAGCATGGAGGGGTTGTGATGGGCCTGGGCAATGGTCTGGCCCGTCGCGTCGGTCACCACGCAGGAGATATCCTTGATCTCGGTGATCAGGGTCGAGCGCCCGGTGCGGACCAGCGTATAGCCCATCTCGTCGGCGATCTGCTCCAGCGCGTAGCGGATGACCTGCATGGTGATCATGTCGGTCATGGCGCGCCTCCCAGAGAAACAACAAGCCCGAGATCGGACATCACCCGCGCCGCCGCGCCGGGCGGCACCACCGTCGCCGAGGTTTCTTCCTCGATCACCGCCGGGCCGGGAATTTTCATGCCGGGGCGCAGCGCCGCACGCTCGTAAATACTGGTCTCGACGAATCCCGCTCCCTCAAAGCAAACCGGGCGTTCGCCCTTCGGTGGCGCCGATGTCTCGTCACCCGCTTCGGGGCTCGGCAGATCGAAGGGCGGGTTGAGGCCGTGCGCCGCGAGGCGAAGGTTTACAAGCTCGATGGTCTCGCCCTCATAGAAAAAGGCGTAGCGTTCGCGATAGAGCGCGGCGAAATCGTCGAGCAGCGTGGCGAGCCGGGCGGCGTAGAGCGCGCCATTGCCGGACAGCGGCAGCGACAGCTCGTAGGTCTGGCCGGCGACCTTCAGATCGGCAATGCGGTCGAGCCTGATTTGCGCGTCGGCGAAGCCCTGACCGGCAAGCTCGGCGTGAGCCTCGGCCTCCATGTGCCGATAGCGCGCCTCCAGCGCCGGGAGATCGGCATCCGCCGCCGCGATGCCGCCCAGCGCCGCCACGTAATCGTGCCTCGTCTCGGTGGCGAGCAAGCCAAGGGCGGAGAACGTCCCCGCCATGGGCGGCACGATGGCTTCTTGCATGTTGAGTTCGCGGGCGAGTTCCACCGCGTGCGCGCCGCCCGCGCCACCGAACGAGAATAGCGAGAAATCACGCACGTCGATGCCGCGCAGGATGGTCACCGTGGCGATGCCCTTGACCATGTTGGCGTTGACGACGCGGATGATGCCGAGCGCGGTCTCCTCGACGCCAAGTCCAAGTTCGGCGGCCAGCACGGCCACGGAGGCGCGCGCGGCGTCGGCGTCGAGCGTCATGCGCCCGCCGTTGAAATAGTCCGGATTGAGCCGGCCCAGCACCAGATTGGCGTCCGTCACGGTCGGTCGGGTTCCACCCGCGCCATAGCAGGCCGGGCCGGGAACGGCGCCCGCCGACTGCGGCCCGACATTCAGTGCGCCGCCGGGATCGCGCCACGCGATGGAGCCACCGCCGGCGCCGATGATGTGCAAATCGATAATCGGAATTTTAACAGGCAGGCCCTGAAATGCGCCCTCGGTAGTGACCTTGGAAACCCCGTCCTCGATCAGCCCGATATCGAACGAGGTGCCGCCCATGTCGACCGAGACTATATGGGCGCGGCCGTGACGACGTCCATAGAACGCCGCCGCGACGACGCCGCCGGCGGGGCCGGAATTGACCGTGGTGACGGGCAGCTTGCGCGCCGTCGCGGCGGTGGTCGCGCCGCCATTGGCCTGGATCACGGACAGGCGCGCGCCGCCGAATTCGTCCTCGAGGCGGGATTCCAGCCCGCCGAGATAGCTCGACATCACCGGCGCAAGATAGGCGTTCATCACTACCGTCGATGTGCGCTCATATTCGCGGAACTCCGGCGCGACCTCGGATGACAGCGAGACCGGCGCGCCGGGCATCATTTCGGTGATGATCGCCGCCGCGCGCGCCTCGTGCTCGGGGTGCAGAAACGAGAACAGGAAGGCGACCGCCACCGCCTCGACGCCCTCCGCCATGAATATTTCCGCCGCCGCGCGCACGCTCGCTTCATCCAGCGGCGCCAGCACCTCGCCGTCCGCGCCAATGCGCTCGCGGGCTTCCAGCCTGAGCCGGCGCGGCACCAGCGGCATTGGCAGATCGACCGAAAAATCATAGAGACCGGCATCGGGCCGCATGATGCGCCCGATCTCCAGCACGTCGCGGAAGCCCTCGGTGGTCAGCAGGCCGACCCGCGCGCCGGAGCGCTCGATCAGCGCGTTGGTGCCGGTGGTCGAGCCGTGAACGATCTCGCGCGGCGCGGATTCCCCGGCGGCCTCCAGCGCCGCGCGAACGCCCGCCACCACGCCGGTCGCGCGATCGGACGGGGTGGTCAGCACCTTGGCCGGCACCAGCCGTCCGCTTTCGGAATCGCTCAGGATCACGTCGGTGAAGGTGCCGCCCACATCGACGGCGACGCGGGGACCGGGATCGCTCATGAGTTCGTCCCGGAAACGTCGAGCAGTTTCATCAACGCGCCGACACCGAAGGCCTCTTCGTCGATCACGGCTTCGATGGCGGCGATGTGCGATGGATCGCAGGCGCGCGCGGCGTTGCGGCGGAATTTCGCGCGCACCTTGCCGCCATCCGCCGCCGCCGATACCGCCGGCACCTCGAAGGCGCGGCCGTCGGTGGCGTGGATCGTCAAGCGCCCGTCGAAACCGCTGCCGAGCGCGGGATCGGCAACGTGAACGACGCGCCGGGTCAGCGCCAGGACCTCGGTGTTATTGAGATTCGCCGCCGCGATGGTGTCCAGGGTGACCTCGCCGTCGACCAGCGCGGCCGCCACCAGGAACGGCAGGCTGGCGATCGCTTGAAGCTCCGTCGCCGGCGCGAGGCGCGGTTCGCGCGGCTCGCAGACGATGGGCACGCACCAGGGCGCGATGGCGCAGCTTACCTCGGCGATTTCGTCGGGAACCAGACTGTGTTCGGCGCGAAGGTCCAGCGCGACATCGATGTAAGGCTGGATCCCATGGGCGCAGGGGTAATATTTGAACTCGGCCGCGCCGCCGCGCCAGTCGCGCCCGAGACCGGCGGTTACCGGCCCAAGCGCCGCCTCGCCCGCGCCGATGAAGGCGTTGTAAAGCCCGGAATCGCCTTCCAACACCGTCAGCGGCCCCGGAAAACCGGCCCGCGAGAACTCGGCGGCAACGATGCCGCCATGGGCGGCCCAGCCGGTATGCAGCCATTTCGACCACGATCCGTCGGCGATGAACTCCATCAGCCCGCCCGACATGCTGCCGGCGAGTCCCATGGCCTGGGCGGTTTGACGGCCATCGAGACCGTAAAGACGCGCCGCCGTCACGGCGGCCGAGAACGGCCCGACGATGCCGGTCGAATGGAAACCGCGCGCATGCAGCTTGCGGCCCGCCGCCGCGCCGAGCCGGGCCGCGACCTCGTAGCCCGCGGCGATGGCGGTCAATATTTCGTCGCCGCGCGCGCCCGTGGCCTCGCCGACGGCCAGCGCCACCGCGACCACCACGCTGCCGGGATGGACGACGGAATCGGCGAACGTGTCGTCGAAATCGCGGCAATGGGCCAGCGTCGCGTGCGCCAGGGCCGCCCAACCCGCCGGCAGGCGCGCGCCGGCGCCGATCACCGTGCTTTCGCCGACGCCACCCTGACGGAGCGCCACCTCCAGCGCCGCCTTGCCTTGGGTTGAGTCCAGCACCACGAGGATCAGCCCGACGCTGTCGAGAACGCGCAGCCGCGCCAGCGCGCGCTGGTCTTCGGGCACATCGCCCGGGGTAAGCGCCGATGACCATGCCGCGAGTTGAAGAGAAAGGGTGTCGGTCATCACCCGCTACCACGCCTGCCGCAACACGCCGAGCACCTCGTCGCGCGAAACGGCGCGCGGCGCATCCGGCATCATGTAATCGTCCATCGCCGCATCGGCGATGCCCGGCAGGTCATCCTCGCCGATATTCGTCTCGCCGAGGCGTTGCCGGAGCGGCAGCTCGCCGATCAGATCGGCGATCGAGGCCGCCGCCGCGCTGCCCGCCTCATCGGCGCTCAACCCGTCGCGACGGCCGCCCAACGCCTCCAGCACGTCGAACTGCGCCTCGCCGATGGCGGGCAGCAGCAGCCGCATGGAAGGCGGCAGCAGCAGCGAATGGGCGACGCCGTGCTGGAGGCCGAACCGCCCGCCCACCACATGGCCGACGGCGTGCACGATGGAGGCCATGGCGTTGATGGTGGCGACGCCGGACATCAGACAGGCGATCTGGCATTCGGCGCGGGCGTCGATATCGCCGGGCTCGATGATCGAGCGCGGCAAGGAGCGCCGCAGCAATTTCGCGCCATGCAGCGCGAGCCCGGTCGAGACCGGGTTGCGTTTCGCCGAATAGAGCCCCTCGATACAGCGCGCCATGGCCGTCATGCCGCTATGGGCGGTCAGCGAAGGCGAGGCGAACACCGCCATCTCGGGATCCAGCACCACCAGCCTGGGCACCAGGGCGCTGTCCCAGAAAAGCAGCTTGCGGCGCGCGGCGGGGTCGCGACAGCCGGCGGTGGGCATCACCTCGCTGGACGAACCCGCCGTGGTCGGCATCGCGATATGGGGCAATACGCCATCGCCCAACGTCTGGCGGTCCATGGAGCCCTTCGCGCCGAACTCGATCAGATACGGCATGTAATCGCCGCCCGTGGCCAACATCATGGCAATGCATTTGCCGGCATCAATGGCGCTGCCGCCGCCGACGCTGATGATCGCGTCGGCATCAATGGCGCGCGCCGCCTCGGCTCCGGCTTCGATGCAGGGCAGCGGGTTCTGCGCCTCGATGCCATCGAACACCCCGGCGCATACATCGCCCAACCCGGCGCGCACCCGGGTCAGCATCTCGCCGCCGGCGACCGTTGCGCCGCACACCACCAGCGCGCGGCGCACCCCCATCTCGGCGGCCAGCGCGCCCAGCCTGGAGACCGCGCCCGGTGCCGCGCACACCTGGTTGGGCCAGTGGTCGATCTGGTAGGGATTCATGGCCCGATCACCCCGTCGTCTCTCAGCGCCGCGATCTCGGCACCGCCATAGCCGGCCTCGGCAAGGATCGCCTCGGTATGTTCGCCGTACCGGGGCGGGAAATCATAGTTTTCAGGCGCGCCCTCAACATCGACAGCCATCGGCTGGAGACGGACCTGCCTGCCATCGGGCAACACGGTGCGGCTGATGCGATCGCGCACCGCCGCGATATCGTGGACTTCCGGAATATTATTGACCAGCGCGTGCGGAATCCGCGCGCCCGATAAGATTTCGGCGCAGGCCGCCGCGCTCAGCCGCGACGTCACCGCGCCGATCTCGCGATAGAGCTCGGCGCGCGCGGCGTAGCGGCCCTCGGCGGTGTCGCGCGCGCCACCGGCGGCCAGCGCGGTGAAGGGCTGGGTGGCGCACAGCCGCTCCCACTGCGCATTCGAGCCGATGGCGACGTAAATAAAACCGTCCGTGGTCGGATAGACGTTGGTGGGTATGAACTTGCGGTGCGCGTTGCCCCAGCGCGTGATCTCCTCGGGCCCGCAATCCATGTCAACCAGCGGCAGGGTGGTGATCAGCCATGACGCCGCCGCCTGCAACATGGAAACGTCGATGCGCCCGCCCTTGCCGGTCTCGGCCTTCTCGGCCAGCGCCATCATCACCCCGGCATAGACCTCGTCGCCGGCCTTGAGGTCGACCAGCGGGATGCCGGACAGCGTGGGCGGGCCGTCCTGGGGCCCGGTGAGCTCCATATAGCCCGCCATGGCCTGGATCACGGGGTCGTAGCCCGGCGCATCCGGGTATTCGGGCCCCATCGCCGAGATCCCGGCCCAGATCAGGTCGGGCCGCGCGGCGACCAGGGTCTCGTAATCGATGCCCAGCGCCCGGTAGCGGCCGGGGATCGTGTTGCAGCAGAATATTTCGGCGTCCAGCGCCGTGATCATGCGGCGCAACGCCTCCTGTCCGGCCGTCGCCTTGAGGTTCAGCGCCACCGCCTGCTTGCCCACATTGGGCGCGACGAAATAGGACCGCCGTCCCTCGTCGGCGACCAGCCCGCCGATATAGCGGTTGGGATCGCCCGGCTGCGCGTCGCCGCCGCCCGCCGCTTCGATGCGGATCACCCGCCAGCCAAGCTGGACGAAGCGTTGCGTCGCATAGGGCAGCGAAAGCGCCTGTTCCAGGGAGATGACGGTGCGGGGCCGCATGCTATTGGGCGGCCCCTTCAAAACGGACCGGCTCCTCATAGCGGCCGAACGTTTCGACCATCACGCCGGTCATTTCGCCGACGGTGGCGTATGCCTTCACCGCCGCCATGATCGCCGGCATCACGTTGATGCCGGTTTCCGCGTCGGCCTTCAGTTCCGCCAGCGCGGCCGCGACCGCGCCCTCGTCGCGTTCGGATTTCACCACCTCGAGGCTTTCGATCTGCATCTTCAGATCAGCCGGGTCGGTCGGATGGAAAGCGATCTCGGGTTCTTCCTCGTCGATGCGATAGCAGTTGACCCCGACCTTGCGGGTTTCGCCCGACTGCATGGCCAGCTCGCGCTCATAGGCGTGGCGCGAGACGCGTTCCTGAACGCGCCCGTCGGCGACCGCGGCCACGATGCCGCCTTCGGCGTCGACGCGCGCCATCACCGCGCGCATTTCGTCTTCCATGGAATCGGTCAGCGATTCCACATAATAGGACCCGCCCAGCGGATCGGCGGTATCGCAAAGCCCCATCTCCTCGATCAGGATCTGCATGGTGCGGAGAGAGATCCGCTGCGCCTTTTCGCTGGGGATGGTGTAGGCCTCGTCGTAGCAGCAGAGCGCCACGGTCTGCGCGCCGGACAACGCCGCGATCAGCGCATAATAGGCGCCGCGCACGATATTGTTCTCCGGCTGGTCGATGGTCAGCCCGAACCCGCCGCCGCCCGCGATCATGCGCAGCCACATGGTCTTGGGGTCCTTGGCGCCGTATTCCTCCTTCAGAATGGTCGCCCACAGACGCCGTCCGGCGCGGAATTTCGCGACCTGCTCGAACAGGGTGCCGAAGATGTTGAAGTTGAACGACAGCCGGCCGGCGAAATCGTCGATATCGAGGCCCCGCTTCAGCGTCTCATCGATATAGGCCTTGGCGATGGCGAACGCGTAGCCCATCTCCTCGGCCGGCGTGCAGCCGGATTCGCGGATGTGATAGCCGCACACGCTGACCGGCGAATACAGCGGCGCGTGCGCGGCGCAATATTCGATGGTGTCGGTCACCAGCCGGATCGAGGGTTCGACCGGGAACACCCAGGTGCCGCGCCCGATATATTCCTTCAGGATGTCGTTCTGGGCGGTGCCACGCAGGCGCGCGACATCGAAGCCCTTCTTCTCCGCCATGGCGAGATACATGGCGATCAGGATCGCGGCCGAGCCGTTGATGGTCAGCGACACGGTGATCTTGTCCAGGTCTATGCCCTCGAAGGCGATCTCGAAATCACGCAAGCTGTCGACCGCCATGCCGACCCGCCCGACCTCGCCTTCGGCCTCCGTGGCGTCGGAGTCATAACCGCACTGGGTCGGCAGATCGAAGGCGACATTGAGGCCGGTCTGGCCGTTCTCGATCAGATAATGAAACCGTTCGTTGGTCGCGGCCGCGTTGCCGAAGCCGGTATATTGCCGCATGGTCCACGGCCGGCGACGATACATCTCGGAATGGATGCCGCGCGTGAAGGGAAACTCACCGGGCGCGCCGATACGCGGGTCGGGCTCGTCCGGCCCATAGACCGTTTCGATCTCGATCCCGGATTCGTTAATAACGGAATTTCCGTCTTTCAGTTCCTGGGCCATTTCGATGCGTTCTCCCGGATGAAGGCGACGATGTCGTCGAGGCGCGCGCCGGTGGCGAATACGCCGTCGACGCCGATGCGCCGCAATTCCTCGTGGTCCTGTTTGGGGATGTTGCCGCCGACCAGCCACAGCCGGTTGCCCACATCGCTTTCCGACATCAGTTCGCGGATGCGCCGGCATAGCGGCAGATGCGACCCCGACAGGATGGACAGCCCGATCACGTCCGCGTTCTCCGCCGCCGCGCGCGCGACGATCTCCTCGGGCGTCTTGCGCAAGCCCGTATAGACCACTTCGAAGCCCGCTTCCATCAACCCGCGCACGACAATTTTCGCGCCCACGTCATGCCCGTCGAGCCCCGGCTTCGCCAACAACACCCTGATCGGCCGTTCGTTCATAAGTTGATTATAGACGGGATGCCGGATGGGGGAAGCTGGCGGGATCAGGTGGGTTTACGCAAATTCTCGGTTACCGTTTCGTCAACCGTGAAACTCTCCGGGTCCACCGCGACCCTGTACTGATCACGCGCCGCATCCACCGTGATCACGCCGTTCTGGACGTCCTCGGCGACCAGGGGGGCGGGGCGTTTTCGGGGATCGCCGTAGCCGCCGCCGCCGGTGGCGGCTTGGTGGTAGATCGAGCCCTTTGGGACGCCGGTGATCAAATCCTTGTTGCGGGGCGTTGTCGTCTCGCCGTCGGGCGTGGTGATGGTGATCGAGTTGAGGACGCCGTCGCCACCGCCGAACAGGCCGAACGGGGCTTCGAAATCGCCGTCGCCGAAGCAGACGAGCTGGGTGTCCTCCGAGCCCATTTCGAACACTGTCTCGGTGCCGAGGCCGCCGCGCCATTCGCCCGCGCCGGCGGAATCGGTGAGATATTCATGCTTCACCAGAAGATGCGGCGTCTGCTGTTCGAACATTTCGTAATCCTGGTCGAGCACGCCGCCCGAAGCGTCGATCATGCCGATATGGTCATAGCCGTCGGCACCCCGCATGGCGCCCGAGCCGCCCTTCATGCCCATGAAGAAGATGTCCACATAGGGCTCGTCGCGCTCGGCGTCGCGCCCGGTGGTCAGCGAGCACAGCAGATTGCCCCAGCCGGCGGTGACGCGGTCGGGGATCACCGGGGCCAGTGCGCGGATGATGGCGTCGGCGTTGGGCGGGCACAGATGATTGCCGAAGGTGGTGGCCTTCGGGTAGGACGCGTTCAGGATGGTGCCCTCGGGGATCATTATCTCGATGGGCGCGACCATGCCTTCGTTATGGGGAATGTCGGGGTTCACCATCTGAAGAAACGTCAGGATGGTGGCAGAGGCGGACGAGGTATAGGTGCCGTTGACGAAGCCGTTGGTCTGGGCGTCGGTGTCGGCGTAATCGAAGGCGATGCGTTCGCCCTCGACGCGGATGGTCACGCGGATGGTGAATTCCGAACCTTCGTGGCGGCCGTCATAGAAGACCTTGCCCTCGCCCGAATATTCCCCGTCGGGGATCTTGGCGATTTCGGCCCGCATCATTTTCTCGGTCGACGCGAACAAAGCTTCCTTGTGGCGGGTGAAATAATCGAGCCCGTATTTCTCCAGCAGCGCAAGCAGGCGGCGCTCGCCGACCACGCAGGAGCCGATCTCGGCGCGCATGTCCTCCTGCACGATATCGAAGCGGATATTGGCGAAGATCAGGTCCCACACGTCTTTGCGCAGCACGCCTTTGTCGTAGATTTTCACCGGCGGTATGCGCAGCGCCTCCTGCCAGACCTCGGTGGCGTTGGGGTTGTAGCCGCCCGCCACCGCGCCGCCGATATCGGCCTGGTGACCCTTGCAGGCCGACCAGGCGACCAGCTCGCCGTCGAAGAAGATCGGCTTGTAGACCGCGACGTCGTTGTTCTGGTTGCCCATGGAAAAGACGTCGTTGTGGAAGATCACGTCGCCTTCGTGCAGATCGTCGCCGAAATAATCGCGGATATATTTGCACACCGGCGCCAGCGAGAAGGCCAGGATCGGCAGGTTCTCGGTCTGCTCCAGCATGCGGCCTTCGCCGTCATAAAGCCCGGTCACGAAATCCTTGGCCTCGCACAGGATCGGCGAGCGCGCGGTGCGCTGGAGCGAGATCGACATCTCGTCGGTGATGGCGCGGAAGGCCCGGGAAAACACCGACAGCATGATCGGATCGATTTCGCTCATGATCGCCGCTCCTTTGTCTTTTCGACGATCAGATCGTCGGGCATCCCTTTTTCGATCACTTCCTCGCGACCCTTCAGATAGACCGCGAACGAGCCGGCGCGGTCGATGGCGCAGTCGAACGAACCGCTGACGAAAATGGCGGTGTTGCGCTGCTCGATCAGCGCCGGGCCGGCGAGACGATTGCCGAAGCGCAGCGCGTGCCCGTCATAGACCGGGATATCATCGAACGCATCGGCCTCGGGGACATAGACGGCGCGTGTGCCCTTCAGCGCGGCGGAAGCATCCGGCCCCGCATACGCATCGGACGCGGCGGCGGGTTTTTCGGTGGCGCCCAGCGCCTGGAGCCGGACATTGATGATCTGCACCGGGGTTCCCTGCTCTTCCAGCGAATAACCGTAGAGCCGGTTGTGCTCGGCGTGGAAAGCCGTGGCGATTTCGGCGCCGTCGCGGTCGCGGATCGCCTCCAGCGCGACCGGAAACGAGACCTCGTGATATTGCCGCGCATAACGGCAATCGAGCCGCGCGCTGAATTGCTGGCGATCGTCGGCCACGCCGTCGCCGCTCAACGCGGCGCGCGCTTCCACGATCAGCGCGTCATAGACCCCGTTCAGCCCGTCCCAGTCGAGATCGTCGAACCGCGCGACATGGGTGCGGACGTAATCGTGGCGCAGATCGCTCATCAGCATGCCGGCGGCGCAGAATATCGAGGACTCGCGCGGCACCAGGAACATGGGGATTTCGAGCTCCAGCGCGATCATGCAGGCGTGCAACGCGCCCGCGCCGCCGGCCACCACCATGGGAAACTCGCGCGCGTCCAGCCCGCGTCTGACCGTGATCTCGCGCACCCCCTGGGCCATGTTGTTGTTGATCACGCGGTACATGCCGGCCGCCGCCGCCTCGACGGCGATGCCCATGGGCGTGGCGATCACGGTCTCGATGGCGCGGCGCGCGGCCGTGGCGTCAAGCGGTATGCGGCCGCCGGCGAAAAACGCGGGATCGAGATAGCCGAGCGCGAGATCGGCGTCGGTGCAGGTCGGCTGCGCGCCGCCGCGCCCATAACAGACCGGTCCGGGATCGGCGCCGGCGCTTTGCGGCCCCATGCGCAACAGACCGCCCTCGTCGATCCAGCCGATCGAGCCGCCGCCCGCGCCGATGGTGTGGATATCCAGCATGGGCAGCGCGATCCTCAGCCGGTCGATCTCGCCCTCCGTCATGACCTGCGGCTCGCCGCCGCGCGCCAGCGCCGCGTCGAAGCTGGTGCCGCCCATATCGACGGTGATGCAATCCTCGCGCCCCTGCGCGGCGGCGAAGACCAGCCCGGCGCCCGGTCCGGCGGCGGGTCCCGACAGCAGCGTCACCGCGGCCCGGGCGCGCGCCGCTTCGGGCGACACCACGCCGCCGTTCGACTGCATGATCAGCAGCGCGCCCTTGAAACCGATGTCGCCGAGTTTCGCGGTCAGGCTGTCGAGATAGGCCGAGAGTTTGGGCCCGACATAGGAATTCAGCACGGTGGTCGAGACCCGGTCGTAAAACCGGATCGAGGGCAGCAGATCGCTGGAGACCGTGAGGTAGGCGTCGGGCATCACCGCGCGCACCGCCTCGGCCGCGCGCCGTTCGTGATCCGGGTCGGCGAAGGCGTTCATGAAACAGATCGCCACCGCGTCGGTGCCCCGGGCGCTGAGTTCCCGCGCCGCGCGGCTTACCGCTTCAAGCTCTAGCGGTGCTATCTCGCGCCCCTGGCGATCAAGGCGGCCGGGCACGCCGAGCCGCAGATGGCGCGGCGCCAGCGGCTTCACATTAGCGTAGCGATTGTCGTAGGGCTTCTCGCGAATGCCGCGCCGCATTTCCAGCGCATCGCGCAGGCCCTCGGTGGTGATCAACCCGGTCACCGCGCCATTGCGCGTCAGCGTCGCGTTGGTGGTCACCGTGGTGCCGTGAACGATGGTCTCGATCTCACCGGCCAGTTCAGCCAGTGTCAGGCCCTGTGATTCCGCGATCTCGCCGAGCCCGTTGATCACCCCTTCGGACGGATCGGCCGGGGTCGACGGCGTCTTGAAGACCGCAGTGCCGCCATCGGCGCGCGCCACCAGAAAATCGGTAAAGGTGCCGCCGACATCAATGCCGATCTTCAGCGTCACCCGTTTTTTTCCTTATCACGACGGGCGCGGGCTTCCCTGCGGGCTTGCGCGACCCCGGCCAGCCGCTCGGCGAGGATGCCGGAGTTCAGCGCACGGTCGCGCACGATCTCGTTGGTCCCGGGATCGCCACGTCCGTAATTGTCGATGATGGTCTTGTAAGCGGCGACGATCTCCGGCGGGTGCGCCGCGATATGGGCGAGGATCCGGCCGAGCCGGACCTCGAACGCCTCGGCCGGCGCCACCTCCTCGACGAAACCGAGCGAGAGCGCGGTTGTCGCGTCCATTTCGCCGCCTTCGATCAGCAGTTTCTTCACCGCGCTGGGGCCGGCCATGCGGACCATGGTTTCGATCGGCGCCAACGGATACATCACGCCCAGCGAGGCGGCCGGAATGGCGAGGCGCAGATCGTCGCAGGCGAGGCGAAAATCCGCCGCCACCGCCACCTGAACCCCGCCACCCATGCAAGATCCCTTCAGCGCGGCGACCACCGGGATCGACAGCGCGGCGACCGCCTCGGTGGCGCGGTTCATGCGCGCTTCGGTTTCGAGGAACATCTGGAAATATTCGCCGCTTTCGGTCACGGCGTCGATATCGACCCCGGCCGAGAAGGCCTTCTCGCCGGCGCCGCGCAGCACAGCGATCCGTACGGACGCGTCGGCCGCGATGCGCTCCGCCGCATCGAATAGCTGGTCGAACATGGCGGGTTCGAAGCAGTTCCGGCGAAGCGGGTTATTGATCAGGATGGTCGCGATCCCATCGGCGACCGCAAGATCGACCGACGGCGTGTTCGAACCCATATCCTCCCCTCCGTGAGCCGCCACGACGGGACGCGCGGCTGGCCAGGCGAAATTATGGCGGCATCCCCGCCGTTGCAAGCGGCGGCGTTCAGGCGTCTTAACCTGGATCAGGGTCGCGGGGAGCGCGACGTGGTCGAATTCTCTTCGAATAGCAATGTTGCACCGTAAGAAGCAGGAGGATGCCGTGACGGTTCCAATCCAGGTTACGTACCGGGATTTTCCACAGTCCGACGCCATCGACGCCCGTATCAAGGAGCGGGCCGCGCGGCTCGAACGCCACCACAAGAGGATTACAGATTGTCGGGTTGTCATCGAGGCGCCGCATCGGCGCCATCACCAAGGCAAGCTCTATCACGTCAGGATCGATCTGGTGGTGCCGGGAGGTGAGCTGGTGGTAAATCGCGATTCCCACGACAAGCACGCCCACGAGGACGTCTATGTCGCCATCCGCGACGCCTTCAACGCGATGGAGCGCCAGCTCCAGGGGTTTGCCAAACAGCGGGGCGGCGAGGCGAAGACCCACGATACCCCGGCGCATGGCAAGGTGATCCGCATGTTTCCTGATTACGGCTTCATCCTGGATACCGACGGCAATGAAATCTATTTCCATTGCAACAGTGTCCTGAACGGCGGTTTCGAGGGACTGGATATCGGTAGCGAAGTGCGATTCGTCACTATCGAAGGAGAGAGCGACAAGGGCCCGCAGGCGACAACCGTGCGGCCGATCGGCAAACATCACCTGGACTAGGCGCCGGGCGGCGCGTCATGGAAATCATTGTGGAATGCGCTATACGGGATCGGGGGGAAATTACCCCCGAGCGCATTCATCTGGGCAAGCGACGCATCGAGGTCGTGGACGTGATCGATCGCTGGCTGTCGCCCGATCATGATCATTTCAAGGTGATAGGAGACGACGGTGCCACCTATATCGTCCGCCGCGATGGCAACACCGGCGTCTGGGAACTCGAATTCTTCGAGGCGGACCGGGCGTCTTAACCTGCCTCAATGCGGCGCTGTCCGGCGGTCGACAGGATCACGGCAGGAATAACTTTCAGCGGGATAGCACGCCATGCTTCAGATCAGCCCCGAAAAAGTTTGTTTCATCGCGATCAAGGCACGGGAGTTCGACGCCAAGGTCGAGGTGGTGATTCCCCAACTGGGCTCCAACCCGGCCGACGAGGGGATGCGCCAGGTATTAGAAGATTTCTCGGACGATCCGGTGCTCGAAGAACTCACCGCTTTTATCAATGCGCTCAACGAAACCGAGCAGATCGATCTCGTCGCGCTGGCCTGGCTCGGGCGCGGATCCCACGATGATTGGGAGACCGCGCGCGCCGATGCGCGTGACGCGCACAACGAGAACACCGCCACCTATCTGCTCGGCATCCCGCTTTTGAGCGATTATCTCGAGTCGGGCCTCGCGGTGATGGGAGCAAGCTGCGCGGACACCGAAATCGGGCGGCTGTAACGGCTTAATCGGCGCCCATATGAGGCGGACGGAACGCGGTGTGGTCCTCGATTTCGCGAACGCCGGGCACGCCCTCGGCGGCGACGCGTAGCGCCTGGCGCTGATCGTCCGTGTCGACCACGCCCCAGATTCGCACCTTGCCGTTGGTGACGACCACGTTGATCATGGCGAGATCGGCCCACGCCTCGCCCGCGAGCGTATCCATGATGCGCTCGCGGATGGCGCGGTCGTCTTTCAGCGGCAATTCGATCACCGTCTCCTTTTGCGCGGACAAGGCCTGCAACAGGTTGGAGCGGCTGACGATGCCGGCGAGTTTGCCCTTCCTGACCACCGGCACCCGCTTGATATTATTGTCTTCCAGAATCTCCGCGATCTCGGCGATGGAGGCGGTCTGGTCCACGGTGATGACATTCGAGGTCATGATCTCGGACGCCTTGACGCCGTGCGATTTCACGAAGGCGTGGGCAAGCTCGGAGGTCTCGGCCAACGCGTCCAGCCACCAGGAACGCCCCTTCTCGGTGCCGATCTCGGAGCGGCGCATCAAATCGCCTTCGCTGACAATGCCGAGCACGCGGTTGGCGCCGTCAATTACCGGAACCGCGCTGATACGGTTTTCAAGCAGCGACCGCGTTACTTCGCGCACCGAGGTATCCGGTCCGACGGTGATCACGCCTTTGGTCATGATGTCTCTGGCTTCCAGCATCGTCCGCGCTCCTTCCGACATTCATGGCGCAGAATTACCGGAAACCGCGGGCGCGGCTTTAATCCATATCAAGGCCAGATCAAGGAAGAAGAACCGACCGCCGCGTCGCAAAATGGGTCACGGGCCCGGTAAAAGGCGGGAAGGTATGGAAATCCTCGCGCAGGCGCAGGCGCACATCGGATTGGAGCGCGTGGGTCAGCGCCGCGGCGCTGTCGAAGGAAACGTCGCAAATCAGCATGGTCTCGCCCGACGGCAGCGACGGCGCGCCGGGCAGCGCCACCGGCGTATAAATTTCAAGCCGCCTGATTTCGGGCAGTTGGGCCATGATCGCGGGATGGTGGGCGAGGTAGTAAGAGATAAACGCGGCCTCGTCCTCGGCCGGCCGCCGGTAATGCACCAGATAGGCAATCGCGGCGGACGCGGCCAGCGGGTTGTCCTCGCCGGCTTCCGGGGACAGATGGTTCTCGACGATATCAAGCGCGCATGGCCGGACCGCGCCGGCCAGCATGGTGACCTCATCGAGAGCGGCGCCGAGCCCGGCCGCGCCCTGACGCGCTTGGGCAAGCGACGGGAAACGAAGCTGCGCGACCAGGGGCGGCGGCGCGCCGTCATCGAGCAACGGATCATCCGCCGCGTCGGGTGTATAAAGCTCGACCGCGCTTGCGCCCGGGACCTGCGTGAAGGGCTCGCCAAGCTCGGCTACCGCATCGGCCGCGAGACGGGCCCGGCCTTCGAATTCAATGAAAAATGAAATCGCCATGATGATCTATCGTCCAAGATTCGGCAGGAATGTAGCTATTTCAGGCCATACGATAAGCAACGCCACCAACGCCATCGCACACCCCATGAACGGAATCGCGGCGGTGTAGATCTCCGCCATGGTGGTGC
>CAZPMO010000030.1:0-33735 GCA_964587515.1 uncultured Rhodospirillaceae bacterium | reverse complement strand
ATTCCGCCCCGTGGTTAGGCGCGCTTCGCATGGCGATGCGGCGCATCGGCAAAGAAGCGCAACGACGCCGCGGGGCGGAATAATCTCGGTCAAATGATCCTATTTGGCTGGATCATGCTCTAGAAATCGGGGCAGGCGACTCCGACGCTCTTGACCTGTTCGGCGAGCGTTCCCTTCAAGCGCGCGAGGCCGGCTTCGTCGGCGGCTTCGCAGCGGGCTACCAGCACATCCTGGGTATTGGAGGCGCGCAGCAGCCACCAGCCGTCCGGCGTGCTGACCCGTACGCCGTCGATCGAATTGATCTCCGCGCCGGCGGCGCGCAGCCGGTCGCGTACTTCCTCGATCACGGCGAATTTACGTTCCTCCGAACACGGAAAACGGATTTCTGGCGTATTCACCGGGCTGGGCAGCCCGTCCATCATCTCGGCCAGCGACTGATCGGCGCGCGACAGGAATCCCAGCAGGCGCACGGCGGCGTAAAGCCCGTCGTCGAAGCCGTAATAGTGGTCGGCGAAAAAGATATGGCCGCTCATCTCACCGGCCAGCGGGGCCAGTGTTTCGGCCATCTTGGCTTTAATCGGCGAATGGCCGGTGCGCCACATCAACGGTTTGCCGCCGAGACGACGAACCTCGTCGAACAGCGCCTCGGAAGCCTTCACATCGGCGATCACGGTCGCGCCTGGCGTCTCGGCCAGTACCTCGCGAATGAGCAGCATCAGGAACTGATCGCCCCACAGGATACGCCCGGTACTGTCGACCACGCCGATGCGGTCGCCGTCACCGTCGAAGGCGATGCCGAGATCGCATTTTTCGGCACGCACGGTCTCGATGAGCTGAACGAGATTTTCAGGCTCCGTGGGATCGGGATGATGCGCCGGGAAGGTGCCGTCGATGGTCTCGTTGAGCAGAATGTGACGGCCGGGAATGCCCGCGCACAGCTTGGCCATCGCCTCGCCGGCGGCGCCGTTGCCGGCATCCCAGGCGATGGCGAGGTCGCGCCCGTGCCGGTAATCTTCGAGCAGCCGTTCGACATAGGGATCGAGGCGGGCGTTTTCGCCGATCGCCCCGGTGCCGTCGATATATTGCCCGGTGGCCGCGATGTCGCCGAGACGGCGAATATCGTCTCCATAGAACGGTCCCGAGCCCAGCATGAACTTGAACCCGTTATATTCGGGCGGGTTGTGGGATGCGGTAATCATCACGCCACCATCCGCATCGAGCGATTTCACGGCGTAATACAGCATCGGCGTCGGTCCCAGCCCGACGCGGATCGCGGTCAGACCGGTCGCGGTGAGCCCGTCGACCACGGCCTCCTCGAATTCGGGCGAGCTTTCCCTCCCGTCATAGCCGACACAGACCCGTTTGCCGCCGCTCTCGGCCAGCACGGTGCCGAAGGCGCGGCCGATGGCGCGCGCATCGGCGATGGTGAGATTCTGGTCGACGATGCCGCGAATATCGTACTCGCGCAGGATGGAGGGGTCGAAGCGATGACGTTCGGTGGCGCCCGATATTCCCCCGATATCCCCCGATTCCAGGGCCTGGGCGCCGCCCGCAACCCGTCTCTCGTCCAAATCCATCGACCTACTCCGAATACCCTTACGGGCCCCGGCGACGGCGCAATTACACGCAAGCCAAGGCCCCAAAAAACCCAACTGCGCGCAATAGAGTTAAAAATCGCTTGAAATCAGATATTTAAGCGAAGCTTTCCGGCCGGAACCGTGGAGACGTCGGCTGTTTAGCCGAGCGGCCCCATGAAAACCTCGCCGGTGTAGGAGTCCGACATGGGCTCAACCGAATCGGGCCACACGCCGGGTTCCACGTTACGGCGCAGCTCGGGAGGGCGCGGTCGGCCGTCCCAGCCGACCTGCTCCATATAGTAGTAGAGCTGGATGGCGTGGCCGTCGGGATCGATGGCGAAGGCCGAATAATCCACGCCGGGCGACAGTTCGGGCGGCAGATATTTAATCTCGACGCCGTTCTTCTTCATGAAATCGACGCTGTCGCGAAGCTGGGTGTATTCGCCGACCTGCATGCCGAAGGCGAGGCAATTGGTATGCGGGCTCAGCCCGAGTTCCTCGCGCAGCGCGATCGGATAGAGCGCCATCGAATGATGTTCGGTATTGACGCGCAGGAACACGCAGCGGTGGCCGTTATAGGTAACCTCCTCGGTCACGCTCATGCCGAGCCGGTCGCGATAGAACGACACCGATTGTTCGACATCGTCGGCGAACAGGCGCACGGGACCGATCTTCACCACCTTGAACGGGCGCGGCAGCATGATGCCGCCGACGTCGTACTTGGCCTCGAGATCGCTCTCATGGCGATAGCCGGACGTGATGTCGGTGCCGTCGGCGACGGCGGTTTCGACCTCGTCATATTCCGACATCTGCGGCAACGGCGGTTTCTCGCGAAAACCGCGCACATGCATGTCGCGAGGCTTGGAATGTCCGTTCCAGCCGATCTGCTCGATACCGTAATAAAGCTCGTTGATGTTTTCGTCCGGATCGAAGGGATAGACATGCCAGTTGGAGCCGGGCGTGTCGCGACCCGACCGCCGGATCGGATTGTCGACGCCACGCAGCCATTCCTCGGCTTGCGACACCTCGCGCAACGATCCGACCTGCCAGGTGATCTGATTGATCGTGATGTCGGCGCGCGCCGAGCGCCCGCCCATGTGATCGAGCACCGGCTTGGGGAACACCACGAAAGAATGGTGATCGGTGCCGTGGCGCATGAAATAGCCTTCGGTTTCCTTGAAACCGGCGCGCACCTTTTCGTCTTCGATGCGGGAGCCGAAATTGATCGGATCGGAAATATTGAATCCCAGCAGATCGGCATAGAAGCGCGTGCACGCCCCGACATCCTGGACGTTGAAGCCGAAATGGCCGAGCCGGCGGATGCGGAAGGGACGGTCGAATTCGACCCCACCGACGGTATGCTTGGCCTTCGCCTCGGGTTTGTCCTTGAGTTGGGTCGCCATGACGTCGCTCTCCTGGCCAGTGAATCCTGTAAATTCCGCCGAAAGGATAGCGTAAGCGGGTCGGGTTTGAAACTATTCCGCGATGTCAGTGGCCGCCGGGCGGCGCAGCGCGCGGCCGAGCGCGAAAGCCGTCATGCCGAATCCCAATACCACGACGCAGATCAACAGCAGCTTGTTGTATTTCACCCCGACGCCGAAGGCGGGCTCGATCAGCGACAGCGCGCCGCCGGCCTCCGCGTAGTAAAGCGCCGCCCCCGCGATCGCCGCCGCGAACGAGGCGTAATAGCTCCAGCGCGGCACGCCGCCCTTGCCCCATACCGAGAACAGGATCACCGGCGTCAGGAACATCGACGCGGTGCCGCTGACCGCGACCGCGGTGTACAGGTCTTTCGAGCCCAGCAGCAGGAAGCCAAGCCCGCCCAGCATGAACAGCGCCATCGCGATGCGGCCGTTGCGGAGCGTCGGATCGAGCCATCGCATGTCGATGACGCAGAGTTTGGCGGCGCTGGAAAGCGTCGAATCGAGCGTCGAGATGGCCGAGACGATCAGCGCGAAGCTGATCAGCATCATCGTCGGCTCGCCCAGCAACCGCAGCAGCGCCTCCATCATCTTCTCGCCCGCCTGCGCGTTGAGACCGGCAAACACGCCCAACATCGCGAATGCGAGTATGCAGATGATGCTGACCCAGCCCGCGTGCAGGAAACTCGCGCGCGTCGTGCGCCGATCGGCGATAAAACCGCGATCCATCATCACGGGGTCATGCATGGGGTAGGACCAGACCTGGAGAAGCGCCACCACCAGCAGGTTCCAGCCGGCATCGAAATCGGCGACGCCGGAGCCGAGCGCGGCGCTCGCCGACCAGCCCTGAGCGCGCAAAAGCATCGTTACGATCAGCGCGAGTACGACGACGAACACGCTCATCTGGAGGACATCGGTCCGGAGAGAAGCGCGCAGCCCGCCCATCATCGAATAGCCCAGCGTTACGGCCGACAGGATCACGATGGCGGCGATATAGGCGTCGCTGCCGGCGGTCCCGAATATCACGCCGATCACCAGCAGGTTCGCGAACACCTCGCTCAGCAGGCGCACGCCGATGACGAAATTGTAGCATCCCACCCCGCCCCGGCCGAAATTACGACGCAGGAAATCCTGAATGCTGGCCGCGCCGTGCCGGTGAAGAACGACATGTAATAGGCGGCATAGGCGAGCGCGCCGGCAATGCCGTAGTAATAGCCAAGGATGGCGGCGGTCATCAGTGACCGCGCGAAGATCCAGGTCGTCACCTGGGAGAACACCAGCGTCAGCAATCCGGGCGGCGCGATGCGATCGGAGGCACCCTTGAAGAAGGCGTCGGCCTCGCGCAGCCGTGGCGCCAGTGCAAAACTGGTGAGCCCCAGCAACGCCAGCGCGGCGACGAAAGCCGCCGTCATGGCGCGCCGTCTCCTCTTTGTGGGGATATCGCTTCGAAACCGTGGACCGGGCGCAAACTCGCCTCCTGGGGGCGACCGTGATTCAATGTGGCGACATTGTCGCAGACCCGGGCGGATAAGCAATGTAAAGACCGCCCGGTCACGCGTTTGTTATGGACCCAGTCGCCTTGGGCGGCGAAATGGAACCAGCCGGCCAGGGCGGCGAAGTGGACAACCCAGGGGGCTCCGCCTACCCTGTGCGCCGAGTATGAAAGCCATCGTCATCCATGAATGGGGCGGCCCCGAGGTGCTGCGCTACGAAGACGTGCCCGATCCCGTCGCCGGGCCCGGCGAGGTCGTCGTCGAGGTGCATGCCGTCTCGGTCAACCGCACTCTCGACATCGCGGTGCGGGCCGGCCGCCAACCCCAGCGCGGCGCGACCTTGCCGTTGATCCAGGGGGTCGATCCTTCCGGCGTCATCGCATCGGTCGGGGACGGCGTCAGCGAGGTGAGGCCGGGTGACCGGGTCGCGATCCTGTCACATGCTTTTCGCGGCCGGCCGCAATCGGATTCCGAGGAATTGCGCAATGCCGCCAACCAGGTCGAGATGATCGGCATCCACCGCCCCGGCGGCGCGGCCGAACTGGTCAAGGTGTCCGAAGCCCTGGCCTTCCCGATCCCCGACAACGTGTCCTTTGCCGACGCCACCGTGATCGCGCGCCATGCGCCGACCGCCTATCACCTGCTGGTCCACATGGCCGGGCTGAAGGACGGCGAATGGGTACTGATCATGGGCGCGTCGGGCAATCTCGGCACCATGGGCATCCAGATCGCCAAATCGCTGGGCGCGACAGTTATCGCGGCCGCCGGATCCGCTGAACGGGTCCGCATCGGGCTTGAATTCGGCGCCGATCACGGCGTCGATTATGGGACCAAGGACCTCACCGAGGAGGTAATGCGCATCACCGGCGGGCGCGGCGTCGACGTGGTGTCCGACAATATCGCCAATCCCGAGACCTTGCCCAAGGCGATCGCGAGCCTTGCCCAGCGCGGCCGGCTGGTGACCGGCGGCGCCCATGGCGGCCCCGTGGTCCCGGTCGATTTCTATCAGGTCTATCACAACCAGCTCACCATCATGGGCAATCCCGGCAGCCGTTACGAAGACCTCGCGCCCTGTTTCGAGAATGCGGCGGCGGGCGACTTGCGCGCCCATATCGAGCGCATCATGCCGCTCAGCCAGGCCGCCGAGGCCCACCATCTGGTCGAAACCACGCGCGGCATGGGCAAGGTGATCCTGGACCCCACGCTGGGCTAGGAGACGCCGGCATTAAATCTCGCCGGCGACACGGGCGGCCCAGTCATAGGCCTCCATGAGCCGTGCATGGCGGCCCTCGACCACGGCGCGGGTTTCGGGATGGGGGACGATGAAGAGCTGGTTGTCGCGGATCGCGCGCACCACCCAGCGTCCGATCTCGGCCGGTGACATGCCGTCTTTCAGCGCCCCCACCAGCGGGTGATCGGCGGGGCGCGCGAACGGGCCGCCGAAGCGGTCCGGCCGGTTGCGGCCGCCCTGGTAGATGTCGGTGTCGACCGCGCCGGGACACAGCACGGAAACGCCGATATCGTGCGCCGCGAGATCGTCGGCGAGCGCCTCGGACAGCCCCACCACGGCGAATTTGGTGGTCGAATAGACGCCGTGACCCCAACCCGGCCGCACCTGCAATCCGCCGATCGAGGCCGTGTTGACGATGTGGCCGCCCTCGCCGTGGGCGGTGATCCGAGGCAGGAATGCCTGGAGACCGTTGATTACCCCCATCAGATTGACGCCGACCACCCAGTCCCAGTCGCCGTCGGGCACCTGGTCCAGCATAACGCCGGCATAGCCGACCCCGGCGTTGTTGCACAGCACATGCACCCTGCCGATGAGCTCGGGCGCTTGGGCGGCGGCGTCGCGCAGCGCGTCGCGGTCTGAGACGTCGGCGACCAGCGTTTCGATCCGGACGCCGGTGGAGGCGAGAGCGGCGCGGACCCGGTCGAGCGGTTGCTGTTCGATATCGATCAACAGCAGGTTCATGCCGGCATCGGCCAATGCACCGGCGATTCCCTTGCCGATGCCCGATGCCGCGCCCGTCACCACCGCGCCCTTGCCCTGAAATTCCCGCATTCCGATTTCTCCCTTGCTAGAGCACTAACCGCCAATCGCGTGCCAGACCAGCTTGATCTCCATTGCCGCCACCACCGCGATCACGATGCGGTTGAAGGCGCCGGGGCTGACCAGCCCCATGGTCTTCATGCCGATATATTGAAACAGGAACAGCGGGATCAGCGCCAGACATCCTTCCAACGTGCGCTCCCAGGTGAACATGCCGAGCGCCACCATCACCGAAATTTGGATGAGGTTGAAGATGCCGAAGATCAGCCCGTTATAGAAGACGAAGGTCTCCTTCGGCAGGCGGAACGAGAATATCAGGGTGGAGAACAGCGGTGCCGAAACTCCGGTCGCGCCCTGAGCGAAGCCGCCGACGGCGCTGGCGATGGGGGTGAGAATCCGCCCCAGCCGGCCATCCAGGCGAAATTCGGGTTTCGCCAGCAGCAACAGCAGGAAAGCCGCGACGCAGCCGGCCAGCAGCAGGATCGCGACGCGGTCATCGGCGACGTTCAGGAACCAGACGCCGAAACCGAGCGTGAGAAAGGCCGGCACCACCAGATCATAGCGCGGCGGCGCGGTCCGGGCGGCGCCGCGTTGCGACCATACCAGCCAGGCATTGGACACCAGCCCGGGAATCTGCATCACCACCACCGAATGCTCGGCGCCCAGAAATCCCGCCAGAAACGGCACCGCGATCAGCGGCAGCCCCATCCCCGTCAACCCCTTCACAAAGGAGCCGATGGCGAGACCGATACAGATGATCGTTAAGGCATAAGGATCGAGAGACATGGCAACCGCGCCGGGGACAGAGGCGCCAGCTTACACGCCACACCCGCCGAATGAACCCGGCAAGTGGATCGCCGGCGCTTACCTTTTCAGAACGCCCCTGCCGGTGCCCGTTTTGGGGCCTTTCGTGTAGGTGACTTCGTGCCGCAGTTCCTTGAAAATGACGCCGTTCACATTGCGGAACTCGTATCTCACGTTGGCCGTTCCGTTGATGGGGCCGGGGACGGCGATAGCTGGTTCCTCGATCAGAATCGGCCCTGTCTTGCTCGCGTCAGAAAAGGGGCTGGCAAGAAGGGGGAATTGCGCATTTCCCGGCGGCCCGAAAAAGGATCCGGCGTTGATCGTTACCTGTCCCGACGCGGTCCTGCTGCCGAAATTATAGCTGTATGAAATGTCATAGGAGCCCACCGGCGTACTAGCATTTTTCAGGATGGTGTTTTGAGATCCGAAATTAGCGGATCCGGAGTTGATCGAGCGCAACTGTTCGAACGTGGTTGTCGAGCCTAGTGGCTTGGGTTCGAACGCCGCTTCTTCTAATAGATGTGGTGGCGCTTGTTGGTTAGCCGCGATGGCTCCCTTTTGTTTCAATCTACGAGCCAACACACGGATGGTTTGTATTCCGCGGAGACCTCCGGCAAGACCGTCCCCAGTTTGTTTCGCGATATCCGTTCGATTGGTCCCAGCTAACGCCGCTCCGGCGGATTGCCTTTGGGTAGGTTGGCTCGCTTGGCTTCGGCCCCCGGTATCCTGCGCCTGCTCCGGCCGGGTCGGCGCGCGCAGAACGCTGTTCAACGGTCCGGTGATCGTCTGAAGGCGTGCCGGATCGAGTTGCACCGGCAGCGTGGGCTGTACATTTCTGCCCGCGATCTCGGTTCCGTAGCCGGGGCGTACGATCTCGACCGGTGTGCTTCCGCCGAACTGCCCGGCGCCGCTGACCGAGATGCGCCCGATGCGTTCACCGGTATTGGCGTTCGGCCCAGGCCCCAGCAGCACGACGGTCGCGCGGGTTCCGTCGGTGATGCCGGCGACGGAGGTGCCGCGCACGCCGATGGAGCCCACCGGCAGCTTGACTTTCATGTCGGACGGCTGGCGATTCGAAATCTTGCCGGTCACGAAGCGGAAGGTACCCTTGAGAATCGACGCCGCCACCTTGCCCTTGCTGGTCTTCGGGTCGTAAACGAATTCGTCGATCACGATTACGCCCTTGGGGCCGAGGGTGAATACGGTCTCGTCGAGCAGCATGATCTGAAGCCGGCCAGACGGCCCGGTGGTCACGCGATCGCCGAGAAAAATGGGATCGCCGCTGACCGCATCCTTGCCGACCGCGCGCACGTCGGCCACGGCGGCAAGCTGGACCAGCCCGCGCACGGCGGCGGCGGCGCCGATGCGGGTCGGCGATTCCGCGGCCTGCGCCGGCCATGACGCGACAGCGATTGCGAAAAGAGCGGTACGGGCTAAATGGTGCATGCGCTTGATCGCCTCTCCGGCTAAAACTCCCAGCGCTTCGACAGCAAGACAGAAGCGCGGCGGTTGCTGTAGTGATAGTTGGTGATATTGGAAGCCTGACGGGATGCTTCCAGCGAAATCGTCATATAAAAATCGCGCAGGAACGACAGGGGTGTGTTACTGCCGACAAAAAAAATCGACGGGCACGCCGAAAGTCAGGCCCGCCTTGCCGATGAAATCGTGGCGCGTCAACTCGCTGACCTCGGGATCGCCCTCCTGGTAGCGGTCAAGCTCGCCGGTGAGCGCGGTGATCAGGAACATCCCGTCGCCGAGCAGCCATTTATGGGACAGCGTCGCCCGCTTGCCGGTATAGGCGTTGTAATTGCGTTCCGCCCCCACCGAAATACCCGAGATCTCGAAACTCATCTTCATCGCCGGGTTCAGCTTATAGTTGGCGCCGAGAGCCGCCATGTATTGCCATCCGGTCCGTTCTGGTGCGGTCAGCGACGACGTGACCGCGAAATATTCCTTTCGTTCGGCTTGGCCGTAGCCGTAGATGTCGAGATCCGCGTCGATCCGATGCTCGGCGCGCAGCCGGGCGCCGTGAACAAAGGAATAGAGTTCCTTGGAGAGATTTATGCGCTGCCCGAACAAGGTCGGGTGGAGGGACACCGCCCCGGCATCGTAGACGCCGCCGAATTCGGGGGCGAAGACCTTGAGATCGAGTTCGCCCCGCTTGCGCTGTAAGCCGCGATAATGGGTTAGAGCGCCGTTCAGCCGGTGCTTCGCCTGGTATCCGAGATCGTGAACCACCCTCAAATCCGTCAGGGCGTTATAACCGATATCGCGCGTCCGCAAATCCGCTTCATCGACGTCGGCCACGAAATCCGAGACCAGTTGCCGCTTGGATGCCGGCGAGGCGTTCCTGTTCCAGTCATGCTGGGCGCCGAATGAGGCGGTAAAGGTGTATCGGGTCTGCTTGCGACGCAGATTTATCTTTTTGAGATAATGGTCGATTTCCGCGCGCAGTGTGGGCGGCATTTCCTGTTCGCGCACGGCTATCAGCTCGCGCTCGGCCTCGTTGAGATTGTCGAGGCGGAACAGTATGACCGCATAGAGCAGGCGGACCCGGGGAAGGTCGGGATCGATCAGCAGGATTCGTTCGTAGGTGGCCGCGGCGCCCTTGACGTCGCCGCGCGCGATCTGAACCTTGGCGTATGCGAGGTTGATGTCGATATCGTCGGGATTGGCAAGCACATCAGCATAGGTGACGATCCGCGCCGGCTGATCCCGCCGTTTCTCCAGCGCTTCGCGGGTGGTGTCGTCGATGTCGGTGATACGCTTGGGCGCATCAAGTAATTCCTTGTCGATGTCCTGCGCGACTAAAGGCGATTGTGCGGCGGCCGGACAGACTCCCGTCAAAAGGAGACCCGCAACCAAAAGTCCCCAACGATAGCCGGGGCCCCGCTTTCTATACGGCCAAAAAAATCCGCGACCGGCATTCCTTGAGTCGGCTGCCGAGCTCACCCCTTGGAAACCCCAATGCGCACGCGTCGTCGCGTGTCACATGTGGCACAAATCCGAGCGAATCTACAGCGTTACTTTTTCTCCGCGTGATATACGCCGTCCCATTCCGCATTGATTTGCTCGGGTTGCAATTCGTCAAGGCGCGAAGCGTAAAGCTCTATAAGATCTCGAATTTTCCCTTGGGAGGCGTCCTCCAGCCCCTGAAGACTATCCAGGGCGGCTTCGATATGGCGGGCGCGATACGCGGCCAGGAAATGCTTGTGCGCCGTGACCAGGGCGCGGAACCATGGCGCGGAACTGGTTTCTTCGTCACCCAGGAGAGTAAAAACCCGGACGGCTTCTTCCTTGCCGACCAGACGAACCTTATCGAGCTCGAGCCAGGCCATCTCCGGAATTTTCGCGACCGTCGCCTCGCCCGCCACGATCGGCACCCCATAGGTTTTCGATTGTCCTTCCAGCCGCGAGGCGATATTCGCGACGTCGCCAAGAACCGAATAATCGAACCGTTGGTCGGACCCCATATTGCCGACGCAGCAATTGCCGCTGTTCAGCCCGATGCCGATGGCGATGTGCCGATGCTTTCGGCCCTCGGCTTCCGCCTCTTCATGCCATTGCTTGTTCAGCGTTTCCAGACGCGTGACCATGTCGATCGCGGTTCGTACCGCGTGCTCGGCGTGATCGAAATCGTCCAGCGGCGCGTTCCAGAACGCCATGATGGCGTCCCCCATATATTTGTCGATGGTGCCATGATTCGCCTGGATCACATCCGTCATCGGCGTCAGGAAGGCATTCAGGAAACGCGTCAGATCCTCCGCTTCGAGGGACTCGGAGATTTCGGTGAAGCCCCGGATATCGCAGAACATAATGGTCATGTCGCGAATTTCGCCGCCCAGTTTAAGGAGCGAACTGTCCTTCGCGACCCGTTCGACCAACGCGGGCGCAAGATAGCGGCTGAAGGCGCCGCGAATGTTGCGGCGGTCGGCTTCGGTGCTCAGGACCAGCAACAGCGACTGGACGAGATACAGAAACAACACGACGAAGGATGGATAGACGGGATCGACCAGCCAGTTGAGCTCCGCGAAAAACAGCCAGGACGCCGATACCGCGACGGCAAAGCCGCCCAGCGCGACCAGCGCGCACCATAATCCACCCCATCGCGGCATCAGGACGATCAAAATGATGCCGAGGACCACAAGCCACGCGATCTCGGCGCCCGTGGTCCAGTCGGGTCTCACCAGGTGCGCGCCCAGAATCATCTGTTCGATGGCCTGGGCCTGGATTTCCACGCCCGCGACGACCTGGTTGAGCGGTGTCGCGCGAATATCCTTCAGCCCGGCCGCGCTGGTCCCCACGAGAACGATCTTGCCCTCGATGCGGTCCGCGCCGAAGTCGGATTCGAATATCCGCCACGCCGGAATGAATCTCTCCGGGACATGACCGGTGTCATACAGCCAGATGTGGCCCTTGGCGTCGGTGGGCACCGAAATACGTCCGATGCGGACCGCGTTGAGACCCGTGTTTTCGCCATAAGAGGTCGCGCCGCTCGCGCCGGACGCCTTGAGCATATAAGTCGACGCGCCCTGGGCCACGCGCAGCGCCTCGGCGGCGAGCGAAGGATAAACCTCATCCGATATGGTGCCGTCGCCCGCGAGACGAAATAACAGTGGTATCCGACGGATGATGCCATCGGCGTCGACGCTGCTGTTGATACTCCCCTGCCCGGCCGCGGATGCCTCCAGACCCGGCAGGCTCCATGTCGCACCGGTGAAATTCCATAAAAAGGATCTGGGATCGTCACCCGCCACCGCCACACCCCACTGTTTGCGACGTGGCCGGCTCGACGCGGAGTCGTTATTCAGGATCATGCCGAGGACTGTCGGCATGTCCGCCAGGGAGCGCGCGAAAACACGATCGTGATCGGGCAGTCGGTTGGTGAGGCGCGTCAGCTCCGGGTCATTGGTGAACTGCCGCCAGAGTTTCGTTATCCGGGTCGGCGAGGTGCGGTCCGGCTCGGCGAACAGTACATCGAAAGCCACCGTGGCCGCGCCCAGTTCGCGCAGGCGGTCGACCAGGGCCGCGACGCGGAGGCGCGGCCAGGGCCATTGTCCCATCCGCTCCAATGTCGCGTCGTCGATATCGATGATCCGCACCGGTGTGTCGGTCCATACGCGTGGTTTCTGGCGCTGGAATTCGTCGAACGCGGCCATCCGCAGCCGTTCGACCGGGGTGGGATCGACAATGCGCGCAATCACCGCGAGCGCGAGGATCGCCGGCGGCAGAAACCGCGCCATGCGTCGTTTGTTCATCGGACGCCCGTCATGACGGGGTTCGCTGAAGGACGCGGCGCGTCGGGTCGCACAATCGGTGGGCGAGGCATGGGCATCCGCGCATGGGCTCCAATTCGTCGAGCAGTGCCCGCGATTATGTGTACCCAGAGGTGTCGGTATGGTTAACGAGAGATTGATCCGGTCCCATGAAACCGGCGGGACGATCTAAAAGCGCTGCAACAGCCGATCGATGTATTCGAGTTCGAAGCGCGGGCGGAACCGCTGGCCGGCGCGGCGGCGCAGTTCGTCGAGGATGCACTGGGCGCGCTCGACGGTGCCCTGGTCGGGAATTTCCACATCGCTGGAATCGAAGCCGTCATCGCCCGGCATATAGCGGCCCAGCGGGTCACGCCGTTGGCGCAGCGGATTGAAGCGCGGCTGCATCCCGAGCCCCGATCCACGGGCGAACTGATTCCGCATTTGCTGCATCATGCCGCGCCCGAGTTGCTGCAGCGCGTCGAGGGCCCGGCCCTGCGGACCCACCGCTTCACCGGGCAGGTTGCTGTCGAGCGCGCCAGCCGACTCTCCCATCGCCTGGTCGGCCAAGCCAAAAGCCTTGCCCGGCCCCTTGCCGTTCTTCATGTCGATTCCCATGCGGGCCAGCATGTCGCGGAGCTGTTTCAGTGTCTGGCGCAGCGCGCGCTGGGATCTGGCGTCCTTGCCGCTGGCTTCGGCGCCCGGGCGCGTCATTCGCCCCTGCGACCGCCGGAAGGTTCGTTCCAGCAATTTGCTCTGACGCCGTATCAGGTCCTGCAGTCGGCTTACCGCCTGGTTGGCGGCGCGCGATCGCTGATTGCCCGCTCTCATGCGTCCGGCCCGCAGGTTTTCCAGCAGGTTCCGAAGCTGGGCCAGCATTTCGCGCGCGGCGCGACGCTCTCCCGCGCGCAGCAAATCGCGGATTTGCTTCAGCATGCGCTGGATATCGGTGCTTTCCAGCATCCGCGTACGCGGATCGACCGGCAGAAACTGTTCATCTTGCGGGCGGTTCCGCATTTGCTGCGCCATCGCCCGAAGGAACTGGTTGAGCGCGCGTTCGAACTCGTTGAGAAGCCGTTGCAACTCGTGGTCGGATGCGTTCTCCGACATCGCCTTCATGAGGTCGCGTTGCGCCTGACGGAGATTACGTTCGAAGATCGAAAGCCGGCCGTCCTCGACGCCGAGCGCCGTATCCCACAGCACTTCGCGCACCGGCGGAATCGCCGTCTTTTCGGGTTCGCTGATCAACCGGGCGCTGGACGTGATCAGCGCGAGGAATGTCGCCACGCGGTGGTCGAAGGCGCCGGGCCGGGCGGCGATTTCGCGCAGCGCCTGAACGATCGAACGCCTCCGTTCGGGTTCGGTGGTCAGCCGCTTGCGCTGCCCGATGATCGCCTGCGCCACGGGATGGCGGAATTCGCGTTCGGGCAGGACCAGTCGCGCATCCTTGCTGTAGCTGGTCTGTCCGGCCCCGTCGGTGGCGCGAAGCCTCATCACCACGGGCAGCCCGGCCCAATGGTGCGGCGTGAGGTCCTGGAAGGCGATTTCATCGGCCTTGCGGACGTTCAGTCCCGGAAGGTTCAACGCGAGTTCGACCAGTTCCTTGCCGGTGACCTCGCCGCCCTCATAGGTGCGGCGGATTTCGGCCGCGACCTTGTCGAGCCCATAATCGTCGCTGGCGCGAAACGCCATGCGCAGGGCATTGCGAGCCGTCGCGGCCGGCGGCGCGGAAAACGCCACGACCGGCGGCTGGTCGGCGACAATCTCGATAGACCAAGCCCCGAGCCTATCGCCGTTCTGTCTGATTTCAACCGTCCCCCCGGCGGCCAGCGCATGGGTCAGCTTGCTGTTGCGATCGTCAATGCGATCGAAGGCGATGCGCTTTTCGTCGATGATCAGTTCGGCGGTCCCGCGCCCACCGGAGACCTGGGCCGAAAGTACACTACCTGCGGGCGCCTTCAACGGCGGAGGGGCCGCTTCGGCCGCGTCATTGTCTGGGCTGGAGGGAAGAGCCTTGGGGAACAACGGCGCGAGGCCCGTATAGGCGGGCGGTGTGATCCAGAGTTGCAGCTTGGCCGTCCGCGCATCGCCGAAACCCGCGAATTCGGGTTTCACCGCGCGCTCGAAACGGTCGGTGAAGGTGGCGCCGCCTACTGCCGCCCCGACGACAATAAGCAGCGCCAATAGTGCGCGTAATGCAAACGGGTCACGTCTTGCCAGTCCCGGCGCCGGCATGCCGACGCGCAACCGCCGCGCCGCAGCCGCCATGCGCGCCTGATGAAGACACCAGAGCGCCGCTGATTCATCGTCTTCCGCACCGGCCGCGAGCTGGTCGCCGACGACCTGGAGAGGACGGTGTTCGAGCCCACTGGCCTGTTCGATCCGCCGCCGCGCGGCATCCCGGCTCGGCAGGACGAAATCGCGCGCGGCGATCCACAGCGCCCACAAGAAAGCCAGCGCCAGCGCGAGAAGCGCGAACGCGTGCAGCCATCCGGGCAAGGCGGGCAGTATATCGAACAGAGCAAGCGCCCCGAACACGCCCACGACGGCGACCGCCGGCCACAATGACGGCCAGGCAAGCTCCCAGGACAGCACGGCGCGGGCGCGCGCGAGCCGCATCCACAAGCGCGGTGCGCGGGGCATCCGGGTCTCGCCGTCGGTCATAGGGCGGGCTCCTGCTGCTTAACGGGGAACCTCGGCGGCATCGTCGAGCCAGTCGGGCATACGATCCTGGTTCAAGAGTATATCATAAGTCTGGCGCGGCCGGATCACGCTGTAGTGACCGCCATTGACCATGATCTCGGGCGCGATCGGCCGCGTATTATAGGCCGACGACATCACCGCGCCATAGGCGCCCGCCGAAAGGATCGCCAGCAGATCGCCGGCGGCGAGGCCAGGCAGGTCGCGGCTTCTGGCCAGCACATCGCCGGTCTCGCAAACCGGTCCGACCACTTCGGTGGGGACGGTTGCCGGCGTTGCGCCCGGCACGATTTCAGTGACCGGCGCGACACCGTGATGAGCGTCATAGAGCGACGGCCGCAGCAGATCGTTCATCGCCGCGTCGACAATCGCGAAGCGGCGCGACTCGCCGTCCTTGATATAGACCACGCGGGTGACCAGCACGCCCGCGTTGCCGGCCAGCAGACGGCCCGGCTCGAACATCAGATCGCAGCCGAGATCACCGACCGTCTCGCGCACCATCGCCGCGTAGTCGTCGGGATGGGGCGGCTCCTCGCTGTCATAGACGATGCCGAGTCCGCCGCCGAGATCGATCCGGCGGACCACCTGCCCGTCGGCGCGGAGCGCGCGGACCAATTGGGCGATCCGCGTAAACGCCTTGCGAAACGGTTCCAGGCTGGTGAGCTGGGAGCCGATATGGACCGCGAGCCCGACCGGTTCGATACCTGGCAAGGCGGCGGCGCGCGCATAAAGTCGGGGCACGTCCCTGAAGGGAATGCCGAACTTGTCCTCGCCGCGGCCGGTCGCGATCTTGTCGTGGGTCATCGCGTCCACATCGGGATTGACGCGAAGCGCCACCTTTGCGCTTTGCGACGACGCGGCCCCGATCGCCGATATGGCCTCGAGCTCGGGTTCAGATTCGACGTTGAACTGGCCGATGCCGGCGTCCAGCCCGAAGGCGATTTCCGTATCCGTCTTGCCGACCCCGGAAAACACGATCTTTTCGGGTGCGACCCCGGCCGCCAGCGCGCGCCGCAGCTCGCCCTCGGAAACCACGTCGGCACCCGCGCCAAGCCGCGCCAGCATACGCACCACGGCAAGGTTCGAATTGGCCTTTAGCGCGAAGCAGACCAGCGCCGGCAGGTCCGACAGCGCATCGGCGAAGGCAGTGTAGTTTTCGACCAGCGCGGTGGCGGAATAGCAATAGAACGGCGTCCCGACATCGGCCGCGATGTCGGCCAGCGATAAATCGTCCGCGAACAGGACGCCGTCCCGGTAGGCGAAGCGGCTCATCTCGGATACTGCCGCGGGAAGGGTATCTTTTCTTCCTTGGGATCGTCGAGCGAAGCTTTCTTGCCACACGCCGCAAGCGGCGCGGCCAACGCGAACGCCAGCAACACCATCATGACGAGACGCCAATAATTGCGCGGCGCGCTCACAGGAAACGCTCCCGCGCACGCGCGCAGGCGGCGCGCACATTGTCGGGCGCGGTGCCGCCGAAGCTGGTCCGCGCCGCGACGGCGGCATCCACATCAAGCACCGTGAACACCTCCTCGGTGATGCCGGGCTCCACCGCGCGCATTTCGTCGAGCGGAAGATCCACCAGATCGCATCCCTTGCCCTCCGCCAGCCGAACCAGCTCGCCGGTGACGTGATGCGCCTGGCGGAACGGCAGGCCCAATGATTGGACCAGCCAGTCGGCGAGATCGGTCGCGGTCACGAAGCCCTTCGCCAGCGCATCGCGCAGCCGCGCCGCGTCGAACTGGAGATCGCTCACCATGCCGGTCGCCGCCGCGATGCATAGCGCCAGCGTATCGGCGGAGTCGAAAACCGGTTCCTTGTCTTCCTGCAGGTCCTTCGAGTAGGCCAGCGGCAACCCCTTCATCACCGTCATCAGCCCGATCAGCGCGCCCATCATGCGGCCCGATTTGGCGCGGATCAGCTCGGCGGCGTCCGGGTTGCGCTTCTGCGGCATGATCGAGCTTCCCGTGGTGAAGCGATCGCCCAGCGTCGCGAAGCCGAACTGCGCCGAGCACCACAGCACGATCTCCTCGCCTAGCCGCGACAGATGCATCGCCGCGATCGCGGCGGCGGCGAGAAATTCGAGCACGAAGTCCCGGTCAGACACCGCGTCGAGCGCGTTGGCCGCGGGCCGGTCGAAGCCGAGCGCCGCGGCCGTCATGTCGCGGTCGATCGGATAGGACGTGCCGGCCAGCGCGGCCGCGCCCAAGGGGCTTTCGTTCATGCGCTTGCGCGCGTCCCGGAAGCGGCCCCGGTCGCGTCCCAGCATCTCTACATAAGCCAGCAGGTGAAAGCCCAGCGTGATTGGCTGCGCCACCTGGAGATGGGTAAAACCCGGCATCACGGTCGCGGCATTGGCCTCGGCCTGATCGATCAGCGCCGCCTGCAACGCGGCCAGGCCCAGGTCGATTCCGTCGACGGCGTCCCGGAGCCACAGCCTGAGATCGGTCGCGACCTGGTCGTTGCGCGAACGCGCGGTGTGCAGCCGCCCGGCCGCGTCGCCGATCAACTCCTTCAGCCTGGCCTCGATATTGAGGTGGATATCCTCCAGCGCCGCCGAAAATTCGAACGCGCCGGATTCGATCTCGGCGAGAATCTTATCGAGCCCGCCCCGAATGGCGGCGCCGTCTTCGGCCGAGATGATGCCCTTGGCGACCAGCATGGCGCAATGCGCGCCGGAACCCCTGATATCTTCGGCATAAAGGCGCTTGTCAAAATCGACGGAGGCGTTGATTCTGGCCATCAGCTCGTCGGGGCCGGCGGCGAAGCGGCCGCCCCACATGCTGTTGGCCGCCGCCGCGTCGCCGGATTCCGGCGCGGACTTTGATCTGGATTTCGCGCTCATGATCTCGCGACTCTTTCCGTCATGACTCTGAATACGCGCCTTGCCGTCGGCGCGGTCGCCCTTGTCGCGGTTATATCCGCCGGATTCGCGCTGGTTTCAAGTAAAGACGCACCGCACGGGCCAACACTCTCCGGCTGGATGAAGAATTTTACCCCGCTGGATGCGCCCGCGCCAGCGCCGGAAATCGTGCTGATGGCGCGCGGAAACAAGGCGCAGAACCTGGCCGATTTCCGCGGCAAGGTGGTGCTGGTGAATTTTTGGGCGACGTGGTGCGGGCCGTGCATCCGGGAAATGCCGACACTGATGCGGCTTCAGGAGAAGCTCGGCGGCGAGGCTTTCCAGTTGGTCGCGCTGTCGGAGGACCGCCGCGGCTGGGCGGTGATAGACCCGTTCCTGAAGAGGCATGGGCTTACCGAATTGCACGCCTTCCACGATCCGGGCGGCAAGACGGCGCAGAAGCTGAAGGTGCACGGGATGCCGACCACGATCCTGTACGACCGCCAGGGAAACGAGCGCGGCCGCCTCGCCGGCATCGCCGAATGGGATTCGGACGAGGCGGTGGCGCTGATGCGGTACTATATGGCCCATCCACCTAATTAGGGGGTTAGCGGGTGGCCACGGGATGGTCGCCGGAATAATCGTAGAAGCCGCGGCCGGTCTTGCGGCCGAGCCAGCCCGCCTCGACATATTTCACCAGTAGCGGGCAGGGCCGATACTTGGTGTCGGCGAGACCCTCATAAAGCACCTGCATCACCGAAAGGCACGTATCGAGCCCGATGAAATCGGCGAGTTCCAAAGGTCCCATGGGATGGTTGACGCCAAGCTTCATCGCCGTGTCTATGGCCTCGACCGTGCCGACACCCTCGTGCAGCGTATAGACCGCCTCGTTCAGCATCGGCAGCAGGATGCGGTTGACGATGAAGGCCGGGAAGTCCTCCGAGACCACCGGTGTTTTGCCGAGCGCGAGAGTCAGCGCCTTTACGGTCTCGAACGTCTCCGGATCAGTGGTGATGCCGGGGATCAGCTCGACAAGCTGCATCAAAGGCACCGGGTTCATGAAATGCATGCCCATGAACAGCCCCGGCCGGCCGGTCGCCGCGCCCAGCCGCGTGATCGAAATAGAGGAGGTGTTGGTGGCGAGGATCGCGTCCGCGCGCATCTTCGGTTCGAGCTGCTTGTATATCTCTCGTTTCACGGCCTCCTGCTCGGTGGCCGCCTCGATCACCAGGTCGCAATCGGCGAACCCGGCGAAATCGGTCGCGGTGCCGATGCGCCCGAGCGTCGCCGCCTTGTCCTCGGCGCTGATCCGGTTGCGCGAAACCTGGCGTTCGAGATTGCTGTCGATGACGCTCAGCGCGGTTTCGAGTTGATCGGCGGAAATATCCGACAACTCGACAGCCAGCCCCGAAAGCGCGCAGACATGGGCGATGCCATTGCCCATCTGACCGGCGCCGACAACGCCGACCTTCTTGATGGAAATCGGCATTTCGGTACTGCTCATTTCCGCCTTCCTTACTTTATGGGCCCTGCGTGATGGACTTGTTTTTGGTCAGCGCGGTTTTATGCCCTGCTTTTCGAGCTCTTCGGCAAGCTCGGGCACCGCCTTGAACAAATCCGCGACCAGGCCGTAATCGGCGATCTGGAAAATCGGCGCTTCCTCGTCCTTGTTGATGGCGACGATGACCTTGCTGTCCTTCATGCCCGCCAGATGCTGGATGGCGCCGGAAATGCCAACCGCGATGTAAAGCTCCGGCGCGACCACCTTGCCGGTCTGGCCGACCTGGAAGTCGTTGGGCCGGTACCCCGCGTCGACGGCGGCCCGCGAGGCCCCGACCGCGGCCCCCAGCTTGTCGGCGACTTCTTCGACCAGGCTGAAATTCTCGCCCGACTGCATGCCGCGCCCGCCCGAAATGATGATCCGCGCGCTGGTCAGTTCCGGCCGCTCGGAACGCGACAACTCCTGGCCGACGAAGGACGAGATTTCGGGCGCATCGGCCGCGGCCTGCGCCTCGACCGTCCCCGAACCGCCCGCGGCGTCGGCGGCGGCGTAAGCGGTGCCGCGCACCGTGATCACCTTGATCGCGTCCTTCGACTGAACCGTCGCCATGGCGTTGCCCGCATAGATCGGACGCACGAACGTGTCCTCGGAGACGATCTCGGTGATATCGGAAATCTGGGCCACGTCGAGCAGGGCCGCGACGCGGGGCGCGATATTCTTGCCCGTGGTGTTGGCCGGCAGCAGGATATGACCGTAATTGGACGCCATACCGACCACCAGCGGCGCGACGTTTTCGGCCAGACCATGACCATAGCGCGCGTCATCGGCCATCAGCACCTTGGTGACGCCCGCGACCTTGGCCGCCGCGTCGGCCGCGCCCTGGCAGTTCTCGCCGGCGACCAGCACATGGATATCGCCGCCCAGCGCGGCGGCGGCGGTCACCGTGTTAAGCGTCGCCGCGACCAGCGCCTCGCCGGTGTGATCGGCGATTACCAGACATGCCATCAGATCACCCCCGCTTCGGATTTCAGTTTCTCGACCAGTTCCGCCACGTCGGCGACCTTGCCGCCACCCTGCCGCGCCGGCGGGTCCTCGACCTTCAGCGTGATCAGGCGCGGGCTGACATCGACGCCGAGATCATCCACCGAGAGCGTGTCGATGGTCTTTTTCTTCGCCTTCATGATGTTGGGCAGCGAGGCGTAGCGCGGCTCGTTGAGGCGCAGATCGGTGGTCACCACCGAGGGCATGTTGAGCGCGACCGTCTCCAGCCCGCCGTCAATCTCGCGCGTCACCTTGGCGCCGCCGTCTTCGAAGGAAATCTCCGATGCGAAGGTGCCCTGGGGCCAGCCCAGCAACCCGGCCAGCATCTGACCGGTCTGGTTGCTGTCATCGTCGATCGCCTGCTTGCCGAGGATCACCAGATCGGGCTTTTCGCGCTCCACCAGCGCGGCCAGCAGCTTGGCGACGGCGAGCGGCTGAAGCTCCTCGTCGGTCAGCACGTGAATGCCCCGGTCGGCGCCCATGGCGAGTGCGGTGCGGATGGTTTCCTGGCATTGCTGCACGCCCATGGAAACCGCGATCGCCTCGTCGGCCGCGCCCGATTCACGCAGCCGGATCGCTTCCTCGACGGCGATTTCGTCGAACGGGTTCATGGACATCTTGACGTTGGCGAGTTCGACCCCGGTCTGGTCCGCCTTGACGCGGATTTTGACGTTGTAGTCGACGACCCGTTTGACGGCGACGAGAACCTTCATATGGCGTATTTCCCGGTTCGGAGAGGGGCGCGGCAAAGACAATTTCCGGGAGCCGTCGCCCCCGGCGGGCCGTGCCATTTCGCGGCGCAACATACGGCCGGAGCGCCGCCCCTGTCAACGCGACCGCCCCTGATGTTCAACTGCCGCGGAACAGAAAGGCGAGGCCCAGCAGCACCAGCGCGCAGAACTGAAGCCCCACCCGAAGTCGCATCAGCCGGTTAGCGTTGCGCCGGTTGAAATCGCCGCCCTTCAGCATGGAAATGACGCCGACGGTCAGCGCGCCGAGGACGGCGGCGAGCGCAATTCCGATCAGAACGGGAAAGATGCCGGACATGGCGAAGATATATGCCCGGGGCGCGCGCCGGCACAGTAAAATATCACCATGGTGACACCCGCGGCCTCATACGACGTCGTGATCATCGGCGGTGGCGTGATGGGCTGCGCCATCGCCTATTTTCTCGCCGCGTCGGACGAATTCGACGGCGCCGTCGCGGTCATCGAGCGCGACCCCGGTTACGCGGAATGCGCCACCGTCCTGTCATGGGGCGGTATCCGCCAGCAGTTCTCCACGCCCGAAAACGTCCGCATGTCGCTTTACGGCGCGGCGTTCCTGAAACGCGCGCCCGAACTGCTCGCCATCGACGGTGACCGTCCCGATTTCGGCTTTCGCGAACAGGGCTATCTGTTCCTCGCGAGCGAGGCCGGCAAAGCCGCGATCACGCGCAACGTCGCCATGCAGACCGGTCTCGGCGCGAAGGTGGTCCTGTTGGGCGCGCGCGACCTCGCGGCGCGGTTTCCGTGGCTTGGCCTGGAGGGGGTCGTGGCGGGCGCGCTGGGTCTATCGAACGAGGGCTGGTTCGATCCGGAAAGGCTGCTGCGCGCGCTACGCCGCAAGGCCGTGGCGCTGGGAGCACACTTTTTTCAAGACGAAGCGCTCGGCATCGTCCGCGACGGCGGCCGCGTAACAGGTGTCCGGCTTGCCGGCGGCGATGATATCGGTTGCGGCGTCCTGGTCAACGCGGCGGGACCCCGCGCGGCGGCGATCGCGGCGATGGTCGGCTGCGATCTGCCGGTGCGGCCGCGCAAGCGCACCACGTTCGTCTTTGAGTGCCGCGACGGTCCGCTTGACGCGCCGTTGACCGTGGCGCCGTCCGGCGTCGCGTTTCGACCCGAGGGGGGACGGTTCATCGCCATCATGCCGCCGCCGGATGACGCGGACTCCCAAGCCGATGATCTCGTCCCCGACCATGCGTTGTTCGAGCCGCTGGTGTGGCCGGCGCTGGCGCGGTTGGTGCCCGCGTTTTCGGCGCTCAGGCAGACCAGCGCCTGGGCCGGGCATTATGATTTCAATGTCTTCGACCACAACGCCGTCATCGGCCCGCATCCCGAGATCGCGGGCTTCCTGTTCTGCAACGGTTTTTCCGGGCACGGCGTCCAGCATGCCCCGGCGGCGGGCCGCGCCGTCGCCGAGTTGATTATCCACGGCGAATTCCGGACACTCGACGCGTCCGCCTTCTCCTACGCGAGAATCGCCGCCGGCCGGTCGCTGAACGAGGCCAACGTGGTCTGAAGCCTCAGAACTTGAAGACCACCTCGACTTCCAGCAGGTGGGAATGGTATTCGCCCGTCGTGGTGTCGAACTCGGGATCGCTGGTGCCGAAATACCGGTAACCGGCCCGAAACGCGGTGGTGTTGGTGATATCGAATTGCGCGCCGGCCATCAGTTGATAGGCGAACACCGTGTCGTCGACTTCGGCCGATGCCCCGACCACGCTGATATCCACATTGACATTGGCCAGGCCTATGCCGGCCCCGACATAGGGTTTCAGCTTCGATCGCGTGGTGAAGTCATAGAGCACATTGGCCATGCCGCTTACCACGGTGACGTCCCCCGACGCGCCGGTCGAGACCGACAAGCCGAATGCCGAGAGGGTCAGGTCCTCGATATCGGCGCGCTGATAGAGGAATTCCGCTTCGCCCCGAAATCCGTTGCCGAAACCCGTCCCGACGGCCGCGGTGAAGCCGCCGCTGTTCCCGAGTTCAAGGGCGCCCGATACGCCCGGCAGGGTTGAATCCGTTAAATCGGAATCTTCGGGCAATACGATCATGCCGCCCACGCCCACATAGTTGTTCTGGGCCATCGCCGCCGCCGGCAACGCCAGCGCGATAACAATTGGAAAAAAAACCAGAAAACGACGCATTTTACCCCCCGTGATTAAATCTGGTCCCGTCATGACCCAGGGGCCTCATGACCCTGGGCAGAGCAGCACACACCATCGCAAAACAATCTTCTTTTGCGTGCATAATAATTTTTATTACCCTCATTAAGGGTCGCCCGCAATAGGAGAATTTTTTAATTTATATGCTTGTTTAGATTGCAATCAAAACAGGAAAGGCGCCGGACGCTGTACAGATGTATGCCGCGCGTCTTCGCCGGGACAAAAAAATTTTCCTGATCTGGGTCCCGAAAATTTTGACATGAACTGGGATAACCCGTTTGTGATCAAGCGTTAACCGCGATCTATTGACGTTCCCCGGCGAAGTCTCCAGATTCCATACAAATGCAAATAACGGGATGAAATTAGAGAAAATGACTTTCCTCGACTGTTTGCGCGAAGATATTGGCGTGATCATGGACCGCGACCCGGCCGCGAAGTCTCGGGTCGAGGTCTTTTTCTGTTATCCGGGATTTCACGCGCTGTTGCTGCACCGCTTGGCGCACGCCGCCTGGGGCAGGGGCTGGCGGTTCGTGGGCCGCTTTGTTTCCCACATGGGCCGCGTTCTTACCGGAATTGAAATTCACCCGGGCGCCAGCATCGGCCGCGGCGTCTTCATCGACCACGGCATGGGCTGCGTTATCGGCGAGACCGCGATCGTCGGCGACAACGTGACGCTCTATCATGGCGTCACCCTCGGCGGCGTCTCGCTTGAGGACGAATAACGCCACCCGACGCTGCTTGGCGGCGTGATCGTCGGCTCCGGCGCTCAGGTCTTGGGGCCGATCACCGTCGGCGAAGGGGCCCGTATCGGCGCCAACGCGGTGGTGATCAAGGATGTCCCGGCCGGAGTGACCATGGTCGGCATTCCGGCCCGCCAGGTGCTGCCGCGCCAGCGTGAAACCGAACCCGGATTCCGCGCCTACGGGACGCCGCAGGGCGATCTGCCCGATCCGGTGGCCAACGCCATCGACGGCATGCTGGCCGAGCTCGAGCGGATGCGCAAACGCGTCGAGGAGCTGGAGGATTGCGCGTCCGGCGACGAAACGAATCCCGCGTCGGCCGACAGATCCCCCGAGCCACGCTCGGACCGGCTGAGCTGATATCCGGGACGCGGCTTCAATGGCTGAAAAAATCCGGGTCGGCGAGAACGACATCCGCGACGGTTTCGCGGCGACCGTCGGCAATACGCCGCTGATTCGCCTCAACAGGGCTTCCGACGCGACCGGCTGCGAAATTCTCGGCAAGGCCGAATTTCTCAATCCCGGCGGTTCGGTCAAGGACCGCGCCGCGCTTTACATGATCGTGGACGCCGAGGAGCGTGGCGTTCTCAAACCCGGCGGCGTCGTGGTCGAGGGAACGGCCGGCAATACCGGCATCGGTCTCGCTCTTGTGGGCAACGCGCGCGGCTACCGCACGGTGATCGTGATCCCGGACACCCAGAGCCAGGAAAAAATGGACATGCTCCGGCTGTGCGGCGCCGAGCTGATGCCGGTGCCCGCGAAGCCCTATCGCGATCCCGACAATTTCGTGCGCCAGTCCGAACGCGTCGCCGCCGAATGGGCGGAGAAGAATCCCAACGGTGCGTTGTGGGCCAACCAGTGGGACAACCTCGCCAACTGCCGCGCCCATTACAAGATGACCGGCCCCGAGATCTGGCGCCAGACCGGCGGCAAGGTCGACGGTTTCATCTGCGCGATCGGCACCGGCGGCACGCTGGCCGGCACCGGCAAGTTCCTGAAAGAGCAGAACGACAAAGTCGTGATCGGGCTCGCCGATCCAGCGGGAGCGGCGATGTACGAGTATTTCAAGAACGGCGAGCTGAAATCCGAAGGCAGCTCGATCTCGGAGGGTATCGGCCAGGGCCGGGTGACCGGCAACATCGCCGAGGCCCACGTCGATGCGCCCTTCCAAATCCCCGACGCGGAGATGCTGCCGGTAATCTTCGACCTGCTGAAACACGAAGGGCTCTGCCTCGGCGGCTCCTCGGGGATCAATGTCGCCGGCGCGATCCGCCTCGCGCGCGAGCTCGGCCCCGGCCACACCATCGTCACCATCCTGGCCGACGGCGGCCAGCGGTACCTCTCGAGGCTGTTCAACCCCGCCTTCCTGAAGGAAAAAGGCCTGCCGGCGCCGGACTGGCTTTAAGCGTCTTCGCGTTACCCGCCCCTCAGCTCGTACTCCGCCTCCGCGGTGTAAATCGCGCCGGCGCGGCCGAGATGGCTGGAATACAGCGTAAAGCGGTCGACCATGAATGGCACCGAACGGAACAGCGTGTTGGCGGCGAGCCAGGAATGAATTTCGCCCGGCGTACCGTTGTTGAAACGCGCCAGCGTCAGATGCGGATGGAACTTGCGGCCTTCCGGCGCGCAGCCGGCGCGCACCAGCGCCGAGTCGATGCGGTCGCGCAGGGCGACCAGCGCTTCGGATTTTTCCACGCCGAGCCATAGCGCGCGCACCCGGCGACCCGATCCGAAATGACCGGCTCCCGAAAGCGCCAATTCAAGCGGCGCGGCGCGCACCCGGTCGAGCGCCTCGGCGAAATCCTCCGCCCGGTCCTCCGGCGTCTCGCCGATGAACCGCAGCGTGATGTGCATGTTTTCCTCGGCCACCCATTTCGCGCGGTCGATGCCGCGACCGAGAGACGCGGCGCGGCGGCGCAACGCAGCCGGCGCATCAACCGCGACGAACAGTCTGATCATGACGGCCTCGCGTCCGGCGCACTCTCACAGAATCAGCGACAGCACACCGGTGTAGCCGTAGACTCGGCTGTTCGATATCTCGCCATTGGCGAAGAACCCAACCAACGGCACATCCTCGCCCAGCGCGTCGCCGACCGCCTTCATCTCCTCGGAGTCCTTGCCGAACAAATTGGGTCCGCGCGCGACACAGGAGAAATAAAGCGCCGCCTGGGCGGGTCTTTCACCGGCGCGGCCGGTCACGTCTTCAAGCATGCGATTGAGATCGAGAGCCGCGTTGGGGGCGTTGCGGCGGACGAACATCAGCCGGTCGCCCTCCCTCAGCCGCTCGCCGATCGACAGCCAGCGTTCACGGGGATCGATCCCCATCACATTGCGCACCAGGTAATCCCCCTGGTCATCGCCGGAGATCGGAAGCGCGGCGTGTATATAGCCGCCGACGCGCTCGAGATTGCGCGCCAGAACCTCGCCGATATCCTCCTTGAACACGTCCAGCGCCGGGCGGCCGTCGAGCTTCAGCAGCACGTTGTCGCGCGCCTCGGTGACCTCGTGCAACTCGCCGATCGGCGAACACCCCTGCGTTAGACCGCTGGCCACGGTCACGCTGTCGGCGAACAGCACGCCGGAAAGCCCGCCCTCCGTCAACTGGCCGGCGAGCTGGTGAAACCCGCCGCGCGACGCGGTCAGCCCACCCACCAGCAGGCAATCCGTATCGTCGCCCAGCGCATCGATGATCGCGGGCACATATGCGTTGCGCGGATCGCCATGCACCACGCCCATCGTGGGGTTGCGCCGCGCCACCCATTCGACCACGTCGGACGGCAACGGCTCGCCCGGGCGCTCGATGGTCGGCAACAACCGGAAACTGTCGCCCGGCAATGCGCAGGACAGCACCGTGATCGCCGGCGTATCGAAATATTCGTGGCCGCCGGTGCAGACGCCGAAACCGATGGTGCCGACCCAGTCACTGACCCCGGTGGCGTCGCGCAGCCGCCGCCAGATGCGCTCATAGGCGCCGGCAAGCGCGTCCGTGACATAAAGGAACCCGAGATTGGCGCCGATCGGCGCGCTCCCGAGCTGCTCTATGCAATCGTCGACGAGGGTTTCCCAGTCGCCGCCGGCGGCGTGCGCAAGGCGGAATTTTTTGGTCGCGGTATCCATGATCGGGGCTACTCCAAAGCTTCCAGCAAGCGCACCACATGCGGGGTGATTCGGTCAACTATAACCGCGACGCCGGCGGAATTTGGATGGAGCCCGTCGGGCTGGTTGAAGTCCCGTCGCGTGGCCACGCCGTCGAGAAAAAACGGATACAGCGCGACGCCGAACTTCCGCGCCAGGGCGGGATATACGGCGTTGTATTCCTCGCCATAGCGGCGTCCCATGTTGGGCGGGGCGTACATTCCGGCCAGCAACACGCGGATCGCATGGGATTTCAAGCGCGCGAGAATGGCGTCGAGATTGGCGCGCATCGCCCCGGGATCAATGCCGCGCAGCCCGTCGTTGGCGCCGAGTTCGACGATCACGATATCCGGCTTGTCGGCCAGCGCCCAGTCGAGCCGCGCCCGCCCGCCGGCCGTGGTATCGCCCGCGACCCCCGCATTGATCACTTTTACGTCATGGCCGCGCGCCGCCAGCGCCGACTGAAGCCGCACGGGGAACGCCTTTGTCGCGGGCAGCCCGTAACCGGAGGCAAGGCTGTCGCCCAGCACAAGGATGCGCGTCGGCTCGGCGGCCCCGGCGATACCCACGAAACCGCTCGCCAAGAGGACCGCCAGGATCGCCAAAGCGTGAAACCGTGTTCGCACATGCGTCTTGACGCGCGTTCGCGCCGGGCCATATCCATTGGACACCAGCCAGCTTGCGCGCGGGAAGGCGCGAATTCCGATGAATGCCGGTTCCCGGGAACCCATGGTCTCGCTCGAAAACGTTCACCTTAGTCTGGAGAGCGCCGCCGGGCCGGTCAACATCCTTCGCGGTGCGTCGCTGGCCGTCGAGAGCGGTGAAACGCTGAGCGTGGTCGGCCCGTCGGGATCGGGCAAGACCACCATGATCATGATCATCGCCGGGCTAGAGCGTCAGACGTCGGGCCGCGTTGCTATCAACGGCACCGATCTCGGCGGACTCAGCGAAGACCAGCTCGCGCTGTTTCGCCGTGACGCAATCGGTATCGTGTTCCAGAATTTTCATCTGGTGCCGACCATGTCGGCGCTGGAAAACGTCGCGGTGCCGCTCGAACTCGCCGGCGCGGACGATCCCTTTGATCGCGCGCGCGAGGCGCTGGCCTCGGTCGAACTGGATCATCGGCTGGAGCATTTCCCGGGTCAGCTTTCGGGCGGCGAGCAGCAACGCGTCGCCATCGCGCGCGCCTTCGTGGGCGGCCCACGCCTGTTACTGGGCGATGAGCCCACCGGCAATCTGGACGGCGGCACCGGGTCCGCCGTGATGGATCTTCTGTTCGATCTCCATGCGCGGCACGGCACCACCCTGATCCTGATTACCCACAACCCGGAAATCGCGGCGCGCTGCGACCGGGGCGTGCGGCTGGCCGACGGGCTCATCATTTCCGACGAACAGGCGGGCTTCGCCACATGACCGGGTTCGCCACCGCGCTGCGCCTCGCGCGCCGCGAGTTGCGCGGCGGCATCAAGGGGTTCCGCGTCTTTCTCGCCTGTCTCACGCTGGGCGTCGCGGCGATCGCGGCGGTCGGATCGGTGTCGCAGGCGATCACCGCCGGCCTGCAAGCCGGCGGGCGCGAAATCCTCGGCGGCGATGTCGCGCTTACAAATGTCCACCGCGACATCACACCCGGCGAACGGAACTGGCTCGCCGCTTCGGGCACGGTCACGCGATCGATCAGGCTGCGCGCCATGGCCCGTGCGCCGGACGCCGAGCAGCGCCGGGTAATCGAGCTCAAGGCGGTCGACGGGCAATACCCCTTGGTCGGCGCGCTCGGCCTCGAACCGCCGATGCCCGTGGACCGGGTCTTCGCCTTCCAAAACGGCCGCTGGGGCGCCGCGGTGGAACGCCCGCTGCTTGAACGGCTCGGGCTTTCGCTTGGCGATACGCTGGCGATCGGAGATGCGCGCGTGCAGTTGCGCTCGGTGCTGACGCGCGAGCCCGACCGCGCCGGCAGCGGGCGGCTGGTCGGCCTCGGCCCGCGCGTGATGATCTCGACCGACGCGGTTCCCGCCACCGGACTGGTCCGGCCGGGTAGCCTGGTGCATTACAGCTACCGCGTCGTGTTGACCAACGGGCAAGATCCCAACGGGTGGCGGGCATCGCTGGATCGCGCGTTTCCCAACGCCGGCTGGCGGATCCGCGATCTTTCCAATTCCGCGCCGGCGGTGCAGCGCTTTGTCGACCGCGCGACGCTGTTTCTGACGCTGGTCGGGCTGACGGCGCTGCTGGTCGGCGGCATCGGGGTCAGCAACGCGGTCGGTAATTTCCTGTCCGGCAAGACCGCGACCATTGCGACATTGAAATGTCTGGGCGCGCCGTCACGACTGGTTTTCCAGACCTACCTCGCCCAGATTGCGGCGATGACGGTGGGCGGTATCGTTCCGGGTCTGGTGCTCGGCGCCCTGGCGCCGCCCCTGGCGGGCGCCGTGATCGCGGGTGCGCTGCCCGTCGAGGCGCGGATCGGCATCTATCCCCTTCCCCTCGCCGTCGCGGCGACGTTCGGATTGCTGACCGCGCTCGCCTTCTCGCTGTGGCCGCTGGCCCGCGCCAGCGGTATCCCGGCGGCGGCTTTGTTCCGCGACCTGGTGACCCCGTCGAGTCGGCGGCCTCACCTTGTATACGGCGTCGCGACTGGCGCGGCGGCGGCGGCGCTCGCGGCGCTCGCCGTTGCGACGGCCGACGACCGGGGGATCGCGTTGTGGTTCGTCGGCGGCGCGATCGCGGCGATGATCGTCTTTCGCTTCGCGGGCTGGTCCGTCATGAGGCTCGCGCGCGCCGCGCCGCGTGGCGTGTCACCGAGAATCCGCCTTGCGCTGGCCAACCTGCATCGGCCGGGCACGCCCACGGCCAGCGTCGTGATGTCCCTGGGCCTCGGCCTGACCGCGCTGGTCGCGGTCACCATGATCGAGAACAATTTGCGTCATCAGATTTCCAAAAGCATGCCGGCGCGCGCGCCCGATTTCTTTTTCATCGACATTCAGCCCGATCAGGTCGCGTCGTTCGAGGACACCGTTCGGGCGGTCGACGGAATTTCGCGCCTCCGGCGCACCCCGATGCTGCGCGGACGCATCACCGCGATCAACGGCGTTCCGGCCGACAAGGTCGCGGTCGCGCCGGGTGTTAAGTGGATGGTGCGCGGCGATCGGGGGCTGACCTGGTCGGTGCGCCCGCATGACGGGATGCGGATCGTCGCCGGCGAATGGTGGCCGCCCGATTATCGCGGCGCGCCGCTGGTCTCGCTCACGGCGGACGCGGCGCGGGGCTTTGGCATCGGGCTGGGCGATACGCTGACCGTCAACGTGCTGGGCCGCAAGGTCACCGCGCGCATCGCCAACATCCGCGAAGTGCGTTGGCGGACGCTTCGCATGAACTTCGTGATGATGTTCTCGCCCGGCATGCTGGAACGCGCGCCCCAGACCCATATCGCCACCCTGCGGGCGACCCCCGCCTCGATGTCGATGGTCGAAAAGGCGGTCACCGACCGATTCGCCAACGTGATCGCGATCCGGGTCGGCGAAGTGCTGGCGACGGTCGGCGAATATCTCGACCGTATTGCCGGCGCGGTTCGGCTGGGGGCCGGGATCACCATACTGGTTGGCACGCTGGTGCTGGCCGGCGCCGTCGCCGCCGGTCACCGCCGCCGGGTATACGATGCGGTGGTGCTGAAGGTGGTCGGCGCGACGCGGCGCGACGTGCTGGTGGCCTATCTCGCGGAATTCGGCATCCTGGGATCCGCGACCGCCGCCATCGCCCTGGCGCTCGGCGCGGTCGCGGCCTGGGCGGTGGTGGTGTTCGTGATGCATCTCGATTGGGTATTCCTGCCTTGGCAATCCACCATCGCGGCGCTGAGCTGCACCGGGATCACCATCGGATTCGGCTTCGCGGGCGCGTGGCGGGCGCTGGGACGCAAGGCCGCGCCGCTGCTGCGAAACGACTGACCGCGGCACCCTTACTGTTGACCGAGGACGAGGAACGGGGAATCCTAGGCCCTGCACTCTCGGGAGAACAGACAATGACATCGGCGCACGAGAGCGAGACCCTGACCCAAGTCGGTCCCGGCACCCCCATGGGCGAGATGATGCGGCAATACTGGATCCCCGCCGCCATGTCGTCGGAACTGGAGGCCGACGGGCCGCCCATGCGGCTGAAGCTGCTGGGCGAACAGTTGATCGCCTTCCGCGATACATCGGGCCGGGTCGGGCTGATGGACCATCGCTGTCCCCACCGCTGCGCCTCGTTTTTCTATGGCCGCAATGAGGACAACGGCATCGTGTGCGTCTATCACGGCTGGAAATTCGACGCCGACGGCAACTGCATCGACATGCCGAACGCGCCGGCGCATCAGGATTTCAAGCACAAGGTCAAGGCCAAGGCCTATCGGGTGATCGAGCGCAACGGGCTGATCTGGGCCTATATGGGCGCCCGCGAAGCGCCGCCGCCGCCGCCCGCGCTGGAAGTCACGCTGCTGCCCGAGGACGACGTGCGCATTTCCTTCGTGCTGCGCGAATGCAATTGGCTACAGGCCATGGAAGGCGATATCGACACCTCGCATTTCAGCTTCCTGCATTTCGGCGGCGTCGATCCGGACGACGTGGATCCCGACCACATGGCGAGCACGGTCGTCTCCGACCGGGCGCCGGAATACAGCGTCGCGGAGACCGACTGGGGGCTGATGTACGGCGCCTACCGTCCGGAGAAATCGGGCGCCGATTACTGGCGGATCGCGCATTTCGTGTTTCCGTTCTGGACCATGCCGCCGCACGGCGAGATGAAGGATCACGTGTGGGCGCGCGCTTGGGTGCCGCTCGACGACCATCACACCATGTTCGTGGAGCTGTCCTGGAACGAACGCACCCCGGGGCTGCGCACCCTGAAGAACGGCGAGACGATCCCCGGCCTCGCGCCGCCGCTCGACTATCTGCCCAACGCCACCGGCTGGCTCGATCGATGGCGGCTCAAAGCCAATGAATCCAACGACTACATGATCGACCGCGCGACCCAGGAGGATGCGTCCTATACCGGCATTCCCGGCCTTTACCTCCAGGATCAGGCGATTACCGAAAGCATGGGCCCGATCGTCGATCACGGCTTCGAACAGCTCGCGCCTTCCGACCACATGATCACCCAGACGCGCCGCCGCCTGTTGCGGGCGGCGCGGGCGTTTCAGAAGGACGGCGCGGCGCCGCCCGGGGTCGATGATCCGGAAGTGGCGCTGGGCGCGCGCGGCGGCGATTTCCTGGCCGACCGCGACGCCGACTGGTCGGAGGTCTACGCCGCCCGCCGCCGCGATTCCTCGGACCCGACGGGACATCTCCACGCGGCCGAGTAATCGCTGGCGCCAGGCCCAAAACCGGCAATGATTAAAGATAGTTAACCCTATTTGGCTAGGCCGGGCGCGGGTTGTGGAACCCCTTGATTTTCAGCCGTCCGACCACATATGTTAGCCCAGTCTGGGAATCAGAACTCAAGAGGATGAAAATGGCTTTGGGAACCGAACGGATCGTCGTATCCGGTGATACGCAGGTCCAGGCGCAGTTCGACGCGGGTCTCCGCGCGCACATGCTGCGCGTCTACAACTATATGGCTTCGGGTGTCGCGGTGACCGGCATCGTCGCATACCTCGTTGCAGGTTCAGAGCCGATGCTGCGGCTCATTTACGGCACGCCGCTGATGTGGGTCTTGGCATTTTCTCCACTAATATTTTTCATTTTCATGGGCGCCCGACTGCACAAGATGAGCCTTACCATGGCGCAGGCGGTGTACTGGCTGTTTACGATCGCGATGGGATTGTCGCTTTCGTCGATATTCATCGTTTACACGGGAACCAGCATTGCCCGCGTCTTTTTCATCACCGCGGCAATGTTCGCCGGAATGAGCATTTACGGTTATACGACGAAAAAGGATCTATCCGGCTGGACGACATTCCTGATGATGGGGCTGTTGGGCTTGTTCATCGCGATCATCGTAAGCTGGTTCTTCCACAGCGCGATGATGGAATTCATGATTTCCGTGGTCGGCGTCATCTTATTTACCGCACTGACGGCCTACGACACCCAAAAAATCAAAGAGGCCTATGCCGAGCACTATGACGAGGCGACCATCGGCAAGCTTGCGGTAATGGGTGCGGCGGAACTCTATTATGACTTCATCATGTTGTTCATTTTTCTTCTCCGCTTGCTGGGTAACCGCGACTAGAGCATCGCCCGTTTAGTTTGAATCGGATTTAAGATTCCGTCGAATCGGC
>CAZPMO010000029.1:21721-34137 GCA_964587515.1 uncultured Rhodospirillaceae bacterium | reverse complement strand
GATGTCGTCGCGCGAATCGAAGAGCGCATCCAGCGTCGCCAGATAGCTCTCGCCGGGAACGCAGAACGCGGTGTCGACATCATGGATTTTCAGGGTGTCGACCAGGATCTGGCCGCCGGTGCGCTGGTTGATGGTTGTGGTCATATCTCGATGAACTCGTCTGAGAAGATTGTGTATGTCTGCCGCTTGGGCTTGTCGCGGTCCTCGTCGTTTACGTAAGAAATCGAGCTTTGTCCCTTCAGACGGCGGGGCAGGATCATGACGCGCACGAAATGTCCCGGTTCGTCGTCTGGCGCCCAGGCGTATACCGGGTCGGGGCCGCGCTCGAACCATGCTTCGTAGGGGGCGATGGATTTGGTCTCGCCCTCGACGTCGACATTGAACGCGCCCTTCAGCAGGCAGCGCGTGCCGCCGCCCTGATGGGTGTGGGTATAGGCGATGCCGCCCGGCGGCAACTCGACCTTGTCGCCGCGCAATAGATAGCCGTCGGAATCATCGAGCGTCATTTCGGAATCCAAAAGCATGCGCGATTCGATGCTGGTCCCCATGGCGATTCCGTGATCCGGCTGCGGCAAGCGGTAAAGTTCCCAGCGCAAGAGGGTCGCGCCGTCGGCGCCGGCGACCGCATCCAGCGCACCGGTGTGAAACCAGCCCGAGTTGGCCGCCAGCGTCGCCGCCGCGTCGCCGGCGCGTAGCGTCGACATGCCTTCGGCGACGTAGAGATATCGATTGCCGGGCGGCAATTCGTGATCGAGCCGCGCGCGCGGCTCGAATTTGTCGATGAATAGGCGTAATACGTGTCCGCTCATGGGTCTCGCGTTCCCGGTCATATTTCTTGAAGCCGCGCATCTTAAACCAGTTTACGCGGTGACGGAACGCACCGACGGTGGAGCGGGTGAGACGAAATTGTGGTTGGCCGTCGACCGGGTTGACCCCATATCATATGGTGTTGCGGCTTCCGCTGTAATTTATGAAGCGAGGCGATAGCGCGCTCAAATGAACGCGGATATGCGAAAATGGAATAGGCCGGTCTTGTGGGCGGTCATTTTATTGATTTCGGCGTTGGTATTTTCCGTCGATCTGGCGATGCCGCTCGGGGTTGCCGCCGGCATACCCTATGTCGGCATCGTGCTGTTCGGTCTCTGGTTGCACGGCAAATGGGATGTCTGGGTGCTGGCCGCAATCGGCAGCGTGTTGACGCTGGGTGGTTATTTTCTGTCGCCCGAGGGCGGGTTGCACTGGGTCGTACTGCTTAACCGGGCACTTGCGTTGTGCGTGATTTGGCTTACGGCGGTACTCCTCCGTCTTGACAGGAGCTCCGCGCGAAAACTTGCCGAGACGCGCGCGGAAATGCGTGAATCGAGAGATCATCTCGATGTCGAAGTCCGGGATCGGACTCGTGAACTGGAGCTGGTAAATACCGGCCTTCAGGAGCGACTGGCCGAACGCGATCGCGTCGAGTACGCGCTTAAGAGCAGCGAGGAAAGTTTTCGCCGCCTGGCCATGCAATCGCCTGAAAGCGTGCTGGTGCATGACGGCAAACGGAATCTCTTTGCAAATGACGCGGCGCTACGGGTTTTCGGCGCGAAAAACATGGACGAGATGCTATCGGTCAACTTGGGAGAATTGATACCGGAAGACCGCCGCGAAGATTTTCAGGAACGCGTCCGGACGATGTTGGAAGGGCCCACGCATTATGAGCTTTCCGAAACCGTGCTGCATCGGCTCGATGGATCGGAATTCAACGCCGAACGGGCCGCCGCCTCGACCTTGTGGGATGGAAAGCCCGCTATACAGGTCATCATTCGGGATATCTCGGAACGGGCGCGCGAGGTCAAGCAAATACGCGAGGCGCATGCCCGACTCGAACGAGAACTCAAAACCAAGGCCGGAGAACTTGAGCAGGTAACGCAAGACCTTCAAGCCAGAATGTCGGAACGCGACATGGTGGAGTCCGCGTTAAAAAACAGCGAGGAAACTTATCGGCGTCTCGTCGAACAGTCGCCGGAAGCGGTGCTGGTCCACGATGGTGAACAGTGTCTATTCGCCAACGATGCCGTGGTAAGGATATTCGGCGCTAAAAACCGGGAAGAGGTTCTCAGTGCGCATCCGATGAGTTTCATTCGCGAGCGCGATAAAAAAAGGATCCAGGAACAGCGAAAGCAAATGCTCGAACAAAATGGTGCATCTGAACCCTCGGAATCGGTACTCCTCAGGATTGACGGTTCGGAATTTAATGCGGATCGCATCGCGGCCGCCGTGATGTGGGACGGACGCCCCGCGATCCAGGTCATTCTCCGCGATATAACCGAACGCACCCGGGCCGAGGAGGCGTTGCGCGAAGCCAAGGAAAATGCGGAGAGCGCGAACGCGGCGAAGTCCCGCTTCCTCGCCGCGGCGAGCCATGATCTTCGCCAACCGATCCAGGCGTTGAACCTGTTCGTTTATTCGCTGGCCCGCAAAACACGGGGTGACAGGGAAGTCGAGGAACTGATCGACAACATCCGCATGTCCAGCGAGGTGATGTCGAACCTGCTGAACGCGTTGCTCGATATCTCAAGGCTCGAGGCGGGTGTGGTGCAGGCTGAATTTCACCAATTTTCGGTTTGCGAGGTCCTTAGGGACACCGAGACGACATTCGCCTTGCACGCCCAGAATTTGGGCGTGGAATTGAGGGTCGTGCCGTCCAGCGTCATGGTCCACAGCGACAGCGCGTTGCTCGAACGTATCGTGCTCAACTATGTTTCCAATGCGATCCGCTATACCCGTGAAGGCCGCATCCTGGTGGGTTGTCGTCGAAGGGGAGACATGCTGCGGATAGAAGTCTGGGATACCGGGATCGGCATTTCCGAACAGGAACTGAGCCGCGTTTACGAGGAATTCTATCAGATCGACAATCCGGCGCGGGACCGCAGTAAGGGGTTGGGCCTCGGTCTCCCCATCATCAAGCGCACCGCCGAGCTTCTTGGGCATGAAATCGGGGCGCGCTCGGTCCCTGGTAAGGGGTCGATGTTCTGGGTGGAGGCGCCGGTGGTCGAGTTCGTCTCGCCGGCCTGGCCGGTGGATGACGCGGCGCCGGAGGTCGACGATTTCGTCGCCGAGGGACGCGTCCTGGTTATCGACGAAGATGACGCCGTGCTGGTGGGGATGGAACAGGTGCTATCCGAGGCCGGGTTCGAGGTCGTTGCCGTGCGCACGGTTTCCGAAGCGCTGGAGTCGCTTGGGCCGGCGCCTGAACTGATCATCGCGGATTACCGGCTCAGCGATCCCGAAAGCGGCATACAGGCGATCGAGCGGATCCAGCGCGCCATCGGCGCCGAGGTGCCCGGGATCATCATCACCGGAGATACCGCCCCGGAACGTCTCCGTGAAGCGGTCGAAGGCGGTTTCCGATTGTTGCACAAGCCGGTCAATCCCGACGCGCTGCTGGAAGCAATTGGCGAGACGCTGCCGGAACCTAGCCCTGAACTGGTGTCTTAGTGTCCCCAGGATCGCGATTCGGCTATGATGCCATTTCCCTTTGCACCCCCAACATGAGTCCAAATAGTGACGCAAGATCATATAGTTAAGGTTTATCCTTCGAAGCAGACCCCGGCCCGAAAGGACCAGCTTGCGTGGAAGATCGCCGAGATCGCCGCCGATCCCGTCGACCTCGCGCCGGAAGTGGTCGATATGGTGATAAATCGTATCATCGACAATGCTTCGGTCGCCGTGGCGGCGATCAACCGGGCTCCGGTGGCCAATGCCCGCTCTCAGGCGTTGGCACATTCGCGCGCCGCGAACGATCGGGGCGCGGCGGTGTTCGGCATGCCCCTGGAACAGCGTTTCGCGGCGGAATGGGCGGCGTGGGCCAACGGCACCGCGGTCCGCGAGCTCGATTTTCATGACACCTTCCTGGCCGCCGATTATTCGCACCCGGGCGACAATATTCCGCCCGTCCTCGCGGTCGCCCAGCAGTTGGGACGCGATGGGCGCGACCTGGTGCGCGGCATCGCGACCGGTTACGAAATTCAGATCGATCTGGTGAAAGGCATTTGCCTGCACGCGCACAAGATCGACCATATTGCTCATCTCGGCCCCTCGGCGGCGGCCGGGATCGGCACGCTGTTGGGTCTCGATACCGAAACCATCTACCAGTCGGTCCAGCAGGCGCTGCATGTCACGGTTTCGACGCGCCAGTCCCGCAAGGGTGAGATTTCGAGCTGGAAGGCCTATGCGCCGTCGCACGCGGGGAAGCTCGCTATCGAGGCCGTCGACCGCTGTATGCGGGGCGAAGGCGCGCCGTCGCCGATTTACGAAGGCGAAGACAGCGTCATCGCCTGGATTCTGGACGGCCTGGACGCCCAATATACCGTGCCGCTGCCCGACGCCGGCGAGCCCAAGCGCGCGATCCTCGAATCCTACACCAAGGAGCATTCCGCCGAATATCAGAGCCAAGCGATCATCGATCTGGCCTTTCGCATGCGTGACAAGATCGACGATTTCGACAAGATCGACCGCATCGTGCTGCATACCAGCCACCATACCCATTACGTGATCGGTACCGGCGCCAACGATCCGCAGAAGATGGATCCCAAGGCGAGCCGCGAAACGCTCGACCATTCGATCATGTATATTCTGGCCGTCGCGCTCCAGGACGGCGAATGGCACCATGTGCGCTCCTATACGCCGGAGCGCGCCGCCCGCGACGATACCGTTCGGCTGTGGAACAAGGTCTCGACCGTCGAGGATCCGGACTGGACGGCGCGCTATCACGAGCCCGATCCAAACAAGCGCGCCTTCGGCGGACGGCTGGAGATCGTGTTTGCCGACGGCACCTCGTTGGTCGACGAACTTGCCGTCGCCAACGCCCACTCGGCGGGCGCCCGGCCGTTCGCGCGCGCCGATTACATCCGCAAATTCGAGACCCTGACGGATGGGTTGCTCGATGCGAGCGAATCCCGCCGCTTCCTCGATCTCGTCCAGCGCCTGCCTGATCTTGACGCGGGCGAGGTCGCCGCGATCAACGTCGCCGTCGATCCCGCGACGCTGGTCAACAATATCCGCGATAGCAGGGGAATATTCTGATGCTGTTCGGAACGAAGACCGCCGCCGAGAAACGGGCGGATTTTCGCAAGGCGCTCGCGACCGGCCAACTTTTGCAGTTCCCCGGCGCCCACGCGCCCATCGTCTCGCTGCTGATCCAGGAGAAAGGCTTCGACGGCGTGTATATCTCCGGTGCGGCGTTGTCGGCGGATCTCGGTTTGCCCGACATAGGTCTGACGACGCTTTCCGAGGTCGCTCAGCGCGGTCGCCAGATCGCGCGCGTCACCGATCTGCCGGCGATGATCGACATCGACACCGGCTTCGGCGAAGCCATGAACGCCGCGCGCACGGTGCAGGAACTCGAAGAGGCCGGCCTCGCCGGATGCCATATGGAGGATCAGCTCAATCCCAAGCGCTGCGGCCATCTCGACAACAAGATCATCATCGACACCGAGACCATGGTGCAGAAAATTCGCGCCGCCGCCGACGCCAAGCGCGATCCCAACTTTTTGCTGATGGCGCGCACCGACGCCAAGGCCTCAGAAGGGCTCGACGCCGCGATCGCGCGCGCCAAGGCCTATGTCGATGCCGGGGCCGATGCGATCTTCCCCGAGGCGATGAACTCGGAAGCCGATTTCGAGGCCTTCCGCGCGGCTTTCGACGTGCCGCTGCTGGCCAATCTCACGGAATTCGGCAAGACGCCGCTGCTGACCAAGGCCCAGCTCGAAAATCTCGGCTACAACATCGTGATCTACCCGGTTACCACGATGCGGCTCGCCATGGGCGCGGTGGAAGAAGGGCTCGATACCCTGAAGGTCGCGGGCACCCAGGCCAATTCGGTCGGCAGGATGATGACCCGTCAGCGGCTTTACGACGTGATCCGCTATGAGGACTACAACGACTACGACCAGAACCTTTATAATTTCAAGCTGTAAGAAAACACGAAAATTAGAGGGGGAGACGGAAATGGCGACGGCAAAGGCAAAGGCGAAGGCGTCGGGGCCGAAAATTTACAAGGGGCTCGACGGTGTGGTGGTCGACGAGACCGCCGTATCCAAGGTCATGCCGGAGACCAACTCGCTGACCTATCGCGGCTATGCGGTGCAGGATCTGTGCCAGCATTGCTGTTTCGAAGAGGTCGCCTATCTGTTGCTCAAAGGCGAGCTGCCCAATAAATCACAGCTTGCCGCGTTCCGGCGCGACGAGCGCAAGCGCCGCGACATCAGCCGCGACCATGTGGAGGTGATCCGCCGCTTCCCCAAATCCGCGCACCCGATGGATACCCTCAGGACAGCGGTCAGCTATCTCGGCACCACGGAAATCGCGTGGGGCGGCGAGGCCGAAAAGACCGATCTGCGGCGCGCGATGGACCTGTTGGCGAAGATTCCGACGATGATCGCGACCGATTACCGTTTTCGCAACGGCAAGAGCCGCTACCGCCCGAAGCCCAACCTATCGATGGCCGAGAATTTTTTCCATATGTGTTTCGGCAAGGTGCCGCCCAAAGAGGTGATCCGCGCCTTCGATATCTCGTTGATCCTCTATGCTGAACATTCCTTCAACGCCTCCACCTTCACGACGCGGGTGATCACGTCCTCGCGCTCGGACATATACTCGGCGGTGACCGGCGGAATCGGGTCGCTGAAGGGGCCGCTGCATGGCGGCGCCAACGAAGCCGTAATGCACATGTTCCTCGAGATCGGCGATCCGGCCAAGGGCGAGCGCTGGATGCGCGACGCGATCGCCAAGAAGAAGCTGGTGATGGGCTTCGGCCACCGGGTTTACAAGTGGGGTGATTCACGGGTGCCCACCATGCGCGCCTGTCTCGACGATCTCGCCAAATGGAAGGGCGACGATAGCTGGACCCGCATGTCCGACGCGCTCCAGAAGGTGATGCTGGAAGAAAAGAACATCCACCCCAATCTCGATTTTCCGGCCGGGCCCGCCTATTACCTGATGGGCTTCGATATCGACATGTTCACGCCGATCTTCGTGATGAGCCGGATTACCGGGTGGGCGGCGCATTTCCTGGAGCAGAACGCCAGCAACAAGCTGATCCGCCCGTTGTCGGAATATAACGGCCGCGCCCAGCGCAAGGTCAAGGCGATCGCGAAGCGGTGAGTTTTACGACCCTCGAGGTCATCGTCTTTCCGAACACCACCGTCCTGCCGATCTATGTCGGCGAGGCGAAGGGCCTGTTCAGTGACCAGGGTCTCCGCATAAACCTCACCACGACGCCGACGTCGACCTATCAGATGACCAATCTGATAGGCGGAAAATACCAGATCGCGATCGGCGCCTTCGACAACATTCTCGCCTATCAGGAAGGGCAGGGCTCGGTGATCCCGGATACCGAAACCGATCTGTTCGCCTTCATGGGCGTCGCCCAGATGAACCTGCAACTCGTGGTGCAGCCGGAAATCCGGAGCTATGCCGATCTCAAGGGCAAGACGTTCGCGGTCGACGCGGTGTCGACCGGCTTCGTTCTGGTGCTGCGCAAGATGCTGGAGATCGGTGGGTTAACGCCGGATGACTATGAGTTGATCCCGGTCGGCACGAGCCGTTGGGAGACCATGAAGGCGGGCGAACATGCCGGTGCGATCATGACCGATAATTATATGTCGGGCGAGCTTTCGAGCGGGTTGCGCGTGCTGGACAACAGCCTCGATGTGTTCGAGGCCTATCAAAGCGCCGTCGGTTCCGCCTGTCGGGGCTGGGCCGCGGCGCATCCGGACATACTGACCGGCTTCATCCGCGCCTATGTCGCCTGTCTCGACTGGATTTTCGAAGCCGCGAACCGCGCCGAGGCGGCCGAAATTCTCGCCCGGAACCGCGAGGGCATGTCCGGGGCGGCGGCGGAAAAGGCGGTCGGCCAGCTTACCTCCGGGCGCGAAGGACTGACGCCTAAGGCAAAACTGTCCATGGCGGGGCTAACGACGGTGCTGGAACTTAGGAATCAGTTCGGCGAGCCCCGCAAGGAACTTGCCGGTCTCGATAAATATATCGACCTTTCGTATTACGAGGCGGCCGTTTCCTCGTCCGGAAAATAGCCGAGCTCGATCTTCAGCCCGTTGGGTTCGTGCACATAGAGCTGGATCATCGCGCCGCCGCGCGCCACCACCTTTTCATACTCGACGCCGTTCTTTTCAAGCCGATCGATCATCTCCTCCACATCGGTCCCGAACATCGCCATATGATCGAGCCCGCTGCCGGTCGCGCCCCGGCTGGTGCGGGGCTCGCCGTCCGAGGGGTCCTCGGTCAGATGGACGAAGGGAACGTCGCTGTCATGGCAGTAGAGCCAGTGCCCCCGTTCCGGAAAGTTGGGCCGGAAGCCGTCGTTCAGTCCAAGAATGTCGACGAAGAAATCGCGGGTCGCATCGAGCTTCGCGGTGCGAATCTGGATATGGTTGAGGTGGCCGAGCGGCATGAGGATCTCCTGTCCGATGTTCCCCAATTACTGCCGCCAGACTAGCGGACCAAAGGTCGCGATGTAACGCCAAATCGAGGCCGATTACTGCGCGTGCGACGCGTGCCGCACGGTTGGCGTTAACCATTTGTTAACCGGTTGTTAACCATCCTGACCCGGTATCGATTTCGTAATTTGATCCTGGCGTTCATGGCGCGCGCGTTTTGCCGATGCCGGGAGACTGGCGTCTCAATGGTAGGCTATTTTGACAGTTTCGAAGGTCAAATCGAGATCGCTGCTGCCCGCATGTTTGGCCGCGCTATTTCTCGCTCAGCCCATGGTCGCCGCAGGGCAGGAACAAGCGGCGCGAGTCCCTGAGGCCCGCGAAATTACGGCCGTGGTTCCCCGTTCCTGGCCGCCCCAGTATCAGGTCGATAGCGCCGGCAAGCCCTTTGGTTTCGCGATCGACGTGATGAACGAAATCGCGGCGCGCGCGAACTTGACCGTTAAATACAAGATCGTGGAAAATTTCGGCGAAACCGTCGAGGTCCTTCAGAGCGGCGAGGCGGATGTCATTCCCAACAGCGGCATCGTCGCGGAGCGACTGGGAGCTTTCGCTTTCACTGATCCCGTTGAAACCTTCGTGGTTTCACTGTTCGTTCGCGAAAGCACCGATTACATAAAAAATGCCGCCGATTTGGTTGGACGAAGGCTCGCGGTCGTCGAAAAGAACATAAGTAAGTACATGTTCGGTAACCGAAAGGACATCCAGGTCCAGGTTTTTCCGGATGTTCGATCAGCGTTGTTCGAACTGATCGCCGGTCGCGTCGATGCCCTGGTGTACCCGCAGCCCGTTCTTCTGAGCCTCGCCAGACAGATCAGGGTCGAAAACCGGATCAAGATCGCGGGCGCGCCTCTCCGAGAAATCAAACGCGGCATTCGGGTGAGGAAGAATGATGTCCAACTTCTCTCCACCCTGAACAAGGCGGTTGCCGAATTCGTCGGTACCAAGCCTTACCAGGCGATCTACATGAGATGGTACGGCGTAAATCAGCCCTTCTGGTTGACACCGCAATTCGCCTGGGTTTTTGGGGGGCTGATTTTCCTGATGATGCTCGCCATGGCGTGGTGGCGTTATCATTCGGTAATCATGTTGAACCGAAGCCTCCGCGACTCGATTGCCGATCGCGAAAATGTCGAAGAGACACTTCGGGTAAGAGAAGCGCAGTTTCGCGCCATCTTCGAGGATGCTCCCACAGGGATCGCGCTGTGGGATAAAAACGGCATTCTCGTGGACGGCAACCCCGCATTTTCGGAGCTGTTTGGCGCCAGCAGGGACGACCTCATCGGCGAAAGCATCGTCTCCCTGACTGCCCCGGAAGATGTGCAACGCAGTATGGAACGTTTCAACGACTTGATTACCGGAAGTCATGATTCAGTCCGCTTCGAAAAGGAATATCAGCGTAAAGACGGGGAAATTTTCCCCGCCCGCCTCGCGTCCTCCATTGTCCGCGACCAAAATGGTGAATTTCTGTACATCATCGGAATCATCGAAGACATTTCGGAGCAACAACGAACCGCCGCCGCCTTGAGCGAAAGCGAAGCGCGTTATCGCGATCTCATCGAGGGTTCCGATCTCGGCATTCAAATCGGAAGTGCGAGCAGAGGCCGGATATTCGCCAACCGCGCAGGCGCGACGGTGTTCGGCTATGACTCGCCCGATGAGATTTTGAAATCATCGGCCTACGGTTTGATCGCCGAAAAAGACCGAGTCCGCGTCAAGGAGAATTCGCGAAATCTGGAATCAGGCGCGGCAACCTCGCTTACCTACGAATTCGACGGACTGCGAAAGGATGGTTCGGTCGTTCCCATCCAGGCGTTCGCACAGCGCATTCATTGGGAAGGCGATGTTGCGATTCTGAGAATTTTTCTTGACCTGACCGACCGTAAAAAGGCGGAGGAACAGCTTCGTCAGGCCCAGAAAATCGAGGCGGTCGGTCAGCTTACCGGCGGCGTCGCGCACGAATTCAACAATCTGCTGATGGTCATTGTCGGAAATCTGGAAATGGCCATGGATCATAATTCGGATGCCAGGGTAGATGAATTCGCCTCGCTGGCGATGAAAGGCGCCATGTGTGGCGCCGAATTGACACAGCAACTTCTCACCTTCTCGCGCAAGCAGAACCTCAAAATCGAGCAGCTTGAGTTGAATTCGCTGGTACGCGGCACGCGCGGCATGTTGCAGCGGATGCTCGGCGAAACCGTTTCCGTGGAAATTGCGCTTGCCGAAAATGTCTGGCCGGTGGTCGCCGATCCCGGCCTGGTGGAAAGCGCTCTTTTAAATCTCTTGCTCAACGCCCGCGACGCCATGCCGCAAGGTGGGAAGATCACGATCACCACCTCCAACCGATCCATGGATGCCCGGCAGCTCTCGGAACACCCGGATGTCGCTGCCGGTGATTATGTGATGCTGGAAGTGTCCGACGGCGGTGTCGGTATGTCGCCCGATATACTGGCGCATGTCTTCGAGCCATTCTTCGCGACCAAGGAAGTCGGCGAGGGAACCGGGCTCGGTCTCAGCATGATCCTTGGTTTCGTCGACCAGTCGGCGGGTTTCGTCGATATCGAAAGCACCTTGGGAAGCGGCACCCAGGTGCGGTTATTCCTGCCGCGCGCCCAGGAACAGACACGCACTTTTCATCAGCATGAAATTTCTCCCGATGGGCTGGCGAACGTCGAAATTACCGTCCTTGTGGTGGAAGACGACGCGGGCGTTCGTGACCTGGTGGTCCATCTGTTGTCGCAACTCGGTTGCGCCGTGATCGAGGCGGAGGACGGCGGTTCGGCCTTGGCGCGGCTGCGCGATGATCCGGGCATCGATGTGCTGTTCACCGACGTGGTGTTGCCCGGCGGCATGAGCGGTCCCGATATCGCCGAAGCCGCGCGCGAACTTCGTCCCGGCCTGAAAGTGGTTTTTTCATCGGGCTATCCGGATGGCGAAGTTAACGAATTGGGCCCGGACGGTGAACGTCCCTGGTTCATCCGCAAACCCTATCGAAGATCCGAGTTGGCGGAAATTCTCCAGAGGGCGATGAATTCCTAATCCAGGTAGTCCGCGATATCGGTGTCTTCCCAGTCCTTCGGCCACACCCGCTTGAAATCGGCCGGCTCGAGGCGCGCCTTCACCGTCGCGTCGATGGCCATCTTGCCGGCGACGCGGTTGAAGGGGTCCCCTGCAATCGGCTTCCCCGACGGATCGCCCGGATGCCCCCTGGTTCTGGGAACAATCGTCACATCGAGCGCCGGGTCGGACCGGGTCGCGATCGCGTGGTAGATGGAGCCCGGATCGTCGATGTCGGAATCTTCCGAGACCGCCACGGCCAGCTTGGCGTTGTTGTAGGGTGTGCTCATCACCGTTAGCAGGGCGTCGGTAACGACTCCTTCGCGCGGCGTGCCGGCGATTTTGATAATGCACGACATCGCCCCGCCCCAGGTCGGGAACCGGACATCCGTCACCTCGACGCCCATCTCGCACAACCGGTTATAGAGCACGGCCTCGTGACAGAGGCGCGGCAGGATCTGATGGTCGGTCTCCGGCACGGTCTGGACCGCGCGGTAAATGGGCTTGTCCTTGCGCATGGTGATCGCAGTGAATTTGACCGTCGGTTGCGGCACTTTCGCGGGGATGCCGTACATCTGCGGGTTGGGCCCGCAATCCATTACCGAGGTTTCGCCGAGCTGCAGCAGGCCCTCGATCACGATCTCCGCTTCGGCCGGCACCGTGAGGTCGATGGTCTCGCACGGCACCATTTCCACGTCCTGATCCATGATGGTGCCGAACATGTCGGTCTCGCCCCATGAATCCATGTGAACGCCGGCGTAATTTCCCATGATCTCATAAGCCGGAGGAATGCCGGCGACGAAGGCGATGGGCACCTCCGTGACCCCCATTTCCATATATCTCTTGAAGATCACCGTCGTGTCG
>CAZPMO010000029.1:0-21711 GCA_964587515.1 uncultured Rhodospirillaceae bacterium | reverse complement strand
GCGACACGAACAGGCTGAAACCCGTATCCGGTCCGGTAACCGTGGTCAGGGCGTTCATCACATTGTAATGACCGGTCAACGGATCGCGGACCCAGCTCATGCACGTCATCATGGGATTGGGATCGACGTCGGACTGGTAACAGATCGGCAGTTTACGGATATCGAGATCCGCCCCCGTGAGAACAACTTCCTTGACCGGTCCCGTCTTTACGTTGACGACGCCGCGCGGCGGCTGGCGCAGCCGAAAGGCGAGGGTTTTCAGGAATTCATCTTCGCTGACGCCAAGGGCGCGCGCTTGAAGGTTGCGGTTTTTCACCAGGATATCGAGCACCCTGAATCCGGGCTTTTCGATGATATTCTCGAAGAGGATCGGATTTTCGCTCTGCGCCGCGATGGCGCCGAGTTTCTCTATACTGACCGGCTTGGTGATCACCGTGACGACATCTTCGTTGGTCTTCAGGTAACCACGCAAATCTTTGTCCAGGACAAAGTTCTGGCCTTCTCTCGGCGTCGGCGCGGCTGGTAAATCGGGTTTCCCACGTATCGATCCACGCATAATATTCTCCCACTGCGAATGATATTTTCGGCTATTGGCCGCGCGATTTCGTCGATTGACCGCGCCAATCGTGTCACGGATATTCAGATTAGTCGATTGATGTTGCGACCAAAAATTTTGGAGGGGTCATGGAAGATCTGAAGGACAAAATCGTACTGATTTCCGGCACCGCCGGTGGCCAGGGCCGGGCCGCCGCGCTGGCGTTCGCGCGGGCCGGTGCGAAAGTCTTCGGATGCGATGTGAAAATCGCCGAAGCGGAAGAGACCGTCCAAATGGTGACGGATGAAGGCGGGGAAATGCGCTCGATGCAGCCTCTCGATTTGAGCGAACTGGAGAACGCTGAAGCATGGGCCAGGGCCGCGAACGACGCTTGGGGCGGCATCGACGTTCTCTACAACAACGCGGGGTCGCTTCGCGCGCGCGTCCCGTTCGCGAATTCGACCGTGGAGGAATGGGACCTCACGCTGCGATACGAGCTCACCATGCCCTATGTCACGACGCTGGCGGTGTGGCCCTATCTGGTCGCGCGCGGCGGCGGGGTCATCCTCAACACCGCCTCCATATCGGGGCATCTCGAGTTTCTTCCGCTGCGCACGGCGGCGCACGGCGCCACCAAGGCCGGCGTAATGGGACTGACGCGCATGCTTGCCGCCGAGGGCGCGCCCCATAACATACGCGCCATCAGCATCAGCCCGGGGCTGATCAAATCGCCGGCCACGGCGCGACACTGGTCGGGCGAGGATGAGCGACAGACCGAAATCGGCGAGGTGCTTACATCCCATATTCCCATGGGGCGGCCCGGCGAATGCGAGGAAATCGCCAGCGTGGCGGTCTTTCTCGCGTCCTCGGGCGCGTCCTACATCAACGGCTCGGATATTCTGGTCGACGGCGGCGTCCGGTCCTGCACCTTCTCGCCGATCGGCGGGAATTAGAATGAACATCACCATACTCGACGACTATTTCGACACCGTGCGCACGCTCGAATGTTTCGCGAAGCTGGACGGTCATGACGTCGCCATATGGAACGATCACGTTCAGGATGACGACGTGCTGGCCGAGCGGCTCGGCGATACCGAGGCGCTGGTTCTGATCCGCGAGCGCACCCAAATCCGGGTTTCCCTGCTCGAGCGATTGCCCGATCTCAAGCTGATCAGTCAGAGAAGCGTCTATCCCCACATCGATGTCGACGACTGCACCCGGCTCGGCGTGATCGTATCGTCGAGCCAACATCCGGGCACGCCGTCATATGCCACCGCCGAGTTGACCTGGGGTCTGATCATCGCGGCGATGCGCCAGATCCCGCAACAGATGTCCGCGCTCAAGGCCGGAAAATGGCAGATCGGCGTCGGCATGACCCTACGCGGTCGCACGCTCGGAGTCTTCGGCTACGGCCGGATCGGCCGCGCGGTCGCCGATTACGCCCTCGCGTTCGGCATGGACGTGGTTATCTGGGCCAGCGAGGCCTCGCGCGCGCGCGCCGTGGCCGACGGCTTCACGGTCGCGCCCAGCAAGGAAGCGTTCTTCGAGACCTGCGACGTGATCACCCTGCACATGCGGCTCTATGACACGACACGCGGCATCGTGACCGGGGCCGATCTCGCGCGCATGAAGCCAACCGCGCTGCTGGTAAATACCAGCCGCGCGCCTTTGGTCGAAAAAGGTGCGCTGGTGGCGGCGCTGAAGGCCGGCCGTCCCGGTATGGCGGCGGTCGATGTCTATGACGACGAGCCCATGCGCGATACGGACAACCCTTTGTTTTACATGGAGAACGTCATCTGCACGCCGCATATCGGCTATGTCACGCGTGCCGGATATCAGATCCAGTTCACTGAAATATTCGACCAGATCCTCGCCTACCAGGATGGCGCGCCGATCAACGTGATAAATCCCGAATTGCTCAAGGGTTAGACCGGTACGGCTCGCAATTGCGGCCGGTCGCCTCCATATTCGGCGGGTAAGAAGCTAGCTGAGGCCATTCGTCATTTCCGATCCGATACTCATTGTCGAGGACGACCGCAATATCGCGGCGCTGGTCGAGCGTTATCTCAGCGATGCGGGGTTTTCCACGCTGGTCGCCCATGACGGACGCGAAGGGCTGCGCCTGGCTACCGAAGCCCACCCGTGTTTCGTGGTGCTCGATCTCAACCTGCCCGGCATGGATGGGGCCGATCTCTGCCGCGAACTGCGCAAGGTCTCGCAGGTGCCGGTGCTGATGCTGACCGCGCGGGCCGAGGAGATCGACCGCATCGTCGGATTTTCCATCGGCGCCGACGATTACGTGGTCAAGCCGTTCAGTCCGGGCGAGCTTGTCGAACGGGTGAAAGCCATTCTCCGGCGAACCGGTGGGAACGCGGAAACCGCCGTTCTGCGCCGCGGCACCCTGGCGCTCGATCCGGAAAAACACAAGCTGACCGTCGACGGCGCGGCCGTGCCCTTGACGCCGTCGGAGTTCAAGCTCCTCCAGGCCCTGATGGCCCGGCCCGGCAAGGTGTTCTCCCGCGATGACTGGCCGAAATGTCGGAGGTCACCCGGCGGATCGCGTCCGGCGATTACAAGGCGCGCGTCGAGATCACATCGGGCGACGAGGTGGGTCAGTTGGGCGAGGCGTTCAATTCCATGTCGGACAGTCTCGAACGGCTCGAATCGCTCCGCAAACGCATGGTCGGCGATATCGCCCATGAGCTTCGCACGCCACTGACCAATGTGCGTGGCTATCTGGAAGGCCTGTCCGACGGCGTGGTGCCGCCCACGCCCGAGACCCATGCGATCCTGCGCGAAGAGATCATGCGTCTGGTGCGCCTGGTCGAGGATCTCCAGCAATTGACCAAGGCCGACGCCGCGCTCGCCTTTCTCGACCGCGCCGAGGTCGCGCTGGACGAACTGATCCATCGGGCGATCGGGATCGACCGGCCGCAATTCGACAAGAGACGGATTTCAATCGAAATCAGTTGCGATCCCACGGCCGCGACGGTGTCGGCCGACAGCGACAAGCTGGTCCAGGTGCTCCGGAACCTGGTTCAGAACGCGTGGCAGCATACGCCCGACGGCGGTTCGTTTTCGGTAACGACGGCGCGGACGCCCGACGGCGTAACCGTTGAATTCGCGAATTCAGGGCCGGAAATTCCAACCCAGGATCTCGGGCACTTGTTCGAGCGCTTCTATCGGCCGGAACGTTCACGCTCGCGCGATACCGGCGGCGCCGGCATCGGCCTGGCGATCGTGAAGGAGTTGATCGAGGCCCATGGCGGCCAGGTTGGCGTTGAAAGCGATCCCGCCGGCACGCGCTTCTGGTTCACGTTGCCAGGCTAAGCGGGATCGATCTTTACAAAATCTTTAAGACTTCTTTATCGGGACATTGCATTCGTTTGTCAGGATCGGCGGGCTCAGAAATTTCCTGAGTATTCCCAACCTGAACGGAGAGGCGAACATGCCCACAAATCGACGCAAAAACCTGAAAAGCACGGCTGTTGCGGTCGGCACGCTGATGGCCTTGACCGGCGCGGTGGCCCTGCCGGCCGCCGTCGCTCAAGCCGGCGAGACGCCGGTGCAGATCGCGGCTTGCAACCCCTGTAATCCCTGTGCCGCAAAGAAACGCGGCGGTTGTAACCCCTGCGCGACGAAGAACGCATGCAACCCGTGCGCGGCGAAAAATCCGTGCAATCCGTGTGCGGCCAAGAACCCGTGCGCGGCGAAGAATCCCTGCAATCCCTGCGGGGCGAAATAGGTTAATTCCGAAAGTGATCTAGCGGGAGGAACGCCGATGCTGATCAGAAAATCGCGCGGTTGGGAGTTGCCGGAATCCTCGGCCACCCCCGAGGACGTCTTTCTGAACAGGCGCGGTTTCGTCAAGGCGGTCGCGGCGGGGCCAGCGCTCCTCGCCGCGCCTGCCTTGCTCGCTGGGCTGGTAGGCTGTGACGAGGCGCCGGTCGAAGCAAAAGCCGCGGTCACGCCCGATCCGTCCGCTCATCTCTATCCGGTCGCGCGCAATGCGGCCTTTACGTTGGACCGGCCTGTTACGCCCGAGAAATTGGCGACGACCTATAACAACTACTACGAATTCGGTTCATCTAAGAACATCCACCGCAAGGCGCAGTCCCTGCCGATCCGCCCCTGGACCATAAAAATTGGCGGACTTGTGGAGAAACCGTTCGAGATAGGATTCGATGATCTCCTGAAAAAAATACCGTTGGAAGAGCGGCTCTACCGGTTCCGCTGCGTCGAGGCCTGGTCGATGGCGGTGCCCTGGAGCGGCTTTGCGTTCCGTGCGCTGCTTGATCTGGCGCGCCCGCTGTCGTCCGCGAAGTACGTGCAGATCAACGGATTCAAGAACCCCGACGTCGCGCCCGGTCAGCGCGCGTCCTGGTACCCGTGGCCCTATGCGGAAGGGCTTTCAATCGCCGAAGCCGCGAACGATCTCGCGTTCATGGTGACCGGAGCCTACGGCAAGGCGTTGCCGCGCCAGAACGGCGCGCCACTGCGATTGGCGGCGCCCTGGAAATACGGGTTCAAGTCGATCAAGGGGATCGTCAGTCTCGAGTTCACTGAGACCCGGCCCAAGACTTTCTGGGAAACCATTCAGGGTCGCGAATACGGTTTCTGGGCGAATGTGAATCCCGAGGTGCATCATCCGCGCTGGAGCCAGGCCAGCGAACGCGTGCTCGACACCGGCAAGCGCGTGCCGACGCTGCTGTTCAACGGCTATGCCGAGCAGGTCGCCGATATCTACAAGGACATGCAAGGTGAACGGTTGTTCATGTAGCGGGCACGGCAACGTGAATAACCGGTGATTGAAGCCAGCGTTATGATTCGGACGAAAGGGAGGATGTGATGAGGCGTTTCGCAACGACGCTGCTGCTGTGTCTGATGATCGTGGGACCCGCGGCCGCGACGGCCAAGCGGGTCACGGTCACTGGCGAGGTGATCGATAGCTGGTGCTATATCACCCAGATCATGTACCCGGAAGGTACGGCCCATCATCAATGTGCGCTGTGGTGCGCCGCCGGCGGCATTCCGGTCGGCATCGTCGACAAGGACGGCGTTGTCTACATGGTGCTGAAAATGGAGCAGGACACGACCAGCGTCGCCAACCCGGCGGTGCTTCGCATCCAGACCCACAAAGTCACCGTCGACGGCGATCTCTACCGGCGCGATGGCATGAATTATCTGCTGGTCAGCCGGGTGATCGACGATGCCGGCATCGTCAACCATACCCATGACGAGAACGGTATCCAGCCGTTCGGGAAGTAACGCCATGAAAGCCGCAATGATTTTCGTGATCGCCCTGGTCGCCGCGACACCCGCGCAGACCGCCGACAAATGGGGCCTGCCCAACGAAAAAACCACGCGATTCGAGGCCAAGGTGGTCGATGTGATGTGCGAGCTTACCGGCGATTGCCCGGCCAATTGCGGCGGCGGCAAGCGCCAGCTCGGTCTGCTCGACGGCAAGGGAAAGCTGATTCTGCCCTTCAAGAACGTCGTGCCGTTCGCCGGCGCGGCCGCCGAGTTGATCGATTTCTGCGCCAAGCAGGTGATAGCCGACGGGCTGTTCTCGACCAATAGGGGCTATCGTGTCTTCGCGCTCCAGTTCGTGCGGGAAGCGCCCAAGGGCAAGTGGCGCCGCGCCAACCGATTCACCCCGAAATGGGCGAAAAAGTTCGGCTTCGCATCCGGCGGCAAGGAAGCGCGCCGCTGGTTCGAAAACGATCCGCGCGTCAATGCGCTGATCGACAAGGAAGGAAAGCTGGGCCTCGGCCGCGCCGCCGACAAGGACTATTTCAGCAAGAATTAGGGCCCGGCTGGTGAAAACCCTGGCAGAGATTGCCGCGCTCGTCGTCTGCTTGTCTGGCGCCGCCGGAGCGCATGATCACGCGTCGCCGCTCTCGTTCAAGTTCGGTGGTCCGTTCTCGCTGGTCGACCACACCGGTCAGCGGCGCACCGACAAGGAGTTTCGCGGCCGGTTTATGCTGGTCTATTTCGGCTATGCGAATTGCCGCGCCATGTGCCCGCTCGGGATTCGCCGCATGGTCGCGGCGCTCGACCAGCTCGGGTCCGGCGCGGCGCAGGTGCAGCCGATCCTGATCACCGTCGATCCCGCGCGCGACACCGTCGCGGCGCTGGCCGCGGCCGTGCCCAGGCTGCACCCGAAGCTGATCGGATTGACCGGATCGGCGGCGGAACTCCGCGCCGTGGCCAAGGCCTATAACGTCCACACCAAACGATCGAGCGAGCCGGGCGACAAAAATCCCGTCTACGCCCATGGCACCTATATTTTCCTGATGAAACCCGATGGCGGGTTCGCGACGCTGGTGCCGCCCTTCCTCGATGCCGAGGGGATGGCGAAAATCATAAGACCTTATTTGTCGCGCGGATAACTCGATCAGACAGGCCGGTCGCCGTCGATCGTGACCCGATGCATCAGACGGCGGTGTCCGGCATAATCGTTGAGCGCGAAATGCTGGGTGCAGCGATTGTCCCAGAATGCGATCGAATCCTTTTCCCAGCGAAACCGGCAGGTGAATTCGGGCCGCACCGCGTGGGCGTTGAGGTAGTTCAAAAGCGGCGCGCTCTCCGCCTCCGTCATGTCCTTGAACCGCCGGAGATAGTGGCCGCCGCCCAGAAACAGGCATTTGCGGCCGGTTTCGGGATGGGTGCGCACGACCGGATGTTCGACTTCCTCCAGCGCTTCCTCGGTCTGGTCGAGATCCATCGAGGTCTTGCGGTTGCGATAGTCCGTCTCGTCTTCCGGCCCATAGACCCGAACCGCGCTGTGAATGCCGACCAGCCCGTCGATCATTCGCTTCATGCCGTCCGACAGAGTTTCATAGGCCGTATACAAATTGGCCCACAGCGTATCGCCGCCGGTCGGCGGCAGTTCCCTGGCATAGAGCACCGAGCCCAGCGGCGGTTCTTCGAGGAAGGTGAGGTCGATGTGCCACAACCCGCCGAAATTCTGTTCGTCGTCCACATCCTTCAGCACTTCGAGGATTTCAGGATGGCCCGGCATGTGCGCGACGAAGGGATGGATGTTGAGCGGTCCAAAGCGCGCCGCGAATTCCTTCTGGTCTTCGGGCGTGATGTGCTGGTCGCGGAAGAAGATCACCTGATGGTCGAGGAAGGCGCGGTGAATCTCGTCGGCCGTCCGGTTATCGAGCGCGCGCGACAGATCGACGCCCTCGATTTCCGCGCCGATCGCGCTGGTGACGGGCCGGACGGTGATGGTTTCGGTGCCCATGGAGATATTCTACTCGATTTTCGCCTTGCGGTCCTGCGACTCGCGCCGCGCGAGATAAAGGGCGGAGCCGATGATAATCAGTGCCCCAACGCCGGACCAGGCGTCGGGCAGTTCGGCGAAGAAAACGAACCCGAACAAAGCGGCGACCGGCAGGCGCGCGAAGTCGAACGGCGCCACCAATGTGACATCGGCGGCCGAATAGGCGCGCGCCAGGAATTCCTGGCCGATGGCGCCGAGAAATCCCGCCAGCACCAGCCAGCCGAGCTGGACGAGGTTCGGCGTGACCCAGGTCAAGGCCGCCGGGATCAGCAGGATCAGCGTGCCGTATACAAAGAAATAGAACACGATGCGGCTCGGCGGCTCGGTCCTCGACAGCGATTTCATGGAGATCATTGCGCCGCTTGTCAGGGCCGCGGCGCCAAGCGCCACCAGCATCGCCGGATCGATGCCGCCCTGCGGTTTGACGATCATCACCACGCCGATGAAGCCGACGATGGTCGCGACGGTGCGGTGGCGGCGGATCACCTCACCCAGCACCAGCGCCGAAATGATGATCGTCCAGAAGGGCGAGGTGAAGGACAGCACCATGGTGTCGGCCAGCAGAAGCTTGCTGAGCGCGTACATCACGCCGGCGAACGACGTGACGCCGAAGACCGTGCGCACGAAATGGGTTTTCATGCGGTTCGTCTTGATGCCCTGGACGCCGACCCGCATAAGCCAGGGCGTGAAGAACATCAGCGAGATGAAGGTGCGCATGATCGCGACCACGAATATCGGCAGCTCGTATGTCATCTGCTTGAGTATCGCGAACATGGCGGTCAGCAGCGTCACCGCCGCCAGCATCCACAATATACCGTGAATATTGTTGAGTTTCGGGCTGTATAGGGCGGTGGGAGGTGTCACGCCGCGTCAGCCGTCCCCATGAAGCTCGGCCCCGGAAATCATTTCGAGCCAGCGCACCAGCTCGGTATGTTCCGCGCCCGGGCCGAGGTTGAGCTGCGCCGCCGCCCACATCTCGCGGCACTGGGCGGAGAACGGCGCCGGCGTCCTGGTTTCGCGCGCCATGCCCATCGCCGTATCGAGGTCCTTCACCATGAGGTCGAGCCCGAACCCGGCATCGAAGCTGCGCGAAAAGACGCGCTGACGGAATTTATGGCGGATGGCGTGATTCATGCCGGTCGACGCATCGACAACATCGACGACCACGTTGGGGTCGAGCCCGAAGCGCTTGCCGATCAGCAACGCCTCGCCGCCGGCCAGCAGCCCGACCGCGTTGAGCAGATTGTTGATCGCCTTCACCGCGTGGCCCGATCCGGCCGCGCCGGTGCGAAAAACCTTTTCGCCCATCGCGGCAAGCACATCGGCGCAACGATCGATCACAGCGTTATCGCCGCCGACCATCAGCGTCAGCGACCCGTCGATGGCCTTCGCGCGGCCGCCCGAGACCGGCGCGTCGATCATCGCGATGCCGCGATCGCCAAGCTCGGCGGCAAGTTGCGCGGTGCCCGACGGCTCGGACGACCCCATGTCGATCAGCACGTCGCCCTCCGAGAAACCCTCGGCGAGACCATCGGCGTCCAGCGCGACGGCGCGCACATCGGCGCTGGTGGGCAGCATGGTGATCACCACGTCGGAAGCCGCGGCGACCGCGCGCGCGGTTCCCGCGGCGGCGCAGCCGGTTTCCTCGGCGAAGCTCGCGGCGTTGGCCGCGACGGCGTCGTGAACCGTAAGATCGAACCCGGCGGCCGCTATTTGGCGCGCCATTGGGACGCCCATGGTCCCGATGCCGACAAAACCGACCCTTTGCGTGGGATTGCCCATATTATCCAACTCTCCGGTGGCGGTTGAGGAAATATTCCATCGGGATTATTGAGTAGCCCGGAACATAGGCCGGAAGAACCCGGGAACCAATGGCGCAGCGAATTCTATTTATCACCAGCACACGGATCGGCGACGCGGTGCTGTCGTCCGGTTTGCTGGCCCATCTCGTCGCGCAATATCCGAGCGCGCGCTTCACCGTGGCTTGCGGTGCGCCGGCCGCGCCGCTGTTCGCCGCCGCGCCGCGCATCGACCGTGTGCTGGTGATCGAAAAGCGCCCGTGGAAATTGCACTGGATCGGCTTGTGGCTGGCGTGCGCGCGCCATCGCTGGGACATGGTGGTCGATCTCCGGCGGTCCGGTTTCGCCTGGCTGGTATCGGCCGGGCAACGTCATGTGAAGCGCGAGAGCCTGCCCGATCGGCACCGGGTCGAGGAAGACGCGAGGGTGTTGTCGCTCGACCCGCCGCCGTCCCCTCGTATCTGGATTGCGGATCGGGACGACGCGCGCGCGCGCGAGCTGGTCCCCGCCGGCCGGCCGGTTCTCGCCATCGGGCCGACCGCCAACTGGGGCGCGAAGGAATGGCCGGCGGCGAATTTCGGCGCGCTGGTCGAGACACTGACCGCGCCCGACGGCGTTCTGCCGGGCGCGTTGGTCATGGTGATGGGCGCTCTCTCGGAGCGTCCGCGCGCGCTACCCCTGATTGACACTCTGCCGTCCGATAGACTGATCGATTTGTTCGGCGAGAGCCTGCCGGTCGCCTTTGGCTGCCTTTGCCGCGCAAGTTTGTTCGTTGGCAACGATTCCGGTTTGATGCACCTCGCCGCCGCGTCCGGCGCGCCGACCCTCGGTCTGTTTGGACCCTCGCCCGAACGCCGTTATGCGCCCTGGGGGCCGAATGCGGCGTTTGTGCGCACCAGCCAGTCCTACGACGAGCTGGTAAACGGGCCGGGATTTGATCATCGCGACGAGCGAACGCTGATGGAGGGGCTGAGCGTAGACGCGGCAGCCGAAGCCGCGCGGGCGTTACTGGCGCGAATCGCAAAGACCGATGGTCATGATTCGGCCTAAATTTGGTCATCATGCGGTCTTGATCCAGGGCAATGCTGCACCTTGTGTTTTGGGAAATGGATAATCATCTAATGGGTATGGGTGGGACGGTAATGCGAACCAGGAACAAACCTCGCGGCGTGATATCGGACACGATTAATTTTCTGCGCCTGTGGTTCCGGCGACCCCGCAGCATGGGCGCCATCGCGCCCAGCAGCCGCGGATTGTCGCGCGCCATCGCCAGCGAGATAAATTTTACCAAGCCCGGCGTCGTGGTCGAACTCGGCGGCGGCACCGGCGTAATTACACGCGCGTTGGTGGAAAGCGCGGTGGATCCCGGCGATATCGTGGTTATCGAACGCGAGGCCTCGCTGTGCAGGCTCCTGCGCGCGCGCTATCCCGATATTCGGGTCATTCGGGGTGATGCGCGAAATTTGGGCAATCTGCTTCGCCGCAACGGAATCGACGATGTCACCGGCATCGTATCGGGATTGCCGCTTCTGTCGATGCCCAAGCGGACGCGGCGTGAAATCGTTGACGAATCGCTTTCGGTTCTGCCGGCCGATGGGTTGTTCGTCCAGTTCACCTATGGTCTTGCCGCGCCGTTGCCACGCGAGGTGGTTGAGGAAAACGGCATGGCGGCGCGACGTTCGGGATGGGTGTTTCGCAATCTGCCGCCGGCCGCGGTGTGGCTTTACAAGCGCGAGAACGCGGTATTTCCTGTAGAAACGCGAGATATTTCGCAACCGCTGCAAGAAGGCGCATCATGACCAAGGCCGTGTGGAACGGCGTGACGATCGCGGAGAGCGACGACATCGCGTTGGTCGAGGGCAATCCTTACTTTCCCGTCGGCTCGGTGAACTGGGAATATTTTCGCCCCAGCGCCGACACCAAACCCACATATTGTCACTGGAAAGGGTTTGCCGAGTATTCCGATATCGTTGTTGATGGCGTCGAAAATATCGCGGGTGTCTGGCAATATCACGCACCTTACGAGGAAGCCGAGGCCATCCGGGACCGCGTCGCGTTCTGGAACAGCGTCGAGTTGATCGATGCGCCCGAGGGTAGGGGGCTTGTCGAGCGGAGCCCCAGCCTGCGCGGCGACAAGACCGGCTGGGAGGCGCTGTGCTGGCTGCTGCGCAATTCGGAGGCGACGGTGTTGAGCGCCGCCGATGTCACCGAAAATACCGACATTCCCGAATCCGGGATCGCCGAGGCGTTCCAGGTCTATGACGTTCAGCGTTATGCGAACCGCTATAAATGGCGCCTCAAAGGCGGTGGCGGGACCGGTGAACCCGCGCGCCTTGAAAAGACCGCCTAGCCGGCCACTGCTTCTTCGGCCGGGATGAAATCGAGGTCCTGAGCCTCGGCGACCGCCTGATAGGTCATCCGTCCATGATGCACGTTGAGCCCCGCCAGCAGGTGCGGATCCTCGCGCATCGCTTCCTTGTAACCCATGTCGGCGAGCCGCACGATAAAGGGCAACGTCGCGTTGTTCAGCGCGAAGGTTGAGGTGCGCGCCACCGCGCCCGGCATATTCGCGACGCAGTAATGGACCACATCATCGACAACATAGGTCGGCTCCGAATGGGTGGTCGGCTTGCTGGTCTCGCAGCAGCCACCCTGATCGATCGCGACATCGACGATCACCGAACCGCGCCGCATCCGGCTCACGATCTCGCGGGTGACCAGTCGCGGCGCTTCCGCGCCGGGCACGAGCACCGCGCCGATCACCAGATCGGCGGTGCTGACCTCGCGTTCGATGGTGTCCGAAGTCGAGTAAAGCGTCGTGATATTGCTGTGGAACTGAAAATCGAGTTCGGCCAGTCGCCGCAACGATTTGTCGATTACCGCGACGGCCGCGCCCAGCCCGTTGGCGACGAACACGGCGTTGGTGCCGACCACGCCGCCGCCGATCACCACCACCTTTCCGGGATGAACGCCGGGCACCCCGCCCAGCAGCGTGCCGCGCCCGCCATTGATGATTTCAAGGCAATGGGCGCCGGCCTGTACCGCCATGCGCCCGGCAACCTCGCTCATCGGCGCGAGCAGGGGCAGTCCACCATGCGCATCGGTGACGGTCTCATAGGCCACCGCGACCGCGCCGGACTCAATCAGTGCCTTTGTCTGGCCGGGATCGGGCGCGAGATGAAGATAGGTGAACAGAACCTGATCCTCGCGCAGCATCGCGCATTCCCCGGCTTGCGGCTCCTTCACCTTTACGATCATGTCGGCCTTGGCGAAAACGTCGGCGGCCGTGGCCGCGATCTGGGATCCGGCCTCGGTGTAATCGACATCGTCGAGCCCGATCGCGTGGCCGGCATTGGTCTCGACCAGCACCTGGTGGTCGCGTAGCGTGAGTTCGCGCACCGTTCCCGGCGTGATGCCGACGCGATTTTCTTCGGTCTTAATTTCCTTGGGCACACCGATTAACATGCGTATTCCGACCCCCGGTAAGTGCGCCGATCCGAAATCCGGACCGGATGAAAGCGGTTCCGCTCAAGAAATGGGGGATGGGTGCGCATTCAACAAGGAGTTGGACGAATGAAAGCGATTCTGGTGAAGGAAGTCGGCGATCCAAATAATCTGGTGATCGAGGACGTGCCCGAGCCCACGCCGGGACCTGGTGAGGTCGCAATCGATATGAAGGCGGCGGCGGTGAACTTTCCCGACCTTCTGACCGTGGAAGGCAAATATCAGCTAATTCCGCCCGTGCCCTTCAGCCCCGGCAAGGAAGGCGCCGGCGTGATATCCGAAGTAGGCGAGGGAGTAGGCAATCTCAAGCCCGGCGACCGGGTGATGGTCCAGGTCGAGTTCGGATCCTATGCGGAACGCCTTATCGCCCCGGCGGAGAACTGTTTTACCATTCCCGACGTGATGGATTTTCCGGAAGCGGCATCCATTGGCGTCGCCTATCAGACTGCGCATTTCGCCCTGGTCGCCAGGGCCGGGATAAAGGCTGGCGAAAAGGTGCTGATTACCGCCGCCACCGGCAGCGTCGGCATTGCCGCGATCCAGCTTGCCAAGGCGTTCGGCTGTACCGTGCTGGCCGGCGTTACCACCATGTCCAAGGCCGATGTGGCGACTGAGAACGGCGCCGATCACGTGATCGATCTTAGTGTCGATAATGTCCGTGATTCGATCCGTGATCAGGTCCGCGCGGCCACCGGCGGCGGCGTCGACGTGGTCGTCGAAATGGTCGGCGGGCAGGTGTTCGAAGGCTCGCTTCGTAGTCTCGACTGGTGCGGCCGGCTGGTTGTGGTGGGCTTTACCGGCGGTGAGATCGCCACCATGAAGACCAATTATGTGCTGCTGAAGAACATCGCCGTCACGGGCGTGAACTGGTCGAGCTACCGCGATGCCGATCCCGCCTGGGTTCAGCGGGTCCAGGATGAAATCTTCGATCTTTACCTGAATAAGAAAATCCGTGTGCCGGTTCAGGCGACTTTCCCGATGAGCGATATCGTCAAGGCGTTCGATGTCATCCGCGACCGTCAGGTGCGCGGCAAGGTGGTCCTGCTGACCGGTTGAAAGCGTTCAGGGACGAATGATGCCGGGGTCGAAACGCTTCATCAGCAGCTTCGCATCGTGCTTCAGCCCCCCCCCTCGACCACGGCCGAGGCGCCCAGGGGTCGGATGACCAGCGACGCCGCGTACGATATGCGTCCGCCTGGGTCGTTCCTGCGGAACGATTTGGGGGTGGTTTCCACGTACACCAGACTGCCCCGGCGGGTAACGATGGGGCGGCGGATGCGCGGTTCCGCGGAGATGGTCTTGTCCCGGACCCTGATTTCGACGGTGCGGTCGATGATCTCGAAGGCCTTGTATCCGGCGCCCGCGGAAAGCTCGGCGGCGCGGAACAGCGCATAGTCTTCCACCGTCTTCCGTTCGGTGGCCGGATTGCCGGAAAAGCGGACCTCGATAATGCCGTCCGCGCGGTGATTTTCGCTGTATCCGAAATTCGGTGCCGCCGGCTGATAGGGGGTCGATATGGGGGCCGCGCAGGCCGTTCCGGCCAGCGCCAGCATGGCGATCCCGATAAGCCTGTACATCGTCCCATCCCGTTCTGGTTATGGGACGATGATGCACCCGCCGACGCGAATTGAAAAGAGGCGGGTTAGCGCTCTAACTGGCCTGGAGAATGTCCTGGAGCGGTTTCGCCATTTCGATGGTTTCCGAGAATGAAACCGTGGTCGAGGCGATGCGGATGCTAAGACCCAGATTGTCGCCGAACATCTGCAGTGACTTGTCGGAATTTTGCGGCACCGGAATATGGCAGGCGGCGCAGAACGCCAGCATGGCGGCCGCCACGGTCGACGGAGAGACCGTAACCTCGTCAATAGCCGCATCGTCGTCACCGGCATAGGCCAAGCGTACGCCAATGCGTTCCTCGGTCTCGATCATGCAGGAGACGATTTCACCCGCCGGCAATTCGTGGCCGATCGAGCCCTTGTACGCGTCGAGCGCCTCGGCGAGTTCCTGTTTGCCGAAGACGATATGGCGAATTTCGCTCGGCATTTCTGCTCCACCGGTTGCCGATAACAGCCCTCAAGGCTGAACCAACAAGGTGAACAAACAGTGAAACGGGCCCTAACCCGGGGATTTTCGCCGCTTACGCGCCGTCCGGTTTCCACTCCGAAACCACGTCTTCGTAGGCGACCCGCTTGCGTTCGGTGGGCGGCTCGGCCGGGCTGCCGATATAGACGAAGCCCGCGATGCGCTCGGTCGTGCCGCAGTCCAGGGCGCGCTCGATGTCGGCGCTGTAGGCCGGCCATTCCGTGATCCACTGCGCCGCGAAGCCGATCGCATGCGCCGCGTTCAGCATGTTCATGCAGGCCGCGCCGCTCGAAAGCGCCTGTTCCCATTCCGGGATTTTGTGTTCCTTCTCGATACGCGAGGTGACGGCGACGACCACCGGCGCGCGCTGAAAACGCTCGCGCTCAACCTCTATCAACTCGTCGAAGGCATCGGGATTATCCTTTTTGAAGGCCTCGGCCATGATGTCGCCAAAACGCGCGCGCGCCTCGTCCTTGATCACGATGAAGCGCCACGGTCCGATCCTGCCATGGTCAGGCACCCGCAACCCGGCCGCGATGATTTTTTGAAGTTCGTCGTCGCTCGGGCCGGGGTCGGTGAGGTTGCGCGCGGTGACCGAGCGCCGCGTCAGCAGAAAGTCGATGATTTCCGTCATGGTTTCCTCTTCATTGCTCGGCGATTTTAGCATGTTCGCGCTCGCGTTGTCGCAATGCGCCGCGCTGTAGCTTGCCCGTCGCGGTGCGTGGCAATTCTTCGACGAATTCGATCGCGCGTGGATATTTAAAGGCGGATATCCGCGATTTCACGAAATCCTGCATCTCCGAGACAATATCGTCTTGGGCGGTCGCCCCGTCGCTCAGTTCCACGAACGCCTTGACGATCTGGCCCCGGTCCGCGTCCGGCGCGCCGACAACGGCGCATTCGCGGACCATCGGATGTTCCAGCAGCACCGCCTCCACCTCCAGGCCGGAGACGTTGTAACCGCCGGTAAGGATCATGTCGTCGGTGCGCGCTTCATAATAGATATAGCCGTCCTCGTCGATACGGGCGAGGTCGCCGGAGCAGTTCCAGCCGTCGCGGATATAGGAATTCTGGCGCTCCATATCGTCGAGATAACGGCACCCGTTGGGACCCTTGATGATGATCTGCCCGATCTCGCCGGGCGCGACGTCGTTGAAATCATCATCGACAACCCGCACCCGGAAGCCCGGGATGGCGCGGCCGATGGCGCCCGGGCGGATGTCGTCGCCGGCCGCGGATATGAAGATATGAAGCAGCTCCGAGATGCCGTATCCGTTGATCAGCTCGACCCCGGTGATATCACGCCATTCCTGGAGGACGGCGGGCGCCAGCGGCTCGCCGCCGGCGATGCAGACGCGCAGGGACGAGAGGTCGTAATCCCGCGCGGTCGCCAGCATCAGCTTGTAGCCGGACGGGGTCGAGAAACAGACCGTGGCCCGGTGACGTTCGATGGTCTGGAGCAGTATCTCCGGCGTGGCGCGTTCGACGATCACCGATGCGCCGCCGTAGAGCATGGTGTCCGCCATATAGGCGCAAAGCCCATAGAGGAAGGCGATCTGCGGGCTGCCGCAGACGATATCGCCGGGCTGGATTTTCACCACGTGGCCGATGAAGCAGTGCGCCGCGGCCAGCAGGTCGCGGTGAAAGTGCAGCGTGGCCTTGGGCGTACCGGTGGAGCCCGAGGTGAAGCCGATGATCGCCGGATCGTCGGCCGCGGTATCGACGTTGTCGAAACTCTCCGGCCTGGTCGCCATCAGCGCTTTCAGATCGTCCGCTCCGTCGCCGCCGAAATAGAGGATACGCCGAAGGTCGGGCGCGGCTTTCTTCGCCGCCTCGATATCCTCGGCGAGCTTGGCGTCGGAAATCGCGAATTGGATTTTCGCCTTGCCGATCATGTAGACCAGTTCGCGCTCGCGCAGCACCGGCATGGTGGCGATGGCGATACCGCCGGCCTTGAGGATGGCGAAAAACGAGGCGATCAGCATCGGGTGGTTGCCGGCGCGCAGCAGCACCCGGTTGCCGGGCTGCAGGCCGAGATCGTCAACCAGCACATGAGCGATGCGGTTGGCGCGCGCCATGAGATCGGCGTATGTCCAGACCTCGTCGTCCCAGTAGATCACGGGCGCATCGGCGAACGCCCCCGCCGCCTGGCGGTCGAGAATCTCCGCCGCCGCGTTCAGACGCGCCGGATAGGCGGCAAGCTCCGGCAGGACCGAATAGTCCATTTCCGGCCACAGCTCTCGCGGCGGCAAATTGTCTCGGATGAAGGTGTCGGTGTGGGCAGTGGGCTCGGACATGCGGCGAAAATAATATCGCCCCCCGCCTATGCCAAGGCATTAGAGTATTTGGAACGGCGCGGACGTAATGATAATTTCCCGCCCGACCGTCGGGAGGAATCGTTGAAGGACCTTGTACAGCTCGAACTGATCCGCGAATCGCTGATTGCGGTGGTCGGCGAGATGCGGGCGAATATCATCCATTCTTCCTACGCGCCGATCATTTACGAGGGGCACGATTTTTCCTGCGCCCTGATGTCGGCGGACGCACGGCAGGTGGCGCAGGGGCTCGCCGATCATCCGATCCACATCTTCGCGGTGCCCTATTCGACGCGCCAGGTGGTCGAGGCCTTCGCCGGCGATATCAACGAGGGCGATCTGTTTCTGCACAACGACCCCTATACCGGGGGCACCCATCTCAACGACGTGCTGCTGCTGCATCCGGTGTTCTTCGAGGGCCGGCTTGCGATGTTCGCCGCCACGCGCTGTCACTGGAACGATGTCGGCGGCATGACGCCGGGCAGCCTGTCGGGGCGGGTCAACGAGATATATCAGGAAGGCATCCGCATCACGCCAACGAAGTTATGCGATCGCGGGCGCATGAACGACGCCTTTGTCGAACTGATGTTCAACAACATGCGCGGCCGCGCCGAACGGCTCGGCGATTTCAACGCCATGCTGGGCACCGGCCGCAAGGCGCGGGACCATATCGAACGGCTGTTCCGCCGCTTCGGCGGGCGGGAATTGCTGGACGGGGTAGAGGAACTGATCGCGCGGTCCGAGCGCCTGCTGCGCGACCGCATCGGCGAGTGCCCGGACGGCGACTATTTCGCCGAGGGCTACGTGGAAAGCGACGGCACCAATCCTGATCCGCTGGTGGTGCGCCTCAAACTCACCGTCGCGGGCGATCACATCACCGCCGATTTCACCGGCACCTCGGCCCAGACCAACGGCCCCACCAATTGCGGCCCGGCGATGGCCCTGAACGCGGTGGGCACCATCGTGAAGGCCTTCCTCGATCCCCGTACCCCCATCAATCATGGCTCGTTCCTGCCCATCACCGTGATCGCGCCCGAGCGCAGCTTTATCAACGCGCGCGAGACCGCGCCGTGCGGCGGCATGGCGGAGGTGAAGTTCCTGATTGATTCCGTGGTGGCCTCCGTCATGGGTCAGGTGGTTCCCGAGATGTCGGTCGGCGACCTCAAGGGCGGCGCCAACCATATCCATATCGCCGGTCCCGACCCGCGCGGCGAGGGCGCCTTCATTCATTACGAATGGCCGGCCGGCGGCACCGGCGCCTCGGCCGGAAACGACGGCTCGAACGCGGTGCGCAGCTACAACGAGGGCGATTTCAACTCCATCCAGTCTGTGGAGACCGTCGAAGGCGCGTTCCCGCTGCGCGTCGAACGCTGCGAGGTGCGCGAGGGAAGCTGCGGCGACGGCGCCAATCGCGGCGGGTTCGGGCTGCGCCGCGATATTAGAATTCTCGGTGAGACAGCGATGCTGTCGGTGCTGTCGGAAAAAAACGTGATCCCGCCTTATGGCGTCGCGGGTGGGCGCAACGGCGCGGCCAACCGCTTTACGGTGCTGCGTGACGGCGAACTGGTGGAGCCCTCCGACCAACCCGGCAAGGTGTCCGGCTTCGCGCTGCGCCGCGGCGATATCGTGCGCGAGGAGACGGCGGGCGGCGGCGGCCACGGCGACCCGCTGGCGCGCGCGCCGGAAGACGTGGCGGCCGATCTGCGTGACGGCTACCTCACCCGCGACCAGGCCGCCAACCGTTTCGGCGTGGTGCTGGACGAGGACGGCGTGGTCGACGCCGAGGCCACCCTGTCCCGCCGGGACGCAATTCACACGGGTCTGCACCGGGTTTTGCTGCGTGCGTCCAACGAGGAAATATTCGACGGACCGCGTCGGTTGTTTCTGGTCCCGTCGGGTCTTGCCGCAGCGCTTGGCGTCGCCGAAGGCGATCTGGTGGAGATCGCCGTCGAGCTCGGCGCGCCGTTGCGCGGCTGGGTCTGTATCGGCGACGGCGACGCCGTGGTCGTCGGGCCCACGGGCATGCGCATACTCGGCGTGGTGCCTGGCGCGTCGGTCGAAATTCGCGCCGTCGGGCGCGCGCCGGCATGAGCGAGGGACGTTATATCGTCGGCGTCGACGTGGGCGGCACCTTCACCGATATTCTGTGTCTCGACACCGACTCCAACGACCTCAAATCCGCCAAGGTGCCGTCCATGCCGGGCAGCCAGTGGCGCGGCGTCCTCAAGGCGCTGGACGAGCTCGGCATTGAGAAGGGCGCGATCCGCGCTTTCGTCCATGGCACCACCATCGCCACCAACACGCTGCTGGAACGCAAGGGCGCGAAGACCGCCTTGATCACCACCGAAGGCTTCCGCGACACGCTGGAGATAGGGCGCACGCGACGGCTGATCGGCGGGCTGTTCGATATCAAATTCCAGCGTCCCAGGCCGCTGGTCGAGCGCGCGCTGAGGATCGAAGTTCCCGAGCGCATCGCCGCCGACGGCGAAGTGCTGGCCGATTTGGAGGATTTCGATTTCCCGGCGATCGGCGAGACCTTGCGCGAGGAGGGCGTCGAAAGCGTCGCCGTGGGCTTCGTCAACGCCTTCATCAACGACGCCAACGAGCGCACCGCCGGCGCCGCGTTGACCGATGCGCTCGAGGGAACACCGGTCTGCGAATCGGCGGCGGTGGTGCGCGAGAAGGGCGAGTTCGAGCGTTTCTCCACCGCCGTGCTGAACGCCTATCTCACGCCGGTGCTGCGCGACTACCTGGCGACGCTGGCGAGCGAACTCGACGGCCAGGGGGTCGCGGCCCCGGTCAGCATCATGGGCTCCAACGGCGGCGTGATGACGCTTGAAGCGGCGGCCGGTTTCGCCGCCGGCACTTTCCTGTCGGGCCCGGTCGGCGGCGCCGGCGGCGCGGTGTGGATTTGCGAGATGGCCGATGTTCCCGGCTGCATTACCTTCGACATGGGCGGCACGTCGACCGATGTGGCGCTGATCCACGACCTTACGCCGCGCATCAGCCACGCCAACCAGATCGACGCCTTCCCATTGCAGTCGCCGCAGCTCGATATTCATACCATCGGCGCCGGCGGCGGCTCGATTGCCTGGGTCCAGCCCGACGGCACGCTCGAGGTCGGTCCGCGAAGCGCCGGCGCGCTGCCGGGCCCGGCGTGTTATGGGCGCGGCGGCGTCGAACCGACCATATCGGATGCGAACCTGCTGCTCGGCCGGCTGCCCACCGACCGCGCGCTGTCGGGCGGGCTGATCCTCGCGCGCGAGCTTGCCGAAAAAGCCTTCCAGGACCTCGCCGATGAGCTCGGCGGTGATCCGGTTGCGCTGGCCGACGGGGTGGTGCGGGTCGCGGTCGCGAAAATGGCCGGCGCGGTGCGCGAGGTTTCGGTCCATCGCGGCTTCGATCCGCGCGATTTCGCGTTGCTCGGCTTCGGCGGCGCGGGACCCATGCATGTCTTTTTGGTGGCCGAGGAACTCGCCATTCCGCGCGTGCTGATCCCGCGTTTCCCCGGCCATCTTTCGGCGCTGGGCCAATTGCTGGCTGATTTGCGCCGCGATTCGGTGCTGGCCTGGGGCGGGCGGCTGAGCGAACTGGCGATCGAGGATTTTAGCGCCCGCGCCGCGGAAATGCGCGCCGCGGCGACCGCCGCGCTGGTCGCCGACGGCTTCGCCGAGGATCGACAACTTCACGAATTCACCGCCGACATGCGCTATATGGGCCAGTCCCATTCGCTGGCGGTGGGCTGCGATCCGGCGGTTGCGGACTGGGACGCGCTGCGGGCGGGCTTCGCCGAGAACCATGCGCGCACTTTCGGTCACGCTGACGAAGACAGCGAGGTCGAGCTGGTGAATATCAGGCTGGTCTCGCTGGGCCTGGTGGACAAGCCGACGCTGAATTTCGCGCCCGAGGCGCGCGCCGATCCCATCATCGAGCGTCGCCCGGTATGGTTCGGCGATGGCTGGACCGAATGCCCGGTATACGACCGCGCCGCGTTGGACGTCGGCGCCCGATTGACCGGCCCGGCGATCATCGAGGAAGCCGGCGGCACCTCCGTCGTGCCGCCCGACTGGCAAGTCGCGGTACACCCCACCGGCGCCCTTGATTGCCGGTTGCCGGAGACCGGTTAGCCCGCCATTATCGCGGAGAGTTTGGGGTCGGCGTCCCCCTCACCCTCCCACCGCCGCG
>CAZPMO010000028.1:15230-34185 GCA_964587515.1 uncultured Rhodospirillaceae bacterium | reverse complement strand
GTTCGCGGGATCGGCGGGTGGCGGCCTCGAGGGCGCGGGCCATCAATTGCCCCAGCCCATCGGCGTCGGCCATCAGCACGTTGAGGGCGGCCTCGGTGGTGCCGCCCGGGCTGGTGACGTTGACCCGGAGCTGGTCGGCGGCCTCGTCCGATTGGCGGGCCAGTTCGCCGCTGCCGATCACCGTCGCGCGCGCCAGCCGGGCCGCGATATCGTCGGGCAAACCCTGCGCGACGCCCGCCGCGGCGAGACATTCGATCATCAGGAAGACATAGGCCGGGCCGCTGCCGGAAACCGCCGTTACCGGATCGAGAAGCGCTTCGTCGTCGACCCAGACGACCTCGCCGATCGCTTCGAGCAGTTCCTGGCAGCGTCCGCGCTGGTCGGCGGTGACGTGCGCATTGGCGCACGCCGCGGTGATGCCGCGCTGGACCGCCGCCGGCGTGTTCGGCATGCAGCGAATGATCGACGCGGCCCCGCCCAACGCACCCTCGAAAAACGACACCGGCTTGCCCGCCGCGATCGACAGAAACACCGTGCCGGCGCCCGTAAAGCGCGTATAGGGCGGCGCGATTTCGTCCAGCCCCTGGGGTTTCACCGCGAAGATCACCACCTCGGGACTGTAATCGTCGGCCAGGTCGCCGATCGCGCTTACCGCCGCGACGCCGTGGCTGTCGGCCGCGTCGCGGGCCGAGGGCTCATGGGGTTCGACCACGGTGACGGAAGCGGGCGGCGTGCCGCGCGCGATCCAGCCCCGCAACATGGCGCCGCCCATCTTGCCGCAGCCGACCAGCAGGATTTCGCCGCTCATGGCGCGTCGCCCGTCATGCCTCGCCGACGGTCTCGAGCATCGCCGCCGCGACCGCCTCGGCGGGCGGCTTGCCGCCCCAGACCACGAATTGGAAGGCGGGGTAGTAACGCTCGCACTCGGTCAGCGCGATATCGAGAAGGTCTTCGAGCTGTTCGACGCTGGCGCCGGGGATGCCGCGCAACAGCACCGAGTGCCGATAGACCGGCAGCCCGTCCTCCGACCACAGATCGAAATGCCCGACCAGCATCTTCTCGTTCACCAGGCGGAGCAGCGAGGAGACATCGCCGTGCTTGCGGGCCGGCACCTTGAATTCGTAAGCGCAGGCGAACAGCAGCGCCCGCACTTCGTTATGCCAGGTCAGGAACATGCGGTAGTCGCACCACTCGCCCACCACTTCCAGCGACATATCATGGTCGGTGGAACGATCGAACGCCCACCCGTGGCTGCTGGCGACCTGTTCCATGAGATCGAGGGGATTGAGATAGGACTCTTCGAACTCGGCGAGACTAACCGACATGCATGTGCCCCCTTTGCACCACCCGGCGAACACACTGTTGTCCGCCGGTCACGCCAAATATAGTGGATGCGCTTCCTGAACCTACTATAGGATGTAGGTTGCCAGAAGGTTGAACAGCGCGCAAGAAGGATTTGACGGTGCCGCGCCGCGCACAGGGGATAAACAGAATTCACGGGTCGGAAGGAGAGAAAATTCGCATGGAAGAGCAGTTCGAGAACGAGGTCCGCGCCTTTCACCGCTATCTGGCCGATTGGTTTACCGGCGCGCTGCCGCGCACGCCCGACGATTACGCCAACCTGACCGAAACCCTGGCCGATGGTTTCGTTCTGATTTCGCCGCGCGGCGAGCTGATGGAGCGCGAAAATATGGCCGGCGCGCTGGAAAGCGCGCATGGCGCCTTCGCCGACAAGGGGTTTCGCGTCGAGATCGAGAATTGCCGGGTGCGCCATCGCGCGGGCGATCAGATTCTGGGCACTTATGAAGCGCGCCAGAGCGTCGGCGACGACGAGGAGATACGCTTATGCACCGCCGTGTTCCGCGGCAACGACGCGGCGCGCAACGGCCTCGACTGGCTGCATCTGCACGAAACCTGGCTGAAAGGCCACGCCCCGAAAAATTAGCCGAATATCCGCCGGTTCAGGATTTCTTGCGGCTGCGTGGTTTCGGTTTACTGGCGGCTTCGAGCGCCTCGACGCGGGCGAGAAGATCTTCCTGTTCGCTGCGCGCCTTGGACGCCATCTCCTTGACCGCCTCGAACTCGTCGCGGCTGACCAGGTCCATGCGCGCGAGCATGCGTTCGAGTTGCTGGCGGACCAGCGTCTCGACCTCGCGCTTGACGCCGGCAAGCGTTCCCAGCGCGCCGCCGGCGAGCTTCGCCGCGTCATCGAAGAACCGTTTGTCGGACTGCATGACGCCGTCTCCTTCGCCGCTTAATATGGTCGCGCATCCGTCTTCAATCAACACTGCTCCCTCACCCTCCCACCGCTTCGCGGCGGATCCCTCCCTCTCCCGCAAGAGGAAGAGGGGAAGAAGGACGCGACTTAATACCCCTCTCCCGCTTGCGGGAGAGGGAGGGGCCCGCGACGCGCCAGCGGCGTGGGAGGGTGAGGGGGACTTAGGTGAAATAGGCTAGCCCCCTAAGGCCATTTCGCTTCGGGGGGCATGGACATCAGGATGGCTTCGGTGTTGCCGCCGGTCTTGAGCCCGAACTGGGTGCCGCGATCATAGAGCAGGTTGAATTCCACATAACGGCCCCGGCGGACGAGCTGGTGTTCGCGCTGCTCGGCGGTCCAGGCCTCGTTCATGTGGCGCGCCACGATATTCGGGTACGCCTCGAGAAAGGCGCGCCCGACATCCTGGGTGAAGGCGAAATCCTCCTCCCAGTCGCCGGTGTCGTGATAGTCGTAGAAGATGCCGCCGACGCCGCGCGGCTCGCCGCGGTGCGGCAGATAGAAATATTCGTCGCAGCGTTGCTTGAAGTCCGGGTAAAACGCCGGGTCGTGGCGGTCGCAGGCGTCCTTGTAGGCGGCATGAAACGCCGCCGTGTCCTGGTCGTCGGGAACCATCGGGGTCAGGTCGCCGCCGCCGCCGAACCAGTGCTTGGTGGTGACGATGAACCGCGTGTTCATGTGCACCGCCGGCACCAGCGGCGAGCACATATGGGCGACCAGGGAAATGCCGCTGGCCCAGAAACGCGGATCATCGTCGGTGCCCGGGATCTGTTTGCGGAATTCGGGCGAAAATTCGCCGTGCACGGTCGAGACGTTGACGCCGACTTTCTCGAACACGCGCCCGCGCATCACCGACATCACACCGCCGCCCCCATCATCGCCGTCGCCCTCGCCTTCGGTCGGGCGCCGCCAGGCGGTGCGTTCGAAACGGCCCGGCGCGCCGGAATCGTTGGGCGGCCCGACCTCGTCCTCGAGCTTTTCGAAGGAAGCGCAGATCAGATCGCGCAGTTCCGTGAACCAGGCGGTTGCCCGGGCCTTCTTTTGTTCCATGGTCATGGCTTCGTGTTCTCCGCCGGTTCCAACCGTGGCAGCGCGCCGGTCTGGCGCAGCGCCTCGCCGAGCGCCATCGCGGCGGCCAGCGCGACGTTCAATGACCGCGCGCCCGGCGCCATGGGAATGACGATACGCGCATCGGCCGCCGCGTGAACGTCGTCCGGGACGCCCGCGCTCTCACGCCCCAGCAACAGAGTATCGGTGGGCGCGAATGCGAACCGGTCATATGGGAGGCCGGCGTGTGTCGTCAACAGGACAAGTCGTCCCACCCTCGGCGCCGCGACGTAATCGGTCCAGGAAAGATGCCTGATCATCTCAACACGGGCGATGTAATCCATTCCGGCGCGGCGCATCCGGCGGTCGTCGAACACGAAACCGCAGGGCTCGACGATATCGACGCCAACGCCCATGCAGGCCGCGAGACGCAGGATCGCGCCCGTATTCTGCGGAATGTCCGGTTCGAACAGCGCCAGCCTCATTTCCCCGATTCGCCCCTGATCAATGGTTAGGCTTGATTAAGTGTCGATTTCGATTATACCCATCGCCGGGCTAGCTATGAAAAAACCGTTCCCTGTCGCGGCACAATGCCGCAAGACCAGCGGAACGGCGCATGATAGCAAACGCACCAACGTTTCGATGGTTCGCCAAGGGGTACACGATGTCCAATGCGGAAGACACCTCGCCGAACGCCGCGGGTGGTGACGGCGAAACTCGGCGTGACTTCCTGTTATATGCGACCGGCGCGTTCGGCGCGTTCGGCGCCGCCGCGGCTGTCTGGCCGCTGATCAACCAGATGTGGCCGGCCGCCGATACCCTGGCCGCCGCGACGACGGAGGTCGATCTGAAACCGGTCGAGCCGGGCCAGAGCATCACCGTGGTCTGGCGCGGCAAGCCGGTATTCATCCGCCGCCGCACCAAGAAGGAAATCGAGGCGGCGCGCGCGGTCAAGCTCGACGAGTTGCCCCACCCCGAGGCCGACGACAAGCGCACCCAGAAGGCCGAATGGCTGATCGTGGTCGGCGTGTGCACCCATCTCGGCTGTATTCCGAAGGGTCAGCGCACCGGCGAACGGCGCGGCGAATATAACGGCTGGTTCTGCCCCTGCCACGGCTCGCACTACGACACCTCGGGGCGGATTCGCAAGGGACCCGCCCCCACGAACCTGCCGGTGCCGGGGTACAAGTTCGTTTCCGACACTCTCGTGCGTATCGGTTAAGGGGCGCGGCGATGACCCAACCTTGGATGCAGAACAAGCTGGTTCAGTGGATCGATTACCGGCTTCCCATGTTCACCTACATGGAGAAGGAGCTTTACGAGTATCCGACTCCGCGCAACCTGAATTATTGGTGGAATTTCGGCTCGTTGGCCGGAATCGTGCTGGTGATCATGATCGTCACCGGCATCGTGCTGGCGATGCATTACACGCCGCATGTGACCCTGGCGTTCGACAGCGTCGAGCGCATCATGCGCGATGTGAATTACGGCTGGCTGATCCGCTATATCCATATGAACGGCGGCTCGGCGTTCTTCATGATCGTCTATATCCATATTTTCCGCGGCCTCTATTACGGTTCCTACAAGGCGCCGCGCGAGCTGTTGTGGATTCTCGGCGTGGTGATCCTGCTGCTGATGATGGCGACCGCCTTCATGGGCTATGTGCTGCCGTGGGGCCAGATGAGCTTCTGGGGCGCCACCGTGATCACCAACCTGTTCTCGGCGGTCCCCTGGATCGGCGACACCATCGTAAGCTGGCTGTGGGGCGGCTATACGGTCGACAATCCCACCCTGAACCGGTTCTTTAGCCTGCATTACCTGATGCCGTTCGTGATCGTTGGCGTGGTCGGGGCGCATCTGATGGCGCTGCACCAGCACGGATCGAGCAACCCCGTCGGGATCGACCTCAAGGGGCCGCAGGACAAGATCCCGTTCCATCCCTATTACACCTACAAGGATTTGTTCGGGATCGGCGTTTTCCTGGTGCTGTTCGCCGGCGTCGTGTTCTTCGCGCCAAACTTCTTCGGCGAACCGGAGAACTATATCCCCGCCAATCCCATGGTAACGCCGCCGCATATCGTGCCGGAATGGTATTTCCTGCCGTCCTACGCGGTGCTGCGGGCGATTCCCGACAACTTTATCGGCGCCTGGGTGACGAGTTGGATGGGCTTCGTGCTGATCGAGGCGAAACTGGCGGGCGTGATCGCCATGTTCGGCTCCACGCTGATACTGCTGTTCGTGCCGTGGCTCGACCGCTCGCCGGTGCGCAGCGCGCGGTACAGGCCGATCTACCGGCAGTTTTTCTGGGTGCTGCTGGTCGATTGCGTGGTGCTGGGCTGGGTCGGCGCGAACCCGCCGGAAGGCATGTTCGTGGTGATCGGGCGCATCGCGACGGCGTGGTACTTCTTCCACTTCATCGTCCTGTTGCCGCTGCTCTCGATATTCGAGACGCCGCGCCCGGTGCCAACCAGTATCAGCGAACCCGTATTGGGAGGCGGCGGCGGTCCGGCATCGTCCGGTCCGGCGTCCAAGCCGATGGAGAAAGCATGATGCGCGCCCGGATTGCCGCCCCGATCGCAATTGTGGCGACGGTCGCCGCGCTCTCGCTGTCCGCCGCTGCGCGCGCCGCCGAAGCGCCCAAAGCGCCCGCCAATGACTGGTCGTTCAACGGGTTGTTCGGCACCTTCGATCGCGGCGCCTTGCAGCGCGGCTATCAGGTCTATGCCGAGGTCTGCGCGACCTGCCATTCGCTGCGCCTGGTCGCCTATCGCAATCTGCGCGAGATCGGGTTCAGCGAGGACCAGGTCAAGAAGATCGCCGCCGAGGTCGAAATTCAGGACGGGCCCGACGAAGAGGGCGAGATGTTCGACCGGCCGGGCCGCCCGGAGGACCGCTTCAAGCCGCCGTTCGACAACGATAACGCGGCGCGCGCGTCCAATAACGGCGCGTTTCCGCCTGATCTGTCGCTGATCACCAAGGCGCGCAAGGGCGGCGCCGATTTTCTTCACGGTATCCTGACCGGCTATCGCGATCCGCCGGCGGGCGTCGAAATAAACGAGGGCATGAGCTACAACGCCTATTTCCCGGGCTTCCAGATCGCCATGCCGCCGCCGCTGGCCGAGGGCTCGGTCGAGTACGCCGACGGCACCAAGACCAGCGTCGATCAGATGTCGCGCGACGTCACCACCTTTCTCGCCTGGGCGTCCGAGCCCGAGATGGAGGAACGCAAGAGCATGGGCGTCAAGGTCATCCTGTTCCTGCTGCTCCTCACCGGCATGCTGCTCGCCCTGAAACGCAAGATCTGGAGCGACATTCACTAACGTCCCAGCCTGGGCGTCATAAACCGGGCCTGGGCCTCATAAAGCTGTCGGGCGGCACCCATGTGTCCAGCATGTGGCGGTTGGCCCAATGGCACATTTCCAGAAGCACGGCGTGCAATTCCGCGCCCTTCTCCGTCAGCACATATTCGAAGCGTGTCGGACGGTGTTGATAGGGCCGCTTTTCGATCACCCCGATTGATTCCATCTGGGCCAAACGGGTGGTCAGGACGCTGGTCGTGATGCGTTCGGGCGACCGCAGGAAGTCGCCGAAACGCCTCTTTCCGTTCAGCAGATCACGCACGATGACCAGCGACCAACGATCGCCGACCAGGTCGAGCGTCGTCGCGATGGGGCAGCCGGACCGGAATTCCAATTGATCGGGCATCTGGATCCAATCAGTGACTTGTGAATTGCCATTTACAAGTCACTGTTATAATCTTTGACGGTCAATAAAGCAAATCAGGGAGATTTTACACATGCCTACCGAATTTTCCGGCCAGTGCCTTTGCGGGGCCGTAAGCTATCAAAGCGAGGCCGAGCCCGTGGTTGCCGGGCACTGTCATTGCATCGATTGCCGCAAATCCAGCGGCGCCGGGCATTGTTCCCATATGGGCGTCCCCGAAACGGCGGTGACCATAACCGGGAAACTCACGGTTTATGAGTGTCCGGCCGACAGCGGCAACATCGTCAGTCGCGCTTTTTGCCCGGCCTGCGGCGCGGCGGTCTATTCAGTCAATTCGAGCATGCCGGACATGATCTTCCTGCGCGCTTCCAGCCTCGACGACCCGGAAATGTTCAAACCCATGGTGGTGGTCTATGCCAGCCGGGCGCCGTCCTGGGACCATATGGACCCGGATTTACCGTCCTTCGGGACCATGCCGGAAGGCGGCCCGCAGGAAATCATCCGCAACAAGGGCGCGGTGTGACCTGAATTGGCCGGGATTCGGCTTTCGCGCGGCTTGATAATCGTACCGGAATGGACCACAACACCGTCGACGCATTCGCGTCGGCGGTATTTTGTCGAATGGAGGGAAAATGACCGCGCCCGGCACGCCCCCGGTCGTCGGCATCATCGGCGGCAGCGGACTCTATGAAATCGACGGTCTGGAGAACACGCGCTGGGAAGCGGTGTCCTCGCCGTTCGGCGCGCCGTCGGACGAAGTGCTGTTCGGCGAGCTTGACGGCCAGAAGCTGGTGTTCCTGCCCCGTCACGGGCGCGGCCACAAAGTGCCGCCCAGCGAGCTGAACTTCCGCGCCAACATCGACGCCATGAAGCGCGCCGGCGTGACCGAGATCATTTCGGTCTCGGCGGTGGGCAGCCTCAAGGAGGAACTGCCGCCCGGCACTTTCGTGATCGTCGATCAGTTCATCGACCGCACCTTCGCGCGCGTGAAATCGTTCTTCGAGACCGGGCTGGTGGCCCATGTCTCCATGGCGGACCCGGTTTGCACGCGTCTCGGCGATGCGTTGGCCGGCGCGGCGGCGGCGGCCGGGCTCAAGGCGGTGCGCGGCGGCACCTACATGGTGATGGAAGGCCCGCAATTCTCGACCCGGGCAGAATCCGAGCTTTACCGAAGCTGGGGATGTTCGGTAATCGGCATGACCAACATGCCGGAGGCCAAGCTCGCCCGCGAAGCGGAGATGTGCTACGCGACCGTCGCCATGGTCACCGATTACGATTGCTGGCACGAGGACCATGACGACGTCACCGTCGAATCGGTGATCGCGGTGCTGCTGGAGAACGCGCGCCACGCCCGCGAGTTGATCCGCACCGTCGCGCCGGAATTACGCGGGCGCGGCGACGTCTGTTCGGCGGGCTGTCACACCGCGCTGGACAATGCGCTGATCACCGCGCCGGACGCCCGCGACCCCGCCATCGCGGCGCGCCTCGACGCGGTCGCGGGCCGCGTGCTGAAGCCATGAAGATCGACGGCAGGGATTTTCGCACCATCTGGCTGGCGGGCGACGGCGAGACGGTCGAGATCATCGATCAGACCCGCCTGCCCCATGAATTCGAGGTGCTGCGTCTGGTCACGCTGGCGGACGCGGCGCACGCCATCCGGTCCATGCAGGTGCGCGGCGCGCCGCTGATCGGGGCGACCGCCGCTTATGGCGTGGCGCTGGCCATGGGCGCCGACGCCTCCGACGATGGGCTGGAGGCGGCGTGCGCGACGCTGGCCGCGACCCGGCCGACCGCGATCAATCTGCGCTGGGCGCTGGGCGACATGCGCGACACGCTGGCGCCGCTGGCGCCGGGCGCGCGCGCGGCGGCGGCTTATGGCCGCGCGGCCGAGATCTGCGACGAGGATGTCGCCATCAACCGCGCCATCGGCGATCACGGCCTGCCTTTGATCCGCGACATCTCGGCGCGCAAGGGCGAGACCGTGAACATCCTCACCCATTGCAACGCGGGATGGCTCGCCACCGTCGACTGGGGCACCGCGACCGCGCCGATTTACCGCGCCCATAATGAAGGCGTCCCGGTCCATGTCTGGGTCGACGAGACAAGGCCGCGCAACCAGGGCGCTTCGCTGACCGCGTGGGAGCTGGGCCATCACGGCGTGCCCCATACGGTGATCGTCGACAATGCCGGCGGCCACCTGATGCAGCACGGCCGCGTCGATCTCTGCATTACCGGCACCGACCGCACCACCGCGACCGGCGACGTGTGCAACAAGATCGGTACGTACTTGAAGGCACTGGCCGCCCACGACAACGATGTGCCGTTCTATGTCGGGTTGCCGGGGCCGACCATCGACTGGTCGCTGTCGGACGGGCGCGACATTCCCATCGAGGAGCGCGACGCGGCCGAGGTCACCGATATCGCCGGTCGCGCCGCATCCGGCGCCGTCGAGACGGTGACCCTGACGCCGGACGGCAGCGCGGCCGCCAATCCGGCTTTCGACGTGACGCCGGCGCGGCTGGTCACCGGCCTGATCACCGAGCGCGGCGTCGTATCCGCCAGCCGCGACGGCCTCGCCGCGCTTTATCCGGAGCAAATAAAGAAGGCGGCCACCGGTTGAACGGGGAGAAGAACAAATGCTGAGCCAGTGGTCGGATAAGGACGCCGAGGCGATGGTCGCGTCCTACGCGGGCGAGGGCGTCAACCGCGATGTGGCGTTGCGCGTCTATACCTCGCGGCTGCTGGGCGGAGATCCGGCGCTGGTGCTGCATGGCGGCGGCAACACGTCGGTAAAGACCACCGCCACCGACATCATGGGCGAGACGGTGGATGTGCTGTGCGTCAAGGGCTCGGGCTGGGATCTCGGCGATATCGAACCGCCCGGCCTGCCCGCCGTGCGGCTGGAGCCGATCCGCAAGCTGATCGACCTGAAAGTGCTTTCGGACGAGGACATGGTCAACGTCCAGCGCGCCAATCTGCTGGACCAGAGCGCGCCGAACCCCTCGGTGGAGACCCTGCTGCACGCCTTCCTGCCGCACAAATTCGTCGATCACACCCACGCCGACGCGGTGCTGGCGCTGACCGACCAGCCCGACGGCGACGCCATCTGCGCCGATGTCTTCGGGACGCGCATGGCGCTGGTGCCCTATATCATGCCGGGTTTCGCGTTGGCCCTGAAATGCGCCGAGATTCATAGCCAGAACCCCGATGTGGAAGGGCTGATCCTGTTGAAGCACGGCATCTTCTCGTTTGCCGACGATGCGCGCGTCTCCTACGAACGCATGATCGAGATGGTCAGCCTCGCCGAGGCGCGGCTCGAAGCCGGCAAGGCCAGCGTATTCGCGGCCGCCGCGCTGCCCGGCGACGTCGCGCCAGCCAGCACGGTCGCGCCAATCCTGCGCGGCCTGGTTTCCGATGGCGGCGGCAAAAGACTGGTCCTCGACTTCCGCGACACGCCGGATGCGCTGGCCTTCGCGGGCGGCGCCGAGGTTGCACGCTACGCCCAGACCGGGCCGGTCACCCCCGATCACGTGATCCGCACCAAGCCACGCCCGCTGATCGTGGCCGCGCCGGCCGCCGGCGCGCTGGATGGGTTCCGCGACGCCGCCCAGTCGGCGCTCGCGGCCTACGCCGCCGAGTATCGCGCCTATTTCGAACGCAACAACGCCACCCAGGCGACGCCGCGCATCGCGCTGGACCCCATGCCGCGGGTGATCCTTGTGCCCGGTCTCGGGCTGTTCGGCCTCGGCGCCAGCGCCAAGGCCGCCGCCATCGCCGCCGATCTCGCCGAGACCACCGCGCGCGTGGTGGCGCGCGCCGAGGCCATCGGCCATTTCGAGAGCATTCCCGAAGCCGACATATTCGACGTGGAATACTGGTCCCTGGAACAGGCCAAGCTGGGCAAGTCGGCGGAGAAGCCGTTGGCGCGCAATATCGTCGCGGTGACCGGCGGCGCATCCGGCATCGGCCGCGCGACGGCGGCCGCGTTCCTGGCCCAGGGGGCCGAGGTCGCGGTGATGGACCGCGACGCCGACGCCGCGCGCGCCGCCGCCGCCGAACTGGGTTGCGCCGCGATCGTCTGCGACGTCACCGACCCGGGCTCCGTCACGGCCGCGTTCGAAACCCTGGCCGCGACCCATGGCGGCGTCGATATGGTAGTCTCCAACGCCGGCGCCGCATGGTCGGGCAAGATCGGCGAGGTCGACGAGGCGGTGCTGCGCGAGAGCTTCGAGCTTAATTTCTATGGCCACCAGCGCGTCGCCCAGGCGGCGCTTGGCGTGATGCGGGCGCAGGGAACCGGCGGCTGCCTGCTGTTCAACACCTCCAAGCAGGCGGTCAATCCGGGACCCGATTTCGGCCCCTACGGCCTGCCCAAGGCGGCGACCCTGTTCCTGATGCGGCAATACGCCCTCGATCACGGCGCCGAAGGGATTCGCGCCAACGCGGTCAACGCCGACCGCATCCGCAGCGGGCTGCTGACCGACGACATGATCGCCAGCCGTTCGAAGGCGCGCGGCCTCAGCGAGACCGATTACATGGAGGGCAATCTGCTGGGCCGCGAGGTCACGGCGGAAGACGTGGCCCAGGCCTTCGTCGATCTCGCGCTGGCCGAGAAAACCACCGGCGCGGTGCTGACCGTCGACGGCGGCAACATCGCCGCCGCGCTGCGTTAGTCCCCTATCGCAACGGTGACGATCTGATCGCCGCGCCGGCCGGAGACCGGGTCGCGGAATCCCATGCGTTCGAGTGTTAGCTCGTCGCCCGCTTGCGCGCCGGGCGGCACTTCGAGGGCGAGCTCGCCGCCGATGGTCGGCACCATCACGCGGACGCCGTCGCGCGCCTCGGCTTCGCTCACCTCGAGGGTCATGCGCACGCTGAATACGTCGCGGCTGAGCTTCTCGTGGGGTTCGATTTCGACGATGACGTTGAGATCGCCGGGCGGCGCGCCGCCCATGCCGGGAAAGCCGCGCCCGGGTATGGTGATCGTGTCGCCGTCGGCGATGCCGGCGGGAACCTGCACGTCGATCTCGACTTGCGTTACCAGCGTGATGCGTTTGATGGCGCCGACCGCGGCCTCGACGAACGGCATCTTCAGAATCTCGGCCATGTCCTCGCCGGGAATGATCATCGAGGTGCCGCCGCGCCCACGCCGGTTGCCGGCGATGTCGCCGAACAGATCGGCGAAGCTGTCGCCCTTGCCGAACCCGTCGTCGAAGATGTCCTCATCGGGGGTGCCGCGCGGCCCGCCGAAGCCGTTGGCGCCGCCGCCCCACATGCTGCGGGCGCGTTCGTGATAGGCGCGCTTTTCCGGATCGCTGAGGATGTCGTAAGCGGTCGAGACATCCTTGAAACGCTCGGCCGCCGCCTCGTTGTCCGGATTCATATCCGGATGCAGCTCCTTGGCGAGCTTGCGATAGGCCTGCTTGATTTCCCCCAGCGTCGCTTCGCGGGGGATACCGAGCGTCTCATACGGATCGATCATCGCTTTTGTCCCGGTCTTTTGCGGCGATTATACCGGGGCGGCCGCGCCCACGCCAGATTCCCGGCCCGTTTCCCGCCCGGGGCGTTCGTGGCGGAAATCGTGGATGATCCGATAGGCGGCGGGAACCAGAAACAGGACCATCACGGTCGAAGACACCATCCCGAACACCAGGCTGGTGATCAGCGGCTTCAGCACCTGGGCCTGGAGGCTGGTTTCGCTCAACAGCGGCAGCATGCCCATCACCGTGGTCAGGCTGGTCAGCACGATCGCCCGGAAACGGCGGCGCGGCGCGGCGCGCACCGCGTCGTCCACCGGTTCGCCATCCGCGCTCGCGAGCCGGATGAACAGCACCAGCAGGATGGAGTTGTTGACCACCACGCCGGCCAGCGAAACGAACCCCATCATGGACGGCATCGACAAATCGAGCCCCATCAGCACATGGCCCCAGACCACGCCGATCAGGGCCATGGGTATGGCGACGATCACCGCCAGGGGCTCCACATAGGAGCGAAACAGGAAGCCGAGAAGCAGGAAGACGCAAACGAGACCGAGCCCGAAACCGCGCATCATCGATTTTTGCGCGGTGGACCCCTCCTTCGCCTGTCCCTCGAAATCGACGCTGAGGCCGGGATAGCGCGCCAGCAGATCGGGCAGGAAGCGCGCGCGCATGTCGCCGAGGATGTCGGCGGCGTTGGCGCGCGCGGAGTCGACATCGCCCCGCAAGGTCACGGTGCGCAACCCATCGACCCGGTTGATCCGCGCGAATCCCCGGTCGTGGCGCAGCGTCGCCACGGCGCCCAGCGGCACCACGCCACCGTCGCCGGTAATGATGGTGAAGGACCGTAAATCGTCGAGGCTGTCGCGGTCGCGGGCATCGAGGCGCACGTCGATCTCGTAGGATTCCGGCCCGACCTGGATTTCCGCGGCGGTCCGGCCGAAGAACGCGGCGCGAAGCTGCGACGCGATGGTCTCGGCCTCCAGCCCCAGCGCCAGCGCGCGTTCGCGCAGCGCGACCCGCATTTCGGGCTTGCCGGGCCGCAGATCATCGTCGAGATCGACCACGCCGTGATAAGCGGCGAGCCAGTTTTTCAGGTCGCGCGCCGCCGCGCCGAGGCGGGTAAGATCGTCGCCCATCAGGCGGATATGGATGGCGAGCCCACCCGGCCCGAGGGTGAAATCGGTGAATTTCAGGCTCACCGCGTCCTCAATGGCGCCGGTCTCGGCGCGCCACTTCGCGAGAAATTCATCCATGGTCACGGCGCGCAATTCGGCGCTCAGCAGATCAACGCTGACGGTCGCCACATGGGGGCCGGTCTCGAAGGCGTCGATGTTCTTGGCGAAATGCACCGACACATTGCGCACCAGCGGCGAATCGCCCGGATTTTCCGGCGCGCTCCCGCCCTCGACACGGCGCAGCGCGGCGATCACGTGGCCGACCGCGTCCCGGGTGCGCGCCAGCGGCGTGCCCTGCGGCATCAAAATGCGCGCCTCGGCGACGTCGCCGTCGAGGTCGGGGAAGGCGCGGAACTTCAGCCCACCGCCGGCCACCATGGCGACCGAGCCCAGCACCAGCATCACCGCGACCCCCACGGTGAGATAGCGCCACGCCACCGCCGCATCGACCAGCGGGCCGACCACGCGTTCGCGCAACCAGGTCACCGCGCCGTCGACCCGGTCGCGCAGCGCAACGCCCATGCCGCCGCCGCGCGCGGCCAACGAATGGCCGAGATGGTTGGGCAGGATCAGGAACGCCTCGGCGAGGCTTACCGCGAGCGTCAGTATCAGCACCACCGGCAGCACCTTCAGGATCGAACCGATATCGCCGGAGAGAAACGCCAGCGGCCCGAAAACCACCACCGTGGTCGCGAACGAGGCCAGCACGCCGGGCATGACCTCGCGCGTGCCGTCGACCGCGGCGTCGAGGCGCGACTTTCCGTTGCGGTAATGGGTCGCGATGTTCTCCGAGATCACGATGGCGTCGTCGACCAGGATTCCGATCGCGATCAGCAGCGCGACCATGGTGATCATGTCGAACGAATAGCCGATCAACGACATGCCGAAGATCGCGCCGGCGAACGAGACCGGCAGCCCGACCGCCACCCAGAACGAAAACCGGAACGAGAAAAACAGGGTCAGCGTGATCAGCACCAGCACCAGGCCGGAGGCGCCATTGCGCACCAGCATGTTGAGCCGGTCGCGAACGATGGATGCGATATCCTGGGTCACCGCGATCTGGACCTCGGTCGGCGCGCGGGCCCGCTCGTCGCTCACGAACTGCTTGATAGCGCCGATCACGTCCAGCGTATCGGCGGTCTTGCCCTTGTTGATGATCATGACGGCCGCGCGTTGGCCGTTGAACAGAATGGATTCCTCGGGCTTTTCGAAAAGATCGCTGACCCGCGCGATATCGCCGAGGCGGATCGCCGCGCCGCCGATGCCGCCGACCACGAACAGGTCGCGAAGTTCGGCCGCGCTGCGGCGCGCATCGTCGAAACGCAGCAGCACGTCCCGGCTCGCGCCTTCGATGGTGCCGGCCGGACGATCGACGCTCTGGCGTCCGACGGTGCGCGCGATGTCGGCAACGCTCAACCCATAGCGGCGCATGGTCTGGGCCCGAATTTCGACCCGGATCTGATGATCGGAAAACCCTTTCAGATCGACGCCGCTGACGCCGTCGATGCGGCGCAGCCGCACCTTGAGCGATTCGGCGTAGGCCTTGAGATCGGACGCGCCCATGGGTCCGGCCACCGCCATGGAAGCGACGAAATCGGTGCGCCCGAGCTGACGCACCGAGGGTGTCTCGACCTCGGCCGGAAAATCGTCGATCGCGTCGATCTCGGTCTTTACCTCGGCGAGCAGCCCGTCGAAATTGCCGCCCTCGCGCATCTCGACAATGGCGGTCGCGATGCTCTCGTGCGCCTCGCAACGCACCTCGCCCACATCGGTCACCTTGTCGACGGCATCCTCTATGCGGCGGCAGATGGCTTCTTCCACGTCGCCGGCCGCGGCGCCGGGATAGGCGATCGCGACCTGGATTTCATCGGGCGGGATGTCGGGAAAAGTTTCGCGCTTCAGCGACAGCATCGATACCGCGCCCATGATCAGAATCGCCGCCATCATCAGGTTCGCCGCCGTCGGATGGCCTGCGAAATAGCGGATCATTTTACGCCGGTCGCCTGTGTCACCAGCCGCGCCGCCGCCGCCTCGTCGGCGACGGCCTTCACCAGCATGCCGTCGATCGCTGGAATCGGATCCGAAATCACGATGCGCTCGCCCTCGGCGAGACCACCGGTGATCGTCACGAAATCGGCCTGCTCCAGCCCGATTTTTACCTTGCGCCGGCGCAGGCGTTTCTTTTCGTCGATGACGTAAACGATCGCCGCGCTGCCGTCGCCGCCATGCAGCGCGGCGCGCGGCGCGACCAGAATATCGGGGCGCGGCGCGCCGCGCAGCTCGACCTCGACGAACATGCCCCGGATCAAGGCGGGGCGCAGGCCGGGCCGCGCCTTGCGGTAGGGCTCGTCCACCGCGACGATGACGCCGATGGTCCGGGTCCCGGGGTCGATGGTATCGCCCAGCCGCGAGAACCGCGCTTTCCACGTCGATTCCAGCCGGCCGGAGCGCATGCGCACTACCGCCTCGAAGGCAAGGCGGTGCTGGATGGTGCCGAGGGTCTCCACCGTGATCGAGGACGGATCGAATTCCGGTGGGATCAGGGGGAACAGGCGGTCGATGGTGAACTGGGCCGCGATTTCGGCGACCGCGATTCCGCTGCCCTCGGTGAGGATTTCGCCCTTGCGCACGAATTGCGCGGTTTCGACGTTCACCGGTCCGACACGCAGCGGAAACGGCGCGGTGATCGTGGTCCGCGCGAGGTCAAGCCGGGCGATTTCGCGGCGCGCCCGGTACTGCGCCAGCTTGGCCTGAAGCACGCCGCGCTGGGCCGGGATCAGGCTGAGCGCGTTTATGAGTTCCTGGAGGCGCTGCCGGTCGGCCAGCAGGTTCTGCTGCTCTCGATCGACCTGCGACGGCGAGATATTGCCGCGCGCCAGAAGCCGCCGCTTGCGCTTGAGATCGCGCTCGCCGATCTCAAGCTTACGGCGTTCGATGTCGATGGAGCTCTTGAAGTTCGCGCGACGCGCGTCGAGTTCCGCGATCTCCGCCTTGGCGCCGCTCAAATTGGCCTCGATCTCGGCCAGCGCGAGCTGGTAATCGGCGGCGTCGATCTTCAGCAGCACCTCGCCGGTGGCGATGATTTCACCGGTCTCGAGCCGCTGGTGCTTCTCGATCGCGCGGCCGTCGACCTGGGCCACCGCCTTCCAGTCGCGTCCCGCGGAAACGGTGCCGTACCCGACCGCGCGCGGCGACAACACGATTTTGGGAACCGAGATCGCGCGGACGCTGGTGACACGCTCGGTAAAGGTCTGGCGCGGCGGTTCGCGGCCACCCACCGCCAGCGCCACCACGCCGACGCCGATCAGCAGCGGCGGGATAATGGCCAACCGCCGCACCCAAACCTTGCTCCAGAGTCCGCCGCCCGTGCCTTCGCTCAAATCCCGCAATTCCTATCCGGAAAGGCGAACCACCTCGCCGTCCGGCGTCTTTCCATCTTCACGATAGAGGCCGAGCTTCTTCAGCGTCGGCGCGTCCGTGACGGAATAGAGTACCGCATCGCTGTCGCCGTTGACATGCTCGTGCCACATCCAGGCCGGCACGCAGAACGCATCGTTGCGCGTCCATTCAAGACGCTTGCCGTCGACCTCGGTATGACCCTCGCCCTCGATGACGCAGTAGATCGCGTTGGCGGTGTGGCGATGGGACCGGGTGTGCTCGCCGGGCCGCAGAAGCTGCGCGGTGTAGGACAATGTGGGCATCACGGAGGCGCCGGTCGCCGGGTCGCAGAACTCCACGATGATGCCGTCGTAAGGGCTGCCGTCATAGTCGCGCAGCCGGTCGAGCTGCTCGCGGGTGTTCTCGGCGCGATAGACGAACATGGGGGAATGGGGGGTAATGCCGCGTTCATGGTCGACGAAGACCGGTTTCAGCCCGCCGCCGCCGTAGAGATTTTGCGAATGGTCGTGAGGATGGCGGATGGATTGGGTGGTGCGCGGCATTTCCTCGCCGGTATTCGATTGCTGATCGGTTTCGGCGTAGTCGAATTCGAACACCGTGGAATTCAGCGCCTCGACCAGCGGCAGATCGAGCACGTCCATCCAGATGATCGGCGCGCCGCCGTCATTGCCGTGATCGTGCCAGGTGCCGTTGGGGGTGAGGATCAGATCGCCGCGATGCATGGTGCATTTTTCGCCCTCCACCGTGGTGTAGGCCCCCTCGCCTTCCAGCAGCATGCGGCTGGCCGACGGCGTATGGCGATGCACCGGCGCGTGCTCACCGGGATTATAGAGCGAATAGGCGCCGAACACCGTGTTGGTCATGAATGGGCGCGGCGCGAGGCCGGGGTTGGAGAACAAAAGCGCCCGACGCTCGGCTTCCTCCAGCGGCACGATCACCGCGGCTTCGTAAAGCCGGGGCTCGATATCGGACCAGCGCCACAGGCAGGGCTCGGCCCCGCGCCTCGGCTGCAAAAGTTCGAGATCGGCGCGCTCCTCCCAGAATTCCATCAGGTTGAGCGCCGCCGCGTCGCGGCTCAGCGATTCGCGTTGTTCGTTCCGGCCTGTCGCCTGTCCCGTCATCGTTTTTCTCCCTCATCGATCGCAAAACTTGATATTACGTATTATATGATTTATTGAACAATACGTAATCACAGGAACGCCGCCATGTCAAGCACGCGCCCCGATGCCGAGAGGCCGGGCATCCAGTCGGTCGAGGTCGCGGCCGGCATTCTCGAAGCGCTGGCGCGCGCGCCGGCGGCGGTTCAGCTCAAGGATCTCGCCGATGCCACGGGCATGCCGCCGGCCAAAGCGCACCGCTATCTGGTGAGCCTGCTGCGCGCCCGACTTGTCGAACAGGAGCCGGCGACCGGACGCTACGGCATCGGGCCGCTGGCGTTGCGACTGGGGCTCGCGGCGCTGGGCCGGATCGACGTGGTGCGAATCGCCTCCGAAGCGCTGCCCGGACTCCGCGACCGCATCGACGAGACCGCGGTGCTGGCGATCTGGGGCGATCGCGGGCCAACGGTAATCCGCTTCGAGGAATCCAGCCATCCAGTCACCATCAATGTCCGGGTGGGCTCATTGGTGCCGGTATTGCGCACCGCGCTGGGCAAGGCGCTGGCCGCGTTTCCGCCGCAGGCCGGGCTCGAACAGCTGTTGGAGGCCGAGCGGGCGGAGCTCCCCGCCATGGACGTGGCCGACGCGCTGGCGGCGGTGCGCCGGCGCGGTCTCGCCCGGGTCGAGGGCGATCTGCTGCCCGGCGTCGCGGCGCTGGCGGCGCCGGTGCGCGACCATTCGGGGCGTGCCGCCGCGGCG
>CAZPMO010000028.1:0-15220 GCA_964587515.1 uncultured Rhodospirillaceae bacterium | reverse complement strand
GATCGGCGCAATCGGCCGCGCGGCGGAGTTCGATTCGCGCTGGGACGGTCCGGTCGCGGCGGCGATCCGCGAGACCGCCGCCGAAATCTCCGATCGCCTGGGTTTCGTCGCCTGATCGGCGGGCGGTTGGTATAAGCTGCGGCGATGCCGCGCCATGTTTCAGTCTGGTTCAACGCCCTGCCGAATTCCGCCCGGGGGGCGGTCTGGATGGTGCTCGCCGCGACCTGCCTGACCGGCATGGCGGTGGCGGTGCGGATATTGTCGGATACCCTGCACACGTTCGAGATCGTATTCTTCCGCACCGCGCTGGGCGTGCCGTTCATGCTGCCGTGGCTGGCCCGCGCCGGCTTTGCCGGGCTGCGGACCCGCAACCTGCCCTGGCTGGCCACGCGCGGCATGGCGACGCTGGTCGCCGCGACCTGTTATTTCTGGGGGCTGAAGCTGATCCCGCTCGCCGATGCGACGGCCATCATGTTTACCCGGCCGCTGTTCGGCACCATTCTCGCTATGATTTTCCTGCACGAGATCGTGCGGGGACGGCGCTGGGGCGCGCTGGCGGCCGGTTTCGCGGGCGTGCTGATCATGACCCGGCCGGGCTTCGCCGACATCAATATCGGCGTCGCGCTGGTGCTGGTTTCGGCCGTGTTCGCGTCGGGCGCGGCGATCATCGTGCGCCACATCTCGCGCGCCGATACGCCCGACACCATTACCATGTATCAGGCGATCATCGTCGGCGCGGTCTCCGCGATCCCGGCGATCTTCGTCTGGCGGACGCCGGACTGGACCGAAACCGTCTGGATCCTGGTGATGGGATTTCTCGGCACGCTGGGCCAGCGCGCGCTGACGCGGTCCTACGCGACGGCGGAAATATCCTTCGTCCTGCCGTTCGACTTTACCCGTCTGCTGTTCGCCGCCGCCCTCGGGTTCGCGCTGTTCGGCGAAAGCCCGGTCATCTGGACCTGGATCGGCGGCACGGTGATTTTCGCGGCAACGTTCTTCCTGGCGCGGCGTGAAACCCGAGCCGGAGAAACCAGCCGATGACGCCCCCGGGCGCCGCCTGGTTCGATGGGCTTTCGGGTCCCGCGCGGGCCGGGGTCTGGATGACCATCAGCGCCTTCTGCTACGCCGCCTCGGCCGCCATCGTGCGCCACCTGGCGGCCGAGTTGCCGACCTTCGAGATCGTCTTCCTGCGCAATCTGTTCGGCCTCGCCTGCATGCTGCCATGGCTGGTCCGCCTGGGCCCCGGCGCGCTGCGCACCGGGCGCATCGGCATGCATGCGCTGCGCGGCATGTCGTCGTCGGTGAACATAAGCTGCCAAGTGGGCGCGCTGGCCTTCATCCCGATCGCCGACATGGCCGCGATCACCTTCCTGCAACCGGTGCTGGGCGCGATCATCGCCGTAATCGCGCTGGGCGAGGCGGCCAACGGGCGACGCTGGACCGCGACGCTGGCCGGGTTGATGGGCGCGCTGTTGATCGTCAGGCCCGGCTTCGAAGAAATCAATGTCGGGATTATGCTGGCGCTGGCGTCGGCCACCGCCGGCGCGATCATCGCGATCATGATCAAGGACATGGTGCGCACCGAATCGCCCGCGGCGATCGCCACCTATCTGTTCATCAGCCAGGGCATCATCATGGCGATCCCCGCCGCGCTTGTGTGGGCCGCGCCCACCTGGGAACAGATCGGCCTGCTGGCCGCCCTGGGGGTGATCGGCGCGATCCTTCAGGTCACCTTCAACCGGGCGATGGCCAGCGCCGACGCGACCGTCGCGCTGCCCTTCAACTTCACCCGCCTGCTGTGGGCGGCGCTGCTCGGCTGGCTGGTCTTCGCCGAGTTTCCCGATGCCTGGACATGGATCGGCGGCACCATAATCTTCGCGTCGTCGCTTTATCTTGCCCGTCGCGGTCCCTAAAGTCGCGCCGATGAGCCCCGCCGAGACCATCTCCCGATCGTTCGCGAACCTGCCCGGCGCGATCCGCGCGGCGTTCTGGCTGCTCACCGCCTCGATCGCGTTCCTGCTGATGATGTCGCTGGCGCGACGCCTGGCCGGCGACATCGACATGCGGGTGATCGTATTCTGGCGCGCCGCGTTCGGCGTTGTTTTCATGCTGCCGTGGTTGGCGCGGCGCGGCCTCGGCGTGATGAAGACGGAAAAGATCGTCAGCCATTTCACGCGCACCGTGCTGGCCTATGGCGGCATGCTCTGCCTGTTTTACGCCGCGACCATGATCCCGCTGGCCGATATCACCGCGATCTCGTTCCTGCGGCCGATCCTGGGCTCGGCGCTGGCGATTGTCGTGCTCGGCGAGGCGGCGCTGGGCCGGCGCTGGGCGGCGACATTCGCGGGTTTTATCGGCGCGCTGATCATCGTTCGTCCGGGCCTGATCGAAATCACCACCGGTGTGTGGATCGTCCTGGGCGCGGTGCTGATCAACGCGTTTTACGCCATCCTCGGCAAGCATCTGGTGCGCACCGATTCTCCCGACGCGGTGGCCATGTACATGATGCTGTTCCTGACGCCGATTTCGCTGGCGGCGGCGCTGTTCGCGTGGCAGTGGCCGACCGGGGAACAGTTCCTGTGGCTGGCGCTGTTCGGCGCGCTGGGCACGCTCAGCCAGCGCTCGCTGGCGCGCGCCTATCACGCGGCCGACGCGACGGTGGTGATGTCGTTCGATTTCCTGCGCCTGCCGGCGGCGGCGGTAATCGGGTTCATCCTGTTCGCCGAACTGCCCGACGTCTGGGTGTGGCTCGGCGGGGCGGTAATTTGCGCTTCCACGGTGTTCATCGCCCATCGCGAATCGATGGCCGGCAAGAAAGCCGCCTAATGCGCCCGGCCGCCCTGAAATCGTCGTTCGCGGCGTTGCCCGCGCCGTTGCGCGGCGCGCTGTGGTCGCTGTTGGCCGCGGCGTGTTTCGCGGCCATGGGCGGCGGCGTGCGCGCGCTGGCCGAGACCGGTATGCATCCGCTGGAAACCAGCTTGTTCCGAAGCGTCTTCGGACTGGTGTTGCTGCTGCCGTTCATGGCGCGCGTGGGCTTCGGCTCGATCCGCACCGAACGCCACGGGCTGTTCATGCTGCGCGGCGTGGCCAGCGCTATCAGCCAGGCGTTTTATTTCGTCGCCATCGCCTATCTGCCCATGGCGGACGCGATCTCGCTGACCTTCGCCGGACCGCTGTTCGGCACGGTGCTTGCGGTGATCGTCCTCGGCGAGGTGCTGCGGACACGCCGCTGGGTTGCGACGCTGATCGGCTTCGCGGGTGTTCTCATCATCCTGCGCCCGGGATTTGCCGAGGTATCGCTGCTGACGGCGACGCCGCTGTGCGCGGCGGCGGCTCTGGGTTTCGTCTGGATTTTCGTGAAAATGCTGTCGGCGACCGAGCCGACCGAGCGCGTTACATGATGATCTACACCCTGCCGCTCAACCTGATCCCGGCGCTGTTCGTGTGGACCACGCCGACGCCGGACCAATATTTGTGGTTGCTGGGCACCGCCGTGGTCGCCAATCTCGGCCAGTACGCCATGACCAACAGTTACCGCGCGGCCGAGGCGACGGCGGTGTTTCCGTATGATTTCGCGCGTCTGCCCTTTACCGCGCTGATCGCCTGGTTCGCCTTCGCCCAGGCGCCCGACGGCTGGACCTGGGCCGGCGCGGTGGTGATCTTCGGCTCGACCTTCTACATCATGCGGCGAGAGGCGCGCCTGGCGCGCGAAGAAAAAGAGGCGCGCCTGGCGCGCGAGGCAACATGATGACCGGCTTGCGAGACGCCTGGATGGCGCTGCCCGGCAACGCGCGCGGCATCATGTGGGTGACGGTTGGCACGCTGTTCTTCGCGCTCAACGACACTTTCGTGAAGACCGCCGGGCTTACCATTCATCCGTTCCAGATCGGGTTATTCCGGTATGTCCTTGGCATCGTTCTGTTGCTCCCAGTATTCATCAGCATGGGCCGGAGCGGGTTGGGCACCGAACGGCTGGGATTGCATTTCCTGCGCGCGCTGATCGCCGGCACCGGGCAAATACTGGTGTTTTATTCCTTGATCATGCTGATTTTGGCCGACGCGACGGTAATCCAGTTCTCGCGCCCGCTGTTCATGACCGTGCTGGCGGTTTTGATTCTGCACGAGGCTGTGGGCTGGCGACGCTGGGCGGCGACGACGGTCGGATTCATCGGCGTCATGGTCGTGGTGCGGCCCGGCGACGGCGCGATCGACGCGGGCTGGCTGGTCGGTCTCTCCGCCGCTTTCCTGTTTTCCGTCGGCTTGATCCTGATCCGCCGTTTGTCCTCGACAGAACCGCCCAGTCGCATCCTGTTCTACTATCACGTCTTCGGCGCGCTGCTGATTGCCGGCCCGGCGATCTGGGTCTGGAAGACGCCGACCCCCGAAGAATGGCTGGTGCTGATTATGGTGGGCGTGATGACCACGATCGCCATGGTCTGTTTCGTGCGCGGCTTCGCGGTGGGTGAGGCAAGCATCCTAGGTCCTATGGAATATATCCGTCTGGTGTATGCCGCCGCGCTCGGGTACATTTTCTTCGCCGAGGTGCCGGGTCAATGGACCTGGATCGGCTCGGCGATCATCATCGCCAGCGCACTCTATATCGCGCGTAACGAGGCTTTTAGGATCCGGGGTTCAAACCGCGGTGGGACAGGATCGTGACCTCGGACGGTAGTACAGTGACCCGCGCGCGGAATGCCTGCCTTGGCCTGTCCGGCGACACGCGTGGCATTTTGTGGCTGTTTCTCTACACTATCTCGTTCGCTTGCGCGGATACGCTCGCCAAGCTGATGGGGCTCCAGATCAACCTGCTGGTGCTGCTGTTCCTGCGTTACTTCATCAGCCTGTTTTTCATCGCGCCGGCGGTTTTCGCGGTCGGCGTCGGGTCTCTCGCGACCGAACGCCCGTTCATCCATGCCTCGCGCGCGACGATCTCGGTGGCGGCCCAACTTTTGATCTATTACGCGCTGGTCAACATGTATATCGCGGACGTGACCGCGATTGCGTTTTCGCGGCCGCTGTTCGTGACCCTGTTGGCGGTGCTGATCCTGGGCGAAAGCGTGGGCTGGCAACGCTGGGCGGCGACCCTGGTGGGCTTCGTCGGCGTGTTCGTGATGGTCGGGCCGACCGGCGCCGGCGGCATGGAGCTGGCCCCGTGGGCGGCATTGCTGGGCACGCTGATGTTCGGCGTTGCCATGATCATGGTGCGCCGCTTCTCTCCGACCGAACCGCCGATCCGTTTCGTCTTTTATTACCATCTCACCGGCGCGATCCTGACCCTCGGTCCAGCCCACTATTTCTGGGAGACCCCGGGCGCGGGCGAGTGGGCATTCATCGTGCTGCTGGCGTTTTTCAGCACAATCGCCATGACCTTCGGCATCCGCGGCTATTCGGTGGGCGAGGCCAGCATCGTCGGCCCGATCGAATATTTTCGCCTGGTGTGGGCGGCGTTGCTCGGCTATCTGGTGTTCGCCGAAATTCCCGGTCCCGGCACCTGGATCGGCGCCGCGATCATCATCGCCTCGACTTTTTACATCGCGCGCAACGAGGCGGCGCGCTAACCGGCTATGCCGTCCATGAACTTGGCCAGCGCTATGTCGCGTTCGCTGACGCCGTCGGCGTCATGGGTGGTGAGCGTCACCTCGACGCGGTTATAGACGTTCGACCATTCCGGGTGATGGTCCATCTTCTCGGCCATCATCGCAACTTGGGTCATAAACGCGAAGGCCGCGTTGAAATCCGTGAAACGAAAAGCCTTCTCAATCGCGTCGCGCCCGCGCACTTTCTTCCAGCCCGCGAGCCCGCTCAGCGCGGCGGCCCGCGCCCGCGCGGAAAGTTTTTCGACCATTTATCTCTCCCAACAAGTTCCCGCTGCTTATCTCCCGGTCCGCCCCGCGCCCGGCTTGAAAACGGAGTCGAACCGCGCGCGTTCCGTCTCGGTATAGCGGTCGCGGTTCGCTTCCATATACCGGACCATGCCCCGAAACAAACGCCGGGATTGCGCTTCGTCGCCGCCATGCCCCATGGAGTAGGCAAGGCCCATAAACAGTTTTCGGGCGTCGGGGCGACGGGCCAGCGCATCGACCAGGACCGGGATGGCCGGCTCGATGTCGCCGTGGCGCGCCAGGAACAAAGCGCCCGCATAAGCGCTGTCCGGTTGTTGTTCGGACAGCAGCCGGGTCGCCAGCGGGCGGGCCCGGCGCTCCGGCAATCGAGATAAAAATTTCCACATGCCCTTAATGCCGTGAGTCGCCGCCAATCGGCGAATCTCGGCGAGATCGGCATTGGCGAAACGGCCGGCATCCGCCTTTAACGCGCCAACCGCCCGAGGACCACCGATTTTCGTCAGGGCGTCGCGCGCCGCATTCTTCAGACGCGTATCGCCACTGTTGAGTTGTTGGGAAATGACCGCCGCCGCGGACACCGCCGCCGCGCCGATCCGGCCCAGAGCCACGATCGCGGCCCGCCTCAAATCCAGATCGGGTTGTTCCAGGGCCGCCGTCAGGGCTTCCACGGCGGGGGCGGCCGCCGGCCCCATTCGGCCCAGCGCCTTGGCCGACAGGATACGGGTATACTTGCCGCCAACGGAGAGCGCCTGTTGCAGTTCGGGCAAAGCCTCGGTGGCCTTGAGTTTCCCCAGCGCGCTGGCGGCCGAACCGCGATGCCGGTGGCCGGGATTTGCGAGCACGCGGCGCAACTTCGCGACAATCGCGGGGTCCTTGACGCCGATCCTGCCCGCCGCCTGGATCGCGTTCGGCCCCGCCCTGTCGTCATCGAAATAGCGTGCGATATGGGGCAGCGCCCGCGCGGCGGCCTTGCCCAGATCGCCCAGCGTGCGCGCGGCGTCGCCCGGATTTCGGCCCTCGCGCAGGGCCGAGATCATGGCCTCGATCGCCGGTTCCGAAGCGCCCAATTTGCCAAGCTCGATCATCGCCAGACCACGTACGAACGAATCGCGATGCCGTGTCTCGGCGACGACCTCATTCAGGATATCCGGCACGCCGCTCGACGCGGCCGCCCGCGCCGCAGCGCCCTCGACGTCGCGCACGCCGGCGGCGCGGATGGCGGCGGCGATACTCTTGTGCAAGGCGTCGCCCAGGCGGCGATCGCCATAAGCGCGCAGCAGTGTCGCCAGGGCCGGCGCGGACCGTCGTCCATGGGCCGACAGGCCGCCGATCGAGGCCGCGATAACGCCATCCGATGGCTGACGGCGGCGGAGTTCCCGGCGGATCAGGTAGGCGTGTTGCGAAACCGACCTTGTGGCTTCCGATCCGGTCGCCTTGGCCGCGACTCCCCGTTGAAGACCGGCATAATAAGCCTGGGCCGCTTCCTTGGCGTCCCTGGTCCCGATCCGGCCGAGCGCCGACGCCGCCTGTGTCTTGACGGATTCATAGGGCTCCTCCGCATCGTTCAGAATTTCGGCGAGCAGCGGGACGCTCGCTTCCGCCGCGGCGCCCAGATCGCCCAACACCCCGATCAACGCCAGGCGCTGATGTCCGGCGATTTTCCCGTAGGACCTGGGGGGCGAGAGCTCCTTGATAATCGGGGGAATGACCGCCCTTGGATTCTGCCTGCCCAGCCGCGCCAGCCGCTTTTGCGCCGCCAGCCGCTTAACGATGTCGCCGGTCAGATAGACATTGGCCTTCAGAACCGCGATCAGTTCCGCCGGCGCGGCGGCATCCAGCTCCGACGATTGCGCCGGCGCGCCGAAAGCCGTCGCCGTCAGGGCGAATATCAAAAAATAACGCCTGATTATTGCTGATCGCATGCGGGTGCCTTACTCCGGCAAGCCGGCTTTGCGGAGGCCGTCGTGGAGCCGGGCGCGGTGTTCCTCGTCGGGGTAGTGGAACATCCTGTCGGCGCTGCGGATCGTGTAATTCGGGGCCACCTCCCGGAGCACCTCGACCGCGGCTCGAGATTCCGGAATGCGATCCAGCTCGCCGTAAGCGCGAGCCAATTGCACCCGCGCCGGCAGGAAACGGGGTAAACGACCGAGAACCAGGAGGAACTTGGCGAACGCCTCGTCATATCTCTTCTGCAACAGATAACCATGCCCCAAGCCAAAATCCCAACCCGGCGGCGCGACGACCTCCATGCCGATCGCCCGTTCGATCAGCGGAATCGCTTTTTCCGGCAGGCCGGCGCGGTTCATTGTCTCGCCATACGCAAAATAGGCGCCGGCGTCTCGCGGATCGAGGGCGATGGCTTGCTCAAAATTTTCCGTCGCCCGTTCGAACTCGCCGAGGAAACCGAGCACCCAACCAAGTCGTGAATGGGCGACCGATGACCGGTTGTCGAGAGCCAGGGATTTTTCCGCCAGTTCGAGTGCGTAATCGAGGCTGTCCCTTGCCCCGGGCCAGGTAAACTCGAAGGCGCTTGTGTGGCAGTAGGACAAGTAGCCGTAGGCGTCCGCATAGGTGGGGTCGATTTCGATCGCCCGCTCCAAACAGCGCATGGCGTTGGTCAGATTCTCGGGCGTATAGCGGTAATATTCGGCGCGGCCCCGAAGACATAGATCGTAAGCCTCGGCGCTATGGGTCGGTTTGCGCTCGGTGCTCGCCAGGTCGGCGGCGGTCAGATGCAGTTCCATGACCGAGACGATCTGGGCCATGATCTCATCCTGCAGCGTGAAGATGTCATCGAGGTCGCCGTCATAACGCTCGGCCCACAAATGTCCGCCGGTCTTCGCGTCGATGAGCTGGGCGTTGATGCGGACCTTGGGCCCCATCTTCCGCACGCTGCCTTCGAGGATTTGCGCCACGCCGAGCTGGCCGGCGACGTCGCGCACATCGGTGCTTCGTCCCTTGAAGGCGAACGATGAATTGCGCGCGACCACGAATAGGCCGGAGATCTTCGACAAATCAGTGATCAAATCCTCGCTGAGGCCGTCGGCGAAATATTCCTGCTCCGGATCGCCCGACATGTTCTGGAAAGGCAGCACGGCGATGGACGGATTGTCGGGTAACGCGGGCGGAGCGCCCGGCTGGCGGACAGTGGCGCTCGCGGCGGCGACATCCAAACGCACGCGATATGACCTTACTGGCCGATCGATGTTCTTGACCGCCTGCTCGCCGAGGTCTTCGAAACTGACGTCGAGCGCGTTCCCCATATGCTCGTGAACATTGCCGGAAACGCATATGGCTCCTGGTTCGGCGAGAACTTCCATGCGCGCGGCCACGTTGACGCCGTTGCCATAGAGATCGTCGCCCTCAACGATTACATCGCCCAGGCTGACGCCGATGCGCATCACGATCCGCTGTTCCTCCGGCAGTTCGGCATTGCGCCGCGCCAGCGCGCGCTGAATCTCGACCGCGCATTGGACCGCGTCGACGGCGCTGCCGAACTCGGCCAGCGCGCCGTCCCGGTGGTCTTGAAGATGCGCCCGTCGAACTGCTTCGTCCTGGGGTCGAACACCTCGGATCGCAACGATTTGAGCCGCGCCAGGGTTCCCGTCTCGTCCTGTTCCATCAGGCGCGAGTAGCCGACCACATCGGCGGCCAGGATAGCCGCAAGCCTTCTCTGGACGCGTTCGTCGGCCATGCGATGTGTCTGCTTTCAGAGCAATCGACGGGCGGGATTGTATGAGCGGCCGATGGAGGAGTCCATCGACGCCGATACGGTCGAAAAGTCTGGTTTGCGCTCGCAGGCCGCCGTGCCAGATTGCAGTCAGGAAGTTACGGGTGGTAGCTGGAACTGAAATGGGACGAAAATTCGAAAACATACTGGAGACCGTCGGCGACACGCCGGTTGTCCGGATCGGCAACCTTGCGCCGCCGAACGTGAATCTGTTCGTGAAGATCGAGGCGTTCAATCCAATGGGGTCGGTGAAGGACCGGCTGGCGCTGGGGGTCATCGAAGACGCGGAAAGATCGGGCGCGCTGAAACCGGGCCAGACAGTGGTCGAATCGACCAGCGGCAACACCGGCATCGGCCTCGCCATGGTGTGCGCCCAGAAGGGCTATCCGCTGGTCGTCACCATGACCGAGACCTTCAGCGTCGAGCGTCGCAAGCTGATGCGTTTTCTCGGCGCGCGCGTGGTCCTGACGCCGGCCGCCGGGCGCAGCACGGGCATGATCGGCAAGGCGGCCGAGCTTGCCGAAAAACACGGCTGGTTCATGCCCCGGCAATTCGAGAACGAAGCCAATCCCGATTACCATTCGCGCACCACGGCCCAGGAAATTCTCCGCGATTTCGAGGGCGAGGCGCTGGATTACTGGGTCACCGGTTACGGCACCGGCGGCACATTAAAAGGCGTGGCGCGCGTGTTGGCGCGGGAGCGGCCGGAAACCAAGGTGGTCGTCTGCGAGGCCGAGGACGCGCCGGTATTGTCGTCCGGCATCGCCCAGAAAAAGGACTCCGACGGCAACCCCACGGGCACGCACCCGGCCTACAATCCGCATCCCATGCAGGGTTGGGGCCCGAACTTCATCTCGCGGCTGACGGGCGACGCCGTGGAGACGGGCGTCATACACCGGGTGGTCACGGTCTCGGGGGAGGACGCCATGCGGTGCGGCCGGGAGCTCGCGGCCAGGGAAGGCATTTTTGTCGGGATCACCGCCGGCGCGACGTTCGCCGGCGCGCTCAAGATCTGTGAAGACGCGCCGGACGGCGCGACGGTGCTGTGCATGCTGCCCGATACCGGCGAACGCTACCTCAGCACGCCCCTGTTCGCGGAAATTCCGGTCGGGATGACCGATGGCGAGGAGGAGATTTCCCGCTCCACCCCGAATTTCCAACTGGACGCGGCGTTCTGAATTATTTCTTTTTACCGCCCTTGCCCGAACCGCCGCCATTGCCACCACCACCGCCCGAAATCGCGATGGTCACGCTGGCCGGATCGGACGGGCCGGAGACGTTGCCGACGGCGTCCTTGGCGGTAACGGTGTAAATATAGCTCGCGCCGGAAACGGTGTTGGCGTCCGTGAATTCTGTGGAACCGGTCTCACCGATCAGCGCGCCGTCGCGATAAACGGCGTATGCGCTTACCCCGGCGACCGCGTCGAACGAAGCGCTCCAGCCGAGAGTCACCTTACCCTTGCGATTGGTCGCGCCGGCGAGGTCGGTGGGCGCGGTCGGCGCGGTGCCGTCGACCACCACCGACAAATTGCCCAGACCGTCGGTGGGGTGCGTCGGATCGACGCCGTCGCCGTCGCTGAACCGCACGTTGGCGTCATAGGCGCCGTCGCCCAGACCCGCGGTGTCGATCATCAATGAAACATTGCCCGACTGACCGGCGGCAAGGGTCAGTCGCGAGCCCGAAAGCGCGCCCGACGGTGATCCGGCGTACGCGACGTCGAACGTGGTCTCGCCGCAGCCCGAGCCGTCCAGGTTGGCGACGGAAGAATCGTAAACCGCCTGATCGCCGGGCCGCACGAAACGGACGGACGGCGAGACGCCGACCGACGGCGTGGTGCTGTCGCAGGATACGGTGTAGGCGATTTCGACCGTCGCCGAATTGGCGTCGTGGCCAAGCTGGGTCACGGTGACGTCGTTGACGGCGTCAATGAACGATTCCGCATCGCCGAGTGATTTGACGAAGCTGGTGACGTTATAGCCGCTGCCCAGATAACGATGGACATTGACGCCCCTGGTATAGGTGCTCGACAGGCTGTCGTCATAGCCGGTCGGCTGGCGGTAGGTCAGATAATAGTACTCGGCGCTGTCGGCCTTCGCGATCTTGAGCGTTCGCGGCGCGGTCGCCGTCGCGGGGTCGGCGCCGATCGGAGCGATCTCGTAAATACCGCCGGATACGACGGTGGCCACCGCGCCGGTTTCGGCCCGCAGCCAACCCATCTGTTCCGCATGGGCGCCGTTGAACCGGTGCCAGGCGCGCGACAGACCCATGGGGTCGGAGTAATCGCCGTAGGTGGAGTTCGTGACGCCGTCGTTTTCCGGATCGGTTCCGGCGTGGGCCATATAGAGGTTGTGGCCAAGCTCGTGGGCGAAGACCATGGGTGATTCGCCTTCCGCGACCCACGACCGGCAAAAGCTGCCGCAACCGACATTGGCGATGCCGGCCCAGCCGCACGACAACTCATTGTAGCGCGGCAGCACGAAAACCCGGTGCTGGTACAGCGAGAGATCGATTCCAGCGGCGGTCGCCGCGTCCTCGGCGGCGTACGCCAGCCGTAATAATCGCAGGTCTGGGAATCGAGGCCGATCCTGAACGGCCCGAACACGTCCGGCCGGCCGTCGCCGTCGCTGTCGTGGGTGAAGCCCAGCTGGTGGTCCGATGAGTCGCGATAAAGCCCGTCGACCGAGCGCGCGCCGGTATACATGTTGGCGGCAATCTGATCGATCGTATAGCGGGACGACGCCGTGGCGTCGGCGAGATCGACCATCAGCACAACGGCGCGGCGCTCCGTGGCGGCGGCGGCTTCCGCGTCGATGGCGGTCTCGGCGGTGGTCCCGGTGGCGGTCGCATCCAGCGTATCGACCCAAATGTTTCCATCTTCGCCGCGTCCCCGCACCGTCACCCTTTCGCCCGTGCTCAGCCCGGCCGGCAACGCGGCGTCGAAGCGCAGCTCGCGCAGCGCGCCGTCGGCGTCGTCGCGCAGGAACTGGACCTGTCTGTGGCGGCCGCCATCGAAATCGTCCTCGATGACGACTTCAAGCGTGCCCGTCCAGGTCGCGGAATCGACCGGCGGTGTTCCCTGGCCGTTGGCGGATGTGGTTGAAAGGATCGCGAAGAAGGTGATGAACGCTGATTGCGCGACGCGCCGACCGACTGTTCTGGACAACTCTTCTATCCCTGTTTGATCGCCCGAAAGCGAAGTGGCGGACCAATTTTTATACTCTACCGGGATATAAGGTTAGAAAATTTTTCGAAAATATAAATTACCAATAAGTATTATTATATTTCCTATGATTTATAATAATGAAGTAAAAATGATGCCTATAATGGGTTACTTCCAGATTTGTATTTATTTTTGGTCGCAATCGGCTGCCGACGTTCCACCAAAAGAAAACGGCGGCTCCGAAGAACCGCCGTTTCCCGATTGGTTGTGTGGAAGCAAACCTATGTTTAGGCGGTCGCCTTCCTGCGCCGGATCGCGCCGAGACCAACCAGACCCATGCCGAAGATCAGCATCGTCGCGGGCTCGGGAACACCGGGGACCGGCGGGTCCGTCGGGTCACCCGGGTCAATGGACGGATCTTCACTCGCCGCCTTCCAGACGCTCTCGCCGGAACTTTGACCGATAATATGCATCGCGGCGAAGTATGGACCGGATCCACCGGCGTCGGAGGACTCCTCACCAAAATTGACCGCTGTTTTACCGCCAAGATCTTTGAGGACAAACGTCAGCATTTCGCCGTCTTCGAATGCTTCGGTGGCGGTATGGGGGAGATTGATGCGAATGTCGTATTTGCCATCGCCATCGGCCATGAAGGCATCAACGCCGACATCCGGGTCCCAAGCGCCGCCGTCGAGGTCAGCGACACCGAATGGGTTCGGAGCCATCCCAGCGGCAAGGACATTCACCCCAACAGCGCCGTCCTTGAGATTAAAATAAAGGGTCTTAATCTTCTCGCCGACGCCGATGTCCGCAGTTATCTCTAACAGGACGGAATCGTCCATCTGGTCCGTAAATGTCGCCGTGCCCATGGAGGCGCCCGGAGCCCCACCGAAGATTGTATTGAAATCGAGCGTCAGAACGGCCGCGTTCGCGGAACCGCCCACCGTCATCGTCCCGGCGAGAAGCGCTGCCGCGGCGAGGCTGGATTTGAGGGTGTTCATCTTCATGTCGCGCTCCCAAGTTGAGCTGATAAATTTTCGCGTCATGAAGGTTAATGCAAGAATCGTGCCAGTTCCCGACAATCGTTAATTTTCAAATGGTTAACGTTGACTACACCCGGCTTGAAACCGTGATGTGTAAAGAATCCCGACGGTTTCCTCGGGATTTTCGGAGAATGTGTAAAATTAACCGACAGCCGCAAATAACGTGATGTTCAAAACATCCGGGCGACGACCGGACGGAAGCGATCCATGTCGATCAGGAAGGAATCGTGGCCGTGGATTGAATCGAGGGCCTCGAATTCGGTGTCGACGCCGGCGTCCTTGAGACCGTCGGCGAGTTCCAGTTGCTGATCGGGCGGAAACAGGAAATCGGTGCGGACCCCGATCACCAGCGCGCGGTCCAGGCCGGTCCGCGCCAGCGCCGCCTTGACGCTGCCGCCGTGATCGCCGGCGTCGAACAGATCCATCGCCCGCGACAAATAGAGATAACAGTTGGCGTCGAACGCCCCGACGAATTTATCGGCATGGGACTGGAGGTATGCTTCGACCTCGAAGTCGATCCCGAATGGCCCGGTTTTTACGCCGGCGATATTCCCCGTCGCCCGCTCGCGCCCGAACCGTTCGGCCCATTCTTCGCCGGAACGATAGGTGATCATCCCGAGCTTGCGGGCCAAGCGCATACCTTCTTCGGGCGGCGCATCGTCGGCATACTGGCCGTCCCGCCATGCGGGATCCTTGCGGATCAGTTCGCGCTGCAGGGAACGCAGCGCGATCGACAGCGGCAGACTGCGCGTGGCGGAAGATATGGAGATCAATCGCTCGGCCGTGCCCGGATACAAAAGCGTGTGGACGAGCGCCGTCATGCCGCCCATGGATGATCCGATAACCGCGTAAAGCCGCTTGATCCCGAGCGAAGCGACCACCATTTGCCCTGCCTGGGCCACATCCTCCAGGCACAGAACAGGAAAATCGAGCCGGTAAATCTCGCCCGTCGCGGGATTTGCCGAGGCCGGGCCGGTGGATCCGAAACAGCTGCCGAGCGAATTCACGCAAATGACGAAATAGCGCCCCGTGTCGATGGGCTTGCTGGGGCCCACCATATCCTCCCACCAGCCGGTGGACGGATCGGTCCGCGACGACGCGGCATGGGCGGACGGGGAAAGGCCGGTGAAAATCAGCACCGCGTTGTCGGCGCGCTCGTTCAGTTGGCCCCAGGTCTCGTAGGCGATTTCCGGCGACGCAAGCACGCCGCGCACCATCTCGAAGTTTCCATTGACTTTCAGATACTGCCTGGCATCCGACATGTCATACCAACAAGTTCAAATGGTCGATTCCGCGCTATCGCTTGGCGCGGCGTTTAAGCCGCGCTATCCATACCCCATGACGACGCCATTCAGCAACGCGCCCAGTCTCGCCGACATCGACGCGATCGCCCGCGCCGCGTTCGAGACGATCCCGGCCGAGCTTTCCCGCTTCGCGCGCGAC
>CAZPMO010000027.1:22849-34314 GCA_964587515.1 uncultured Rhodospirillaceae bacterium | reverse complement strand
GCGCGGGTCGAGCCCGCGCATGACGGATTAGCCGCAGATATAGACCCCCTCACTTGAGCCGGGGCGGGGTCTTAATCCGTTCGGGCGCTTCGTGGCCCAGCCCCTGTTCGCGGGCGCGGGCCAGGATGTCGACGGCGAGCGCCATGTCCGACAGCCCCATCCCCATGGCCTTGAACAAGGTGAGGTCGGCATCCGCCGGGCGCGTAATGTCGTCCCCGATCAGGGACGCCACGGTTCGCACTTCTTTCCAGGCATCATCGTCGTCGCCGTAAAAAGCGCGGAATTCGCTGGAGATCGAGCGGATGGTCTCCAGATTGTCGACCGCGATCACATTGCAACGGGGAAAGATATCGGTGGTGAATTCAGATCGCGCCAGCACGATGGCGCCCATGGCGTTGATGTGCGCGCCCGGCTTCACCATGTCGGACGTCAGGAACGGCTGGGTGGAGTTGGTCACCAGGGTGATCACCGGCGCATCCGCGACCGCGTCCTCCAGCGTTTCGGCCAGCGTGATCTCGAAATCGAACTGCGCCCGGACGGCGTCGGCGAGACGTTCGCGGTTTTCCGGCGAGCGGCTGAAAATCCGGATTTTCTTCAACGGCAGCACGGCGGCGCAGGCGGCGATCTGCGGCAGCGCCTGCTTGCCGGTGCCGATGATCGCCATGTCGTCGGCCCCGGCCGGCGCGAGTCGTTTGGTGCCCACGCCCGTGACGGCGGCGGTGCGGGTCTGGCCCAGCGCCGTGGCCTCGATCACCGCCTCGCAATTGCCGTTCTCCAGCGAGAAAAGCACCATCACCGTCGATGACTGACCCCGGATATTGACCCATGTCTTGAAGCCGCAAAGACCGGCGCCCGCGACCGATGCGCCGATCACATGCATCGCGTCGTTGTCGCCCACCATGAGGACGCCCTTTTTCATGTTGCGCGCCTGATCGCGCGCCTCCATGGGCAGAATACGCTCCAAAGCCTCGATGGCCTGGGGAACATTGATCAGCGAGACGACTTCCGCCTCGGTGATCCATAACGGGACTTGCGTCATTGACGGTACCCGCCGCTACACCACGCGTTCGACCGGCACGCCGCGGACGTCCATTTCGTAGTCGAGGCCGACGACGGGGGGGCGCGCGTAGTACCAGGTGAGACCGGCCACGGCGGCGCCGCGGCGGACGATTTCGTCGGCCAGGAACGAATGGATATCGTGCACGGTGTAGACTTGGCTGGCGGTGGTGTCGGCCCAGCCGACGCCGAGCGCCGACATGCGGGCCTCCATGGCGCCCAGCACGTATTGCGCCTTTTCGCGCATGGCGTCGGGCGATGTGTCGCCGAGGCGGATGATGCGTTCCTGGTAGCCGCCCTGACCCTCGGGCGCCTCGCCGGAACCCGCGATCACGAAAGCGGGCGCGGCGGTTGTTTCGCCGGTCGCCGGCACGGTGTAGCTGAACGCCTCGAAGCTGGACTCGGGCGGCCCATCGATCTCCGGGCACACATTGGAGCGCGCCACCGGGTTTTCGTCGTCCTTGAAGATGCCCCATCGCTCCAGCGTGCCCACATAGACCCGGTTGAAGTCGATGAAACCCTGTTCGGTAAACGGCGCGGGCGAGCGCAGTTCGCAGGCGCAGAACGAGGTGAACGGCCGGCCCAGCGCCGTCAGATGCGCCTCGATCGCCTGGAAGCCCGCCTCCATGGGTTGCGGCCGCGCGAACCGCACCCGTTCGATGGTGAAGCCCGGCAACGCCGCGACGCCGCCCGAATACTGGAACGGGCCGCGCACATAGCGATAGCCGCCGGGTCCGAATTCCGCTGATTCCGCCATGTCTCCGCTCCCCTGATGCTCGGGGTAGGCTAACGAACGCGCCCGAGACGATCAATCGGTAGCTTGAGCCGGCCGGGCGCGGCTCTCGCGATAGCCCACGTAATAGGTGCTGGCGCAGATCACCGCCGCGCCCACCCAGGTCCAGATATCGGTGGTCTGGCCGAACACCAAAAAGCCGAGCAGCGCGACCATCGGCAGTTGCACGTAATTCACCACCACCACCAGGCTGGCGGGCGCCACCCGGAACGAGCGCGTCTGGCATTGCTGCGCGCCGATGGTGCACACGCCCAGCGCCAGCAGCAGCGGCGCGTCTTCGAGGCCGGGATTGGTCCAGTCCCACAGCGCGAAAACCGCCGCCGGCGGGATCATCAGCGTATAGAGGTAGAACACCAGCGCGTTCGGGTTCTCGGTGCGGGTCAGCGCCTTGGTGGAAATAAGGGCGGCCGAGAAAATCGCCGCCGCGAACAGGGTCGCCAGCGCCGGCAGCGAAATCTCGATCAGCCCGGGGCGCAGAATGATCAGCGCGCCGGCGAATCCCGCCACGGTCGCCCCCCAGCGGTGCCGGCCCGGCCGTTCCGCCAGCCACAGCGCCGCCAGCACGACGGTGAACAGCGGCATGGTGAACATCAAGGCGTTGGCGTCGGCCAGCTTCATGCCGGCGATGCCGTACATCCACGCGACCGCGCCGGCGAAGCTGAACACCATGCGCCACAGATAGAGGTTCATGCGCTTCGTGTGCAGTCCGACGAGCCCCACCGACAGCAACCATGGCGTCATGAACAGCGAGCCCATCACGGCGCGGAAGAACACCACCTGGTTTACCGGAAAGATTTCGGTCAGGCCGCGCACCACAAGATAGATCAGCGCATAGAACATGCACGACATCAGCATCCACAGGATGCCTTGCACGGATGCCGACTGGTCGGTGAACAGGTGTCGCATGGCGGTCGCGGCTCTCGTTCAGTAACCGGCGCCGGGATCGACGACGTTTATGAGGGCCCTGCCGTCCCGCAGGCGCGTGATGTTCTCGGCCACCTGTTTGGCGATCGAGCGCGGATCGGAGATCGCCGCGATGTGCGGCGTGATGGTAATCGCGGGGTGCGGCCAGAAGGGATGGCTGGCGGGCAGCGGCTCGTCGGCGAAGACATCGAGCGTCGCGCCCGCGAGCCGGCCGGACGCCAGCGCCGCCAGAAGATCATCCTCCACCAAATGATTGCCGCGCGCGACGTTGATCAGCCAGGCGCCGTCGGGCAGCGCATCGAACAGCCGCTCATCAAGGATGCCGGCGGTGGCCGCCGTCAGCGGCAGCAGGCACACCAGGATTTCCGTCCGGTTCAGGAATGGTTCGAGCCCGTCCGCGCCATGGAAGCAGTCTATGCCCGGCATGTCGCGGGCGCGCCGGCTGTAGCCCGCGACGTCGAATCCGAGATCGGCCAGGGCGCGCGCCGCCGCGCCGCCCAGCACGCCGAGGCCCATCACGCCGACGCGGCGTTCGGCCGCCGCCGGATGGGCCAGCTCGCGCCACTCGCCGCGCGCCTGCTGGTCGCGATATTCGTCATGGCGCAGATGGCGGCGCAGCACGTGAAACAGCACATATTCGGTCATGCGCCCGGTCATGTCGGCATCGACCACCCGGGTGACCGGCACGCCGACCGGCAGGTCCGGATCGGCGAATATATGGTCGACGCCCGCGCCGAGAGAGAAGATCGCCTTGAGGCCGGGGAGCCCCGCCAGCAATCCTGGTTCCGGGCGCCACACCAGGGCCGTGTCGATTTCGGCGACCGCGCCGGTGTCGGGCCAGACGCGGAAGTCGAGGTCCGGGACCAGTGCGCGCAACTCGTCGCCCCACCAGGCGGGGGAATCGATATCCGATCTGAACAGCAGCGCCATGGCTAGGCGCTATAGCGCGTCCGCCCGGCGCCGTCCATGGCGGTCGGGTTTATTTTCCGGCGGTTCCCGGCGCGACGATGATTTCATCGCCTCTGTAGCGGGGTTCGCAATCGTCGATGGACTTCTTCACGATCACGCGTTCGAACCGGCGGTCAACGGCCATCCACTCGTCGCGCAGCTCCTGGGAGACGCCGCATTCGTCGAGGGTTTCGGCGAGGATTTCCTGGCGCAGTTCGAACATCTCGGACGTGATGAACAGATGCTGGTGCGCGCCTTCGGGCGGGCGGCCGCGATAGAGGCTGGGGCCGCCCATGGTCATCGCCATGAAATCGCTCTGCTGGTCCTGCTGGTCCTTGCCGGCAAAGAATATGCCGAACACGGGATGCGCGAATATCTTGTCGTAAAGGACCTTGTGGACCCGATCGAGGCATTCGGGCCCGCCGAGCCGGTCATACAGGGAGGCGCCGAGGTCTGATGATGGCGCCGGTGAATAATCTTTCAGCGCGTTGGCACTACTCATAACTACTACTCTAAATATACTCAGGTTCCATGATGTTATCACCGAGGCGCCAAAAAACGCTTAATTCCGTTCAAAAACGCGAAAAATGTGTCCCGGCGGGACCCGCGCCTGAAATCAGGGCTCGGTCGAGGCGGACGAAATATCCGGCGTGGAGGACGGCGCGGCGGGTGGCGTCTTTTTCGGGGCCGTGGGCGCGAGGTCCTTCCCGTCGCTCTCATCGCTCACGGTCTTGACCGCCAGTTTGCGCAGCAGCGCGGCCTCCGGATCGGTCACCGAGAGGCCGCCTTGTCGCACAATCTCATCGCCCAGAATGCGGGCGCCGTCGATCGCGACATCCACATCAACCAACCGCCGCCGCGCCTGATCATGCCCCGCGCCGATGTCATCGGCGCTGGAAGCCGCTTCGAAAGCGCGCTCGCCATTACCAGCGACGGCGCCCCTGATTGCGTTGAGAGCGTCGGTGGCGGCGGTGACGTCGGCGCCGGCCGCGGTCGCGGCGGCAATCGAGGTCAAAGTATCGGTCCCCAATCCGGCGTTCAGATCGGCTGTCACGGCCGACGCGATGCTGATGGTGAAGGTGTCCGTATTCGCGACATTGCCGGTGCCGACCTTGAAGGTCACCTGATAAGGCGTTCCCGGACCATTGCCCTGCAGAATATTCACGCCGTTGAACGTCGTGGTCTGGGCGATCTCGTCGATCTCGGCGCGCAAATCGGCGAATTCACTGTTCAGCGCCGCACGGTCGAAGTCTGATAGCCCGGCGCCTTTTGCATCGTCGGCCAAGGTCTGCATCGATGCCAGTTTTTTCGAAATCGAGGTCAGCGCCGCGTCGGCGACTTGCAGCAGCGCCGAGGCCTCGCCGGCGTTTGCCTTGCCCGCTTTAAGACCGGCGACTTCGGTGGCCGATGTCGCGCTCCTCGCCACCCCGATCCGGTCATTGGCCACGGTAACACCGTCGAGGCGCGCGGCAATCGCATCACCGCTCGCACCGGCGCGCGCGAGCGCCGCGATCGATTCGGCCTCCGCCGCCCGGCCACGGGTGGCGCCCAGCAACGTCGCCGACTGTGCCACTGAACTAAATAAAGCCATGACTTTATTCGGCCGTTCAAACAGGACTCAGAACGAAAAAATCCTATGGCGTTCAGGTGAAAAAGACGTATACGATTTATAAATATTTATGAATACTTTATTACAATTACAGTAAAATTATCAATACAGTGGAGTGCTTCAGGCGTCGACAAGGCCGTGTTGCATTTGCCGATCAAAATGGTGTTGCAGCCATTGCTCCAGGATCATCAGATCCCACATGGTGCCGTTTAGATGGTGAAAATCGGGCTGGTTGCCCGCAACCATGAACCCTTCGAGCCAGGCGGTTGAGAAACACCCCCTCATTTTCAGGCCTTGGAGGCTGTCGAGGGCCATTTCCCGAATAGCCTTGATGTTGCTCGCGGTTTCCATGAAGGGAAGGCCAAAACCGTGTTTGGTTTTCTCGATGATTTGGCGCGGTAGAAAATCGGCGACCGCGCGTTTATAAAAATCGCGCAGCCGGCCATCGCGGATCAACATATCTCCCGGCACGCGGCCGGAAAATTCCACCACATCGTCGTCGAGAAACGGGTAATGGACGCGCACGCCTGCGGCTTCGCACATACGGTTCACTTTGCGCAAATCGCCGTCCGCCAAGGTGATCCGCATGTCGACCTGCAGCAGCCGCTGCAAAGTCGTCGCTTCGTCGGGGCCGGCAAAAATGCCTTCGAGATGTAACAATGTTTGGCGCGGATCGATATCGGCGGCGAAATCCGCACTGAAGACCTCGCGATACCCGGTATAGCGATAGAGATTCTGGTTCGCCATGCGCCCCCACGGCGGCATGTTGGCGTCGCGGATATAGTTTCGGATCCGGCGCAGCGGCGTGAATTGTTGGGTGCCCGGGAAGGACTCGATGGCGGGTTCGATGATGCCGCGGCGAAGCCAGGCGGGAATCTTGGTGTAATGGTCCAGGATGCCGTTGCCGAGATAACGCTCGTTACCCGCGAAAATCTCGTCGCCGCCATCGCCGGCCAGCATGATTTCGACCCCGGCCTCGCGCGCGAGCCGAGCGCAGATATAGGTGGGCACGGCGGACGAGTTGCCGAACGGTTCGTCATAGATCCGGGTGATCCAGGAGATCGTCTCGAAAACATCGTCGGGCGTGACGTAGTATTCGTGGTGCTGGGTCCCGAAATGTTCCGCCGCGATCCGGGCATAGGCGGATTCGTCGAACCCGTCGACATCGAAACCGATGGTGAAGGTCTTGGCGTGGGCCGGGGTGCGTTCGGCGAACAGGCCGGCGACCGTACTGCTGTCGAGGCCGCCGCTGAGGAAAGCGCCGATCGCTTCGGGCTTTTCGCCCTCAAGGCCGCGCGAGACCGCGGCGCCGAGATGCTCCATCATCTCCGGCCCGAGATCTTCGAACCGTTCACCGCTGTTCTCCCTATACGGCATGCGCCAATAGAACCGCTTTTCGACACGGCCATTCTCGAAGGCGATATATTCGCCGGGCAGCAGTTTGCTCTGCTCCTCGTATATGGTTCCGGGTGCCGGGATCCGGTCGATGAAGAAGAGATAGTCATGGATCGCCTGGGGCCGAATCGTGGATCGGACCGCCGGGTGCGCGCGGACGCTGTCGGTGGTCGAACCGAAGACCAGCAGGCCGGGTTTGGGCGTCGAGTAGCAGAGCGTCTGGATGCCGAGGCGGTCGATCGCTATCAGGCCCTTGCGTTGGCGTATATCGATGACGGCCAGTGCGAAGGCGCCGCCCAGGCGCGGAAGGAAATTTTCGCCCGCCTCGCGCCAGGCCCGCCCCAGCGCCGCCGCATGTCCATGTTGGGCGGCGAGATCGGCGAATTTCCTGTCGCGCCATCGCGGCCGACCCTCGATCGCGACCAACACCCCGTCCTCGGCGATCCACCAGCCGGCCGCCGCCATCGCGTTCAGCGACAGGGCGCCCGCCTCGGTCGAGCCGGTCTCGCGCGCCGTGGCGCCAAGCGCCGGCAGGGCGCCGGCCATGATTTCCAGGGTCTCCGGGTTCGAAGCCGGCGCGCCGTTGTCGCCGATCCATCCGCACAAGCCGCTCATCGAGATCCTCGGGTGGGGTGTCCTATTGTCTCAAATGCCCGGTTTGTATGGCGTAGTTTGGTAAAGAAATTATTTGGCCGTGGCGTGACCCCGGCCGTCTCCGGTGAATTAGCCACTTAATTCCGGCGGATCGATGAGCAAAACCTAATATTTAAAGCAGTCGTTAACGCGGGAAATTTAGGCTTGAGGATCGGCGTAAATATGGAGATTCGCCCTCATCGCATCCTTGGGTGCGATCGTTCGAATGACGGGATACCCCGCTATGAAACGGCTGTTCTTAGTCCTCGCAATTTCCTGCACCGTAGTAACAGGCACCGCCTACGGTACCAACGCTATTCGGGCGGCGATCACGCCCGATACGTGCGCGGTGATGATCGAGCCGATCCAGGGCGAGGCGGGAATCCGGGTGCCGCCCGAGGGTTGGCTGCGCGAGGTGCGCGAGCTGTGCGACCAGAATAACGTGCTGCTGGTGCTGGACGAGGTCCAGACCGGCCTGGGGCGCACCGGCCGGACGTTCTGCTTCGAACATGACGGCATCCGCCCGGACGCGTTGGTCCTCGGTAAGGCGCTGGGCGGCGGCATGATGCCGGTCTCCGCGTTCCTCGCCGATCATGAGGTGATGGATTTGTTCACGCCCGGCTCGCACGGCTCGACATTCGGCGGCAACCCGCTCGCCGCCGCGGTCGCGCTCGAAGCGCTGGAAATTCTCGAGGACGAAGACCTGGTCAGGCGCAGCGCCTGGCTCGGCGACTTTCTCCTGAACGAGCTGCGCGACATGGAAAGCCCGCTGATCACCGACGTGCGCGGGCGCGGTCTGCTGATCGGCGTGGAATTCGATCCCGATCTGGTGTCGGCCCGCGAGATTTGCGAACGGCTCATGGAACAGGGCGTGCTGTCCAAGGAGACGCACGAAACGGTCGTTCGTTTCGCGCCGCCGCTGATCATCGAACGCGACGAGATCGAATGGGCGCTCCAGGGCTTCTTCGATGTGGTCAAGCAGGTCGAGAAGGAAGTGCTTCCCCCGCCGGCCAAGCCAGAGCGAGTCGTGAAAAGCAAAGCCGACCCCGTTCCGGCCTGATCATTCCGACTAGCGTATCGCGTAGTAGCAGGAATAGCGCCATGAAAATCCCCGCCTCGCCCCGACTGACCATGTGCCGGCCCGATTTCTTCGAGGTCAGCTACGCCATCAATCCGTGGATGGATCCCAGCGCATGGGAACGCAATCCCGACGAGTTCGCCGACCGCGCGCGGCGCGAATGGGACGGGCTGGTCACCACCTTCACCGATCTTGGGATCGAGGTCGAGGTTCAGACACCGGCGCCGGGCGCGCCCGACATGGTGTTCACCGCGAATTCGGCGGTGGTGCTCGACGGCAAGGCCCTGCTTGCGCGTTATCTCGACCCCGAACGCCGGGTCGAGGAGCCTCATAACGCCATATTTTTCGAAAGTCTCAAGGCAAAGGGGCTGTTGAAAGAGATCGAATTCATGCCCGAGGGCATGTTCCAGGAAGGCGCCGGCGATTGCAGTTGGGATGCGACCCGCGGCTTCTTCTGGGCAGGATATGGCCAGCGTTCGCGGCGTGGCGTGGCGCCTGCGACATCATAGAGAATTATTTCGGCCGCAAGGTGGTGCCGCTGGAACTCGTCAATCCGCGCTTCTATCACGTCGACACATGCCTGACCGTATTGAACACCGGCCATATTCTCTATTACCCGCCGGCTTTTACCGATGACAGCAAGGCGTTGCTCGAACACGAGGCGGGCGGCAAGGAATGGCTGATCCCGGCCGGCAAGGAAGATGCCTCTAACCTCGCGGTCAATCTCGTCAATGTCGGCCATACGGTGGTGATCGCGTCCTGCACCCCGGATCTGGAAGCCCGTTTCAACGAGATCGGCCAGCATGTGGTGCGCGCGCCGTTGACCGCTTTCGGCATGAGCGGCGGCGCGGTGTTCTGCCTAACGCTGCGTCTCGACCATTGCTCCGAGGCGACCCGGACAGTAGCGTCGGCGCGCGAGATCGAGACGGTTTTCTAACGGACTCGATCCGCGGCCCGCGGGATGTCACACTGGCCCCGATCTTCAGGGAGAGGGGCGATGGCGGATAACGGCGAAACCGGCGACGATATGGAACGGCATGTATTGCGGTTCCGCGACCTCGATGGCCGCGAATCACCCTGGAAGCCGCTGGATACGAAGCTCGAAAGGTTCGAGCGCGAGCGCTATTCGGTGATCGGCCGTCCCGCCGAGGGCACCGGCGAAGGTAAGTCGGTCGAGGACGTCGAGGCCTTCAACGTCACCTACCTGAAATGCGAACCCGGCAAGGGCATCGGCGGCCATGCCCACGCGACGGCCGAGGTTTTCATCGCCATGTCGGGGCGCTGGTCGGTGACGCTGGGACCCGACGGCGAACGCGAGGCGATCGTCGAGCCCTGGGATATCGTCGCCGTGCCGCCCGACGAAATGCATGGCGCGGTGAATATCTCGGACGAGACCGGCTGGCTGATGACCATCAACGCCGGGCACGGCGGCGCCAAAATCCACTGGGCGCGCGACGTGCTCGAAGGCGTCCGGGCGATGGGCATCGAGCCGGAGGAAGCCGAACAACCCGGAGAACCTCAGTCCGGTTAGAGCATGATCCTATTTGGTTGGATCATGCTCTAAGCCGCGTCCTCGAACAATTCGGACAGGCGGGCGCCGTGATAATAGGTCGCGGCATAGGACGGGCGGGCCTTGATGGCTTCGTACCAGGCGGCGGTATGGGGGCGTTCGTCCCACATATGGGCGTAGCCCAGATCGTCCAGCCGGTCGAGCGAGGGCAGATAGCAGGCGTCGGCGACGGTCAGCATCTCGCCCATGATCCACGGCCCGCCATTCTCGGCCATCGCGGCGTCGACCCGGTCGACCGATTGCTGGAGACCGTCGAGCGCGGCGCGCATATCTTCCTCGGAAAATCCGTCGGTGCCCATGCGGCGATAGAAGTTGGTGCGCAGCGGCCGTGACGTGGCGGCTTTCTCGAAATCCTCCTCGTTGAGGTTCTTGAAGCTGCGGATCAGATATTTCTGGAACGACGGATAGCGGATCGCCGGCGTCGGCACCTCCTCGAAATAGCGCAGCCATTTGCGCATCCAGGCGCGGCGCAGAGGATCGCCCGGCACCATCGCCGTCTCCGGGAACACCTCGTCGAGATATTCCATGATCACCGAGGAATCGATGATCACCTTGCCGTCATGGACCAATGTCGGCACCAGCCCGTTGGGGTTAAGCTTCAGATATTCCGGGCTGAGCTGTTCCGACTTGCGCGAATCAAGCCGCGTATCCTTCCACTCCAACCCCTTTTCGGCGAGGCAGAACCGCACCTTCTGGCTGCACGTCGATTGCTGAAAATTGTAGAGCTCTAGCATCTCGGTTCTCCCCTGTTTTACGAGCCGGCCAGGAACGCCTTGAAGCGCGCCGCGACCTCCGGCGGTTTGATGGTCGGCCGCCCCAGATTGTCGATCGAGCCGCGCGCGATGCGGGCGTGGATCAGATGCGGTCCGGGCCCGTCGAGCGCGGCGGCCAGCGCGCGCTCGAAACCCGCCGCTTCGTCGCACTCCGCCGCCGTGCGATAGCCGCAGGCGATCGCGGCCTGGGCGAATCCCACATTGCTGGAGACCGTCGCCTGGCCGCCCGTCGATTCATGGGCGCCGTTGTCCATGACGATATGGACCAGACGTTCGGGCGCCTCGGCGCCCACGGTGGCCAGCGTGCCCAGTTTCATCAGCATCGCGCCGTCGCCGTCGAGCACCACCACGGGTTTGTCCGAATTCAACGCGACGCCCAGCCCCATGCCCGAAGCGCCGCCCATGGAACCCACCTGGTAGAGATGCTGTTCCCGGTCGGCCAGCGTGAACAGCTCACGCCCGCAGAACCCGGTCGATGCGATGATCGCGGCGTTATCGGGTGCCATCGCGAGCAGCCGTTCCAGTAAGGTCACGCGGATCGGGCGTTCGCCGCCGGTGGTCAAGTCGCTGGCGTCGCCGCGCGGCCGCGCCGGCGGCGGCGACTGATCGAGTTTCTCACCGTCCACGCTGCCCTTTTCCATCACGAAGGCGAACGGCAGACCGCTTTCGTGATGGAAAAGGGCAGC
>CAZPMO010000027.1:0-22839 GCA_964587515.1 uncultured Rhodospirillaceae bacterium | reverse complement strand
CGCCCGCCACCGCGCCGTCGTCCTGGGGAAACGGCATGTGGGGGATGCGTATGACGTCAAGCAACGATCCCGTGATCTCGCCCATCAATTCGTGCTGGGGTTCGTCCTTCAGCCCCGGCTGGCCGCGCCAGGTGACGATCATCATGGTCGGAATGCGGAAGGGAAAGTTCAGGGACGTCAGCGGATTGACCGTGTTGCCGAGACCCGAATTCTGGCACATCACCACGGTGCGGCGCCCGGCCAGCCAGGCGCCCGAAGCGATCGCCACCGCCTCGCCCTCGCTCGCCGCGCCGACATAATCGAGCGCGCCGTCGCTGATCACGCGATTGATGATCGGGGTCAGGAACGAACACGGGACGCCGGTATAAAAATCGTAGCCGCGCTCCCGTCCCGGGGCGAGGAATTGATCGGCTCGGATCATCAGAGAAAATCGCGGGCCTTGGCGAGGTCGAACGCGTCATCGACATCGAGCCAGTGGCCGGTCACATAGACGATGCGCGGCGCGTCGTCGGCAGCCGCGAGACGGGTAAACAGGTCCGGCAGGCTGGCGTTGCTCAGCGTGCCGTCGGCGCGCATCGCCTCCAATTCCGCGCGCACGCGTTCGGCGCCGCGTGGCGTCAAGCGCGCGAGCCCGACCCATTCGCCGCAAATCCGTTCCGGCGCGATATCGGCGCCGACCCCGATCAGGCGAACCGGATCGTCCTCCAGATAGGACGGGCTGAAGCGCTGCGTGGCTTCGACAAGATCGCGGAGACGCGTCGAATCCTGTTCGGTGCGTTCGCGCCACAGCGCATCGACGCCGACGACGATATCGCCGTCCGCTTCGAGGATATTGTCCAGGATGTAACGGCGGAAAAGAATGTCGCCATAGGCGATCACGCAATCGCCCTCGAGATGGTCCATGGCGCAGGCCAGCGACGCCGCCTCGCCGGTGGTCTCAAATTCGTCATTGTCGATCGTCGCGATATTGGGCAGATCGACGGTTTCCTTCCTGAAGCCGCGCACCACGGTCACGTCGCGGACGCCGCAATCGCGGAAGGTCGTCACCAGCCTGCGCAGCAGCGGCTGGCCGCGGATCTCGACCATGCATTTCGGCTGATCCTCGGTCAGCGGGCCCAGCGCGTCTCCACGCGTCGCGGCCAGCACGATGGCCCGCGGTCCGGTGTCGTCGGTGGGCAGATAAAGCTGCTCGGCATCGGCAAGCTCGGCGTTGCCGGCGAGCTGGAACACGTCGCGCAAGGTCGCGATGCGATCCTCGACGCCGGCGATGCTTTCGTGATCGTGGATCGCGCGCGCGGTCTCGCGCATGGCGTTGATCGAGGCGCGCAGATTGTGGTTGGCCCAGATCACCGCCGAAATGCCGGCGTCGCGGAATTGCTGGGTGGGCGTGCCGTAATATGTCGTGGGCACGATCACCACCGGGCAGCGATTGTCCCATTCGCGCATGAAGGCTAGGATTTCGCTGGCCGTCGATTGTTTGGAATGGACCAGCAGCCCGTCGGCGCCGGCCGCGTGATAGGCCTCGGCGCGGCGCAGCGCCTCATCCAGCCCCCAACCGGAGATCAGCGCTTCGATGCGCGCGACGACGCAGAAATCGTCGTCGGTCTGGCTGTCCTTGCCGGCTTTGATTTTGCCGCAGAATTCGTCCATGTCGGCCAGCGGCTGGCCCTCGCCAATGAAGGAATTGGTCTTGGGGAACAGCTTGTCCTCGATACACACCCCGGCGATCGAACGCTGACAGAGCTTGCGCACCAGGCGGCGCATATTATTGAAATTGCCGTAGCCGGTATCGCCATCCATCAGAATCGGGATCGACGTGGCGTCCGACATGAATTCGAGGATTTCGAGGACCTGGGTCCAGGACGCCTCGTTGCTGTCGCGCACGCCGAGCGCCGTCGCCATCGACAGGCCCGACGCCCAGATTCCACGGAAGCCGGCTTCCTCGACGATTTTCGACGACAGCCCGTCATGCGCCTCCATCAGGAAGCTCAACGACGCCGAATTCAGTTCGGCGCGGAGCAGGGCCGCCTTGGAGGGCGGGGATATTTCAAGGTTCGTCGCCATGTCCGGATTCTTTTTGCCGCCTCCGAAAACGTTTCCGTTTACACCAGATTACCCGCGTCCGAGCAATACGCAAATGGTCACGCTTTACCCGGCGTCGTCGGATTCGTAAGTGGCGACCTTGCTATTGATCTCTGCAATCAACCCGTCGAGACCTTCGCGCTTCAGCACCGAGGAATATTCGGATCGCCGTGTCGCGAGTTCGCTGAAAGAACCCTCGAGATAGATGTCGATCACACGCCAGCCGGACTTGAACCGGCGCACCAGGTAATCGAGCTTGATCGCCTCGCCGTCGGTCTTGACCAGATGGGTCTTCACCAACACGCTCCGGGAGCGCACCGGAATCTCTTCAAGAAATCGGAAATACTCACCGCCATATCCGTCGAACCGGTGGGCGTATGTGGCGGTGGTCATGCGCCCGAACGCATGGACTAGTGTTTTCTTTTGATCGAGAGAGAATGTTTTCCAGTGCTTGCCGGCCACGACCCGCGTCATCAGCGGCAGGTGAAAGGCGCGGCTGACTTCCGGTTCAAGCGCCGCGAGCCGGCCGCGATAGCCCAGTTTCTTGGCATTCTTCATCACTTCCAGCAGGGATTTATGAAATTCGGAAACGATGATCCGCGGCGTGGAAGGCGCCGCCTCGACCGCCGAAAACAGCAATCCGGCGCAGACGATCGCGACCGCAAGTAAAACACCGAATTTCCCACCGCCGATAATTCCGGCACGCAACATACGCATCCTTTCCGTCTCTTGTTTTCTGACAAACAATATCTAATCCCGCCGCCGGGTCGTCGCAATGCTTCAAGGGCTCGCCTCACGAAATTGCGTTTGTCGGCCGGGGGCGCGCGATTAAGATGCAACCCGTACGCCACGCCCATTCCAGGATACCCGGTACCGCCAAATGTCCACGAACGCCTTGATACTAGCCGCGGGCGTCGGCGCCCGGTTGGGCCGCGCCGACGATGCGCCGCCCAAGGCGTTGTTGCGTTTTGGCGGGAAGTCGCTGTTGGCCCGTCATGTGGAAATCCTCGCCGCCGCCGGTGTGACGAAAATCGTGATTGGCGTCGGCTACCGCGCCGACCTGATCGAGGCGGAGGTGGCGTCGCTGGAAACGCCGGTCGGGATCCAATTCGTGACCAACCCCGATTACCGCGAGGGCAGCATGGTGACGCTCTGGCGCCTGCGCGAGGCGCTGCGCGCAGGCGACGAAATCCTGCTGATGGACGCCGACGTGCTTTACCACCCCGAAATGATCACCCGGCTGATGACATCGCGGCACCCAAGCTGCCTGCTCTATGACGGAGATTTCGAACCGGGGGAGGAACCGGTGAAGATCTGCATTCGCGACGACCGTATCGTCGAATTCCGCAAAAAAGTGGAAGTCGCTTATGATTCCTGTGGCGAATCCGTGGGTTTCTTTAGGTTGTCGCCGGCAACGGCGCGCGCGCTCGCCGACCGCGCCGAGCACTACCTGGCCGCCGGACGGCGCGCGGAAATGTATGAGGAGGCCATCCGCGATCTGCTGCTCGACGGGCCGGGCGATCCATTCGGAATCGAGGATGTGACCGGACTGCCCTGGATCGAGATCGATTTTCCGGAGGATGTCGACCGCGCGGAAAACGAGATCCTGCCGCGTATCGGTTAGAAAATTATGGGAAATTCCGATCGATTCCGCATTCAGGTATGGATAGTCGCGAGCGAATGTTATAGTTCATCGGTTGGTAACCGCTTGCCGTTATCGAGATGACGGTGGGCGTGTAAACAAGAATGGGGTGAGTTTTTCGTGGGGATTCCGGTCTCTCAGCAGATACGCGTCGGCGCCTATATCCTGAAACAGCGTTTGATGCGCACTGAACGCTACCCGCTTGTTTTGATGTTGGAGCCGTTGTTCCGCTGCAATCTTGCCTGCGCGGGTTGCGGCAAAATCGATTATCCGGACGTCATCCTCAACAAGCGGATCAGCGTCGAGGACGCCTTGGCGGCGGTCGACGAATGCGGCGCCCCGGTGGTGTCGATCGCGGGCGGCGAACCCCTGATTCACACCGGCATGCCGGAAATCGTTCGCGGCATCGTGGCGCGCAAGAAGTATGTCTATCTGTGCACCAATGCCCTGTTGCTGGAAAAGAAGTTCGACGATTACACGCCGAGCGATTTCCTGACCTTCTCCGTTCATCTCGACGGCGGGCGCGAGCTTCACGACGCGGCGGTCTGTCAGGACGGCGTCTATGACCGCGCGGTGGCCGCGATCAACGCGGCGCGGGCGCGCGGCTTCCGGATCAACGTGAACTGCACCTTGTTCGACGGACCGGACCCGGCCGAGGTCGCTGGTTTTTTCGATACGGTCACCGCGCTCGGCGTCGACGGCATCACGGTTTCGCCGGGCTACGCTTATGAGCGCGCGCCCGATCAGGCGCATTTTCTGAATCGCCGCAATACCAAGCAGCTTTTCCGTGACGTGTTCGGGCAGGGCCGCATCCGCAAATGGCCGCTCAGCCATTCCACCATGTATCTCGATTTCCTGGCCGGCAACCAGCAGTTTTCCTGCACGCCGTGGGGCAATCCGACGCGCAACGTTTTCGGCTGGCAGCGACCCTGCTATCTGCTGAACGAAGGCTATGCGGAAAGCTTTACCGAGTTGATGGATGAAACCGACTGGGACGGGTACGGGACCGGTAATTACGAAAAATGCGCCGATTGCATGGTGCATTGCGGCTATGAAGCGACCGCCGTGGCCGACATGGTGAAACACCCGCTGAAGGCGCTGAAAGTCGCGCTTCGCGGCATCCGCACCGATGGCGACATGGCGCCCGAGACGCCGCTGGCCGGGGCGCGCGAGGCCGAGTTCGTTTTCGACGGGTTGGTCGAAAACGCGCTCAACGGTTCAGACGAGGCCGAAGCCGGGGGCGACCAGCAGAGCGACGCGGCGTAAGGTTGCCGTCGCCGCCCGCGTATCGCGCGCGAGCATCAACACATTTCCGATCTCGCACGGCCGGACCATCAGCCTCGCGGCGACCGCGATCGGCCGGACGCGCCCGTCCGGCGCGCATGCCGATGTAATCCAGCCCGGTACGCCCCGCCACGCGGGATCGGCGATCGCGCGTATCGCGACGAACGGCACCCCCGCCTCAACCGCCGCCCGCGCCACCGCATGGCTCTCCATATCCACCGCGCCGCCGCCGCTCGATGCGAACAGGGAAAATTTGGCTGACGGTTCGCCCAGCGCGCGGTCGCTGCCGGCAATATCGGTAAATACCACCCGGCAGCGCACGCCTGCCAGCGCCGCGAGCCGCGCCCGCCAGTCGGCGTCGGTCGCGATTTTTCCACCCGAGATCTGGACGATGTTTTCAGGCAGGACCAGATCGCCCGGCGCAAGACCGCCATCCAGACCACCCGCGATGCCGAAGCTCATCAGCCCGGCGACATCGCGCTTAATCAGTCGTTGGGCGGACTCGTAGGCGCGCGCCGCATCGGCGCCCGCGATCTCGATCGCCACTGTTTCGGAACCGGCCGCATGTCGACGCAGAATCGCGGCCTCGAAAGCAAGCCCGGTAACGATCCCGATTCGGGTCACATGCCGTGGGGCGTTGTGATCCCGCTGCCGTTGCCGATTTTGAGATGGCGGTAACGGGCCAGCGCCCAGAGCGGGAAATAAGCGCTGTAGCCATGATACTTCAGGAAGAAGACGCGCGGGAAACCGACCGCGTTATAGAGGTTTTCCCGCCATTCGCCGTTCTGACGCGGCGCATCCAGCAGATAGCGCACGCCACGTACGACCTCGGCGCTATGGACTTCGCCGGCGGCCATCAGCGCCAGCAGCGCCCAGGCGGTCTGCGACGCGGTGCTTTCCTTCACCACGTCGCGGCGGTCGGGCCAGTATGTCGCGCAATCCTCGCCCCATCCGCCGTCCTGGCGCTGGCGCGATTTCAGCCATTCGACGGCCTTCTGGACATGCGGCTCTTCCGGGTCGTGCCCGACGGCGTTGAGGGCGCACAACACCGACCACGTGCCGTAGATATAGTTGGTCCCCCAGCGACCGTACCATGACCCGTCCTCCTCCTGCTCGCGCAGCAGAAAATCGATGCCTCGGGCGATTGCCGGGTGATCGGCGCCGTGACCGCGCTGAGCCAGCAGACCGATGCAGCGTCCGGTGACATCCGAGGTCGGCGGATCGAGCAATGCGCCGTGATCGGCGAACGGGATATGGTTGAGATAGTAATAGGTGTTGTCCGTATCGAAGGACGCCCAGCCGCCTTTGTCGTTCTGCATGCCGAGAATCCACTCTTCGGCGCGCGCCATGGTCTCTTCCATGTCGCCGTCGTCGAGCCGGTCGATCGCCATTGCGACAGCCGAGGTGTCGTCGGTATCGGGATAATAGGCGTTGGAATATTGGAAGGCCCAGCCGCCCGGCCGCGTGTTCGGTCGGTTGTCGCGCCAGTCGCCGTCAACGTCGAGGACCTGGTGCTCGGCCAGCCACTCGGCCGCCTTGCGCAGCGCGGGGCCGTCCTCGGGCTCGTCGGCCTCCATCAGGGCAAGCGCCGCGAGCGCCGTATCCCACACCGGTGACAGGCAGGGCTGGCAATAGCCGCTGTCGCCCGCGAAGACGAGCAGCCGGCGAACGGCTTCTTTCGCCTGCACATAGGTGGGATCGTCGTCGGCATAACCGAGCGTGTGAAAAACCATCACCGCGTTGGCCATTGCCGGGAAAATGCCGCCGAGACCCTCGACCCCGTTGAGACGCTCGGTGAAGAAGGCGACCGCGCGGTCCTGCGACTTGCGTTTCCAATATTCGGGGAACAGCGGCGTGACGACCCGCAATACGCGGTCAAGCGCCAGGAACACATTGCCCAGCGCCGCGCCGGTCGGGTTCACCAGATAGCGGCCCTCTTCGAAGGGCGGCGCCACGAACAGCTCGGCGATATCGACGCCGCGCGGATTCCGCGCCTGGGGTTTCTGGTGCATCAGAACCAGCAGCGGCGTCAGAACGGTGCGCGACCAGTAGGAGATCTTCGAGAGATGAAAGGGGAACCAGCGCGGCAGCAGCATGATTTCGATCGGCATGACCGGGACCGCGCGCCACGGCGCCTGTCCGAACAGCGCCAGCGTGATGCGTGTAAATACATTGGCGCGCGCCGCGCCGCCCCGCTCGAGAATCGAGTCCCGGGCCCGTTTCATGTGGGGCTCCTCAGGTGCGTCGCCGGCAAGCTTCAACGCGTAGTAGGCCTTTACGGTGGCGCTGAGATTGGCTTCGCCGGCGTAAAACAGCGGCCACCCGCCATCTTCGCCCTGCGTTCGACGCAGATAACGGGCCAGTTTTTCCTCGGCTTCCCGGTCCACATCGTCCAGGAAGTGCCCCAGCAGGATATATTCCGCCGGAATGGTGACGTCGGCTTCAAGTTCGTAAATCCAGTGGCCATCCTCGGCCTGGCGCGCATGCAACGCGCCGCGCGCGTCCTCGATGGCCGCATCAAGCCGTCCGTCGAGATCGCTCGACGGCGCTTCGGCGATTTCGCCGGGAACACCGGCATCGGCTTTTGAAGGCGCCCTCTCCGGTAAAGCGGACCCCTGCACACAACCTCCTTTTAATACCGAACCCTCATTTCCGCGTATCGGACGGGGTCGGTCCCTTACTACGCCAACCTAGTTCGCGGACGCCATAATGTCCACGAAACCAGTAACTTTCGGCTAGCCCTCTACATCTGATCACTACAACAGACCGTAGCGAATCGCGATCCATATCTTTCTTGCCTTGGAAATTTCTATGGGCCGGCCGAGATCGTTCCAGCCCCGCTCCACCAGCCGTTCAAGGATCAGCCGGTACATCATCATCATCACCACCGCGGGCCGAAGCGCCGGTCCGGGGCAGGCGGCCAGCGCGTCCTCCGCCTCGGCAAAGCGCGCCCACGCCATCGCCGCGACGTCGGCGCACACCCCGGGCAGCGCCGGATGCGACAGCACCTCGCGGGGGTCCCGCGATTGGATGCCGTGCGCAAGAAGCATTTCACGCGGCAGGTAAAGCCGGCCGATCTCGGCGTCCTGCTTTACGTCGCGCAAGATGTTGGTCAATTGCAGCGCGGAGCCCAGTGCGATGGCGAATTCCTCCGCCCTCGGCTGCGACGCGCCGAACGCGCGGATCGACAGCAGCCCGACCGCGCCGGCGACGCGGCGGCAATAGGTCTCGAGTTCCTCCATGCTTGGCGCCTCGATACCGTCGTCGACATCCATATCCATGCCGTCGATCACGGCGATGAAATCCTCGCGTCTCAAACCAAACGCACGGACCGGCGCGGACAGCGCGCGCGCCGTGAGACAGACCGGGCCGCCGTCATAGAGCCGGCCGATCTCGGCCCGCCACTCTTCCAGGAGACGATGCTTTTCACTGGCGGGATCTTCACCGTCGGCGATATCGTCGACCTCCCGGCAAAAGGCGTAGATCGCGTACATCGCCTCGCGGCGCTCATTGGGCAGCGTCCGCATCGCCCAGAAGAACGACGACCCGGCCGCCTTGGTGACCGCAAGCGCGTGGGCCGCCGCCTCGGTGTCCGGGGCTAGCATCGCGGTCGTCCGATCGGGCCGGTCAGCCGGTTGCCTGAGGCCATTCAAGCGATTCAATACGCTGGTAAACATGTGATCCAGTCAGTCGCAATTGCGCACCGGTGAATAACGCACCCAGGTCTGGCGGCTCTTCAACGTTCACGCGCCTCATTCCGTTCCGGCATCTCGACGAAATGCCTATCACGGGTATGAGTGTAACAAGCGACAGGAATATTTCGATACCGATTTTCCCCGGTTATCCTTCACTTTATCGGGGTTCAATCGGGCGCCGAATCGGCCTTGACTCGCCTCGCGACTGCCAATATTCTATATATGAAACCGTGTTTCGTATATGAAACATAAAAACTGACCATCACCAACATGGGGAAGGGCAATGGGCGCGGACTATCTGGAACCGGAAAACATCGTGTGGCAGACGCGTCAGGGCGTCGAGCCGAGCAGCTACGAGAAGGCCCTGGTCGAGGCGTTGGAAGCCATTTTCGATGATCAGGAGTATGAGATCGGGACTATCGTCGCGCGGCTGAACCGGACAGCACTGAAGCCGGATGGCGGCGGCGCCTGGACCGAGGCGATTTTCGAAGCCGAAATGAAGCGCCTCGGCGATCGTCAGTTCCAGCCCGACCGGCGCTGAACGGATCCCGAGATTCAAATAAGGAGGCCCAGATATGGCCGCGAATTCCGTTTCTCCCGAACAGGTCGAGGCTCTTGTCGATCTCGGTCTGCGTAATCGCTGGTACCCGGTGGTGCCGAGCTGGATGGTCGGCGACAAACCGCTCGGCCTGATGCGGCTCGGCGAGCCGGTGGTGCTGTGGCGCGACAGGCAGGGTGTGGCTCACATGCTGGAGGACCGATGCCCGCACCGGGGCGCGCGCCTTTCCATGGGCTGGAACCTCGGCGATCGCCTCGCCTGCTGGTATCACGGCGTCGAGACCGATGGCGACGGCGTGGTGGTCAACGTCCCGGCCGTGGACAAATGCTCGATGGAAGGGGAAAAGGCAGTCAAATCCTATCCTCTCATGGAGCATATGGATGCGATCTTCGCCTGGTTCGGCGATGAGCTTCACCCCGAGCCGGTCGAGTTCGAAATGCCGGAGCAGTTCGCGTCCGACGAATGGGGCGGGATACTGTGCACCGCGCATTGGCAATGCAATCACGGCTATGCGGTCGACAACGTCATGGACCCGATGCACGGCACCTATCTGCATGCCGTCTCGCACTCCATGTCGGAGGGCGAAAAAGAAGCCAGGATGCATACCCGCGAAACCGATACCGGGTTCATCTTCGAAAAGACCGACCAAAAGGGCGTCAATTTCGATTGGGTCGAGTTCGGCGACACCGGCGCGCAATGGCTGCGGCTGACGCTGCCGTATCGAAAGAACGCGGGGCCGGGCGGCGAGTTCGGCATCCTCGGGTTCGTCACCCCGATCGACAACGACAATTGCCGCGTCTTCTTCTGGCGCACCCGCAAGGTCAAGGGCTGGGAACGCGATCTCTGGAAGTTCATGTACCGGGCGCGGCTCGAAGGGCTGCACTGGGACGTGCTCGAGCAGGACCGCCTCATCCTCGAGGGCATGCCGTCGGACGCGCGGGACCAGGAATTCCTCTATCAGCACGACACCGGTCTCGCGCGGGTGCGGCGCCTGCAAGCCGAGGAGGCGGGACGCCAGCTCGACGCGCTGGCCGCCCGGCAAGAAGCGGCCGAGTAAGTCGCGCCATGTCCGTGGTTTCACTGACCGGCAAGCGAATCGTGATCACCGGGGCCGCGCGCGGTCTCGGGCGCGCCTTCGCCGAAGAGGCGGCGCGCGCCGGCGCGCGGCTGGTGCTGGCCGATATCCTGGACGATGCCGGACGCGAGACCGCGGCCGCGATCGCCGGCAGCGGGGCGGAGGCCCATTTCGAACCGGTTGACCTCGCCGATCCCAATTCGGTGGAGGCGCTGGCGGCGGCCGCGTCGGATCGTCTCGGCGGCATCGACGGGCTGATCAACAATGCCGCCATCGCGACCGGCATCGGCGGCAAGACCTGCGAGGAAATCGATATCGAGACCTGGGACCGGGTGATGACGGTCAATGTCCGGGGCACCTGGCTGATGGTCAAGGCGTGCCTGCCGCATCTGCGCGCGGCGGGCAACGGCAAGATCGTCAATCTCGCCTCCGACACCGCGCTGTGGGGCGCGCCGCGGCTGCTGCACTACGTGTCCTCGAAAGGCGCGGTGATCGCGATGACGCGGTCGCTGGCCCGCGAGCTTGGCCCCGACGACATCGCGGTGAACGCCATCGCGCCCGGCCTGACCCTGGTCGAGGCCACTGAATACGTGCCGGAAGAACGCCACCGGCTCTATGTGGACGGCCGCGCCATGCCGCGCGAACAGCGCCCGGAAGACGTCGTGGGCGCGGCCATGTATCTGCTGTCGGATGCGGCGGATTTCGTGACCGGACAATTATTGCCGCTCAACGGCGGCTTCGTGATGAACTGAACCAAGGAGAGAAACAATGAGCGCCGACGTCGCGACCATGGCCGATGCGAAACCGGCCGACCAAAGCCTCGAAGACTGGGTGAACACAAGGATCGCGCGGTACGAGACCCGTACCTATGATTGGGACGCGCTGAAATTCCAGGCCGATTTCGATCCCAAATACAAACGCGCCCAGATGCGCTATCTCGGCACCGGCGGCACCGGGGTCGGCAGCGACGAAAATACGGTGCAGTCCGAACATTTCACCTTCTCGACCATGGTGCTGCCGCCCGGCTGCGAAGGGCCGAGCCATATCCATGTGGATGTCGAGGAAGTGTTCTTCATGCTGCGCGGCAAGATCATGCTGACCGTCGATCACGAGGGCGAAAGATATGAGACCGAGCTGCGCGAGCGCGATTTGATCTCGGTGCCGGCCGGGGTCTATCGCGGGCTGATCAATCACGGCCAGGAAGAAGCCCTGATGTGCGTGATGCTGGGCGCGTCCAAGCCGGTGACCCCGACCTATCCGCCCGACCATCCCCTGGCCAGCGTCAAGCGCTGAACCGAGCCGCGCGCCATGCTGCCCGAGTTGAAATCCGTCACCGTCGACGGCCGCGCCGTCGCCTATCGCGACGCCGGCGCGGGGCCGCCCGCGCTGCTGCTGCACGGCATCGGGTCGGGGTCGGCGTCCTGGGAAGGTCAGTTCGACGGGCTTGGCGGCGCGCTACGCGTGGTCGCCTGGGACGCGCCGGGCTATGGCGGCTCGGATCCGCTGACCGACGAAACCCCGGCGGCGGCCGATTACGCCCGCGCCGCTCGCGGCTTGCTCGACGGGCTCGACATCGCGGCGGTTCATCTGGTGGGACATTCGCTGGGCAGCGTGATCGCGTCGTCGTTCTGCGCGCGCTATCCCGACCGCCTGTTGAGCGTGACGCTGGCCGACGCGACGCCGGGATACGGCAAGGCCGATGACGAACAACGCGTGGTCCGACGCGATGCGCGTATCCGCGCGATCCGCGAGCTCGGCCCGAGCGGCATGGCCGAAAACCGGTCGAAGCAAGTTCTCTCGCCCGACGCATCGCCCGAGGCGCATTCCAGGGTCAAGACCGTGATGTCGGCATTGCGCGTGGACGGCTATTGCCAGGCGGCGCGTATGCTGCACGCCGCCGACGCCTATGACGATCTCGCGACCATCGCCGCGCCGGCGCAGGTGATGTGCGGCGGCGCCGATACCGTTACGCCGGAAGCGCTGAACCGGCGCATCGCCGAGGCGATCCCCGGCGCCAGCTACCGCACCCTCGACGGGCTCGGCCATGCCTCCTACGTGGAAAACCCGGCGGTGTTCAATGCGGCGCTGCTCGACTTCATTGCCGGTCAAACATGACCGGCGCGACCAAGATTGGTGGTCTGGCATGACGACTGAAAAGGACCGCTATGTGGTGCCCGGCCTGCAGCGCGGGTTGCGGCTGCTGTCCTGCTTTACGCGCGAGACGCCGGAGCTAGGGCCCGGCGAGCTTGCCCGAGCGCTGGACCTGCCGCGCACCACCGTATTCCGGCTCGCCCATACGCTGGAGACCATGGGTTTTCTGAGCCGCGTCGACGGCGCGAAGACCTACCGGCTGGGCTCGGCGGTGCTCGGGCTCGGCTTCGAATATCTCGCCTCGCGGGAGCTCAGCGAGGTTGCGCGCCCCGCCCTCGAACGGCTGCGCGACGAGACCGGCGCGTCGTCCCATCTCGCGGTCCGCGACCACGCCGATATCATCTATCTCAGCCGCTATGCCGGGCGTTCCGCGCTGACCAGCAATATCCGCGTCGGCTCGCGGCTCGCCGCGCATGCATCGTCCATGGGCCGGGCGTTGCTGGCCGATCTCGGCGACGGCGAATTCGAGACGCTCTATCGCGACCGCGCGCTGGAGAAATTCACCGACCAGACCCCGGTGGACCTCTCGGCGTTGCGCGCGCTGCTGGCCGAGGACCGGCGGCGAGGTTACGTGGTCAGCCGGTCGTTTTACGAGCGTGGCGTGGTCAGCGTCGCCGCCCCGGTGCGCGACGCCGGCGGCCGGGCGGTCGCCGCCATCAATGTCACCGCCGCCGAACAATCGGTCGATGCGGGCGCGCTCGAGGGCGCGATCAGGGAGAGTGTGCTTCGCGCGGCCGACGCGATATCATCCTTGATTGGCGGCAATTCCGGCCTGTCGCGCACGGCGGCCGAGTAAGACGGAGACCAGAAAAGGCCAGGAAAGGAACCATGCGGTGGAGTCAGGCTTAAAGGACAAGGTCGCGGTGGTGACCGGCGGGTCGTCGGGCATCGGGCTGGAAACGGCGCGGCTGCTGCTCGGCGATGGCGCGCGGGTCGCGATCTGCGGGCGCGATAACGCACGGCTCGACGCGGCGCGCGCCGATCTCGAGGCCACGTTCGGGGCTGAAAATCTGCTGGTCATGACTTGCGACGTGCTCGACATCGGCCAGGTCGACGCCCTGCGCGACGCGGTGCGCGACCGTTTCGGCGGCGTCGACGTGCTGGTCAACAATGCCGGGCGCGCCGGGCGCGGCACCTTCGCCAACACCGAAGACGACACCTGGCGCGAGGAACTGGACCTCAAATTTTTCAGCATCCTCCGCCCGACCCGAGCTTTCCTGCCGCTTTTGGAGGCCTCCGAGTGCGGCGCCATCGTGTGCGTCAACGCGCTGCTGGCGCTGAAGCCCGGACCCCACATGATCGCGACCTCGGCGGCGCGGGCCGGCGTGCTCAACCTCGCCAAATCCATGGCCAACGAATTCGCGCCCAAGGGCATCCGGGTGAACTCCATTCTGCTGGGGCTTATCGAATCCGGGCAATGGCGGCGACGCTATGACGCGGAAGGGCCCAAGAACATGACCCGCGAAGAATGGATGGCCGACCTCGCGCGCGATCGCGGTATCCCGCTCGGCCGGTTCGGCCGCCCCGAGGAGCCGGCCGCGGCCATCGTGTTCCTCGCCTCGCCTCTCGCCTCCTATATTACCGGCGCGTCGCTCGATCTTTCCGGCGGACACGCGATACATGTCTGAGCGCGGCACCGCCGGCCAGCTCGTCGCGGCTTTTCTGGAACGCTGCGGCGTCGAACATGCCTTCGGCGTCATCAGCATCCACAACATGCCGGTGCTCGATGCGATCGGCACGCGCAACCGCATCCGTTTCGTGCCGGCCCGCACCGAGGCCGGCGCGGTGGCCATGGCCGACGCCTGCGCCCGCGTCGGCGGCCGGCTCGGCGTCGCGGTGACCAGCACCGGCACCGCCGCCGGCAACGCCTGCGGCTCCATGGTCGAGGCCCAGACCGCCGGCACGCCGCTTGTTCACATCACCGGCCAGATCGAGCGCGATTATCTCGACCAGAACCGGGGCTATATCCACGAGGCCCGCGACCAGCTCGGCATGCTGGGCGCGGTGTCCAAGGGGGCGTGGCGGGTATGGACGCCGGAAACCCTGCTGGGCACGCTGCGCGAAGCCGTGCGCGTCGCGCTGACGCCGCCGGCCGGCCCGGTCAGCGTCGAAATCCCGATCGATGTGCAGGAGGCTGAAATCGACTGGCCGGCCGACATCGAACCCATCGCCGTATCTTTGCCGCCGCCAGACGAGGCCGCGATGGATGCGCTGGCCGACGCGTTGGCGGAAGCCCGCCGGCCCATGTTGTGGCTGGGCGGCGGCGCGCGTCATGCCGGCTACGGCGTCGCAAGGCTGGTCGAACAGGGCTTCGGCGTGGTCACCAGCGTGCAGGGGCGCGGCGTGGTGCCGGAAGATTTCGCCATGTCGCTGGGATCGTTCAACCTGCAGCCGGAAATCGAGGCGTTCTACCGCACCTGCGACGCGATGCTGGTGGTGGGCTCGCGGCTGCGCGGCAACGAGACCCTGAAATATCAGCTCGATCTGCCGCGCCCGCTTTATCAGATCGATGTCGACCCGGCGGCGGAAAACCGGTCCTACCCGACCGATCGTTTCGTGTGCGGCGACGCGGCGCTCGCCATCGTCGGGTTGGCCCAGCGGCTCGACGGCCGCATGAACACCGACCGCGCCTTCGGGCGCGATCTCGCGGCCGCGCGCGAGGCCGCCGAGACGGGATTGCGCGATGGGCTCGGCCCTTACAACGCGGTGCTCGACGCGGTCCAGGCGGCGGCGCCGGAGGATGTGATCTGGGTGCGCGACATCACCCTGTCGAACACCAGTTGGGGCAACCGCCTGCCGATCCTGTCGGGGCCGCGCGACGGGGTGCACGCGCTGGGCGGCGGCATCGGGCTCGGCGCGCCCATGGCGGTGGGCGCGGCGCTGGCCGCCAACGGCCGCAAGACGCTGGCCCTGGTCGGCGACGGCGGGTTTTCCATCGCCATGCCGGAAATCGCGGCCGCGGTGCAGGAAAAGGCCGACATCGCCTTCCTGGTGATGAACGACGGCGGCTACGGCGTGATCCGCAATATCCAGGACGCCAAATTCGGCGGACGCCGCATGTTCGCCGATCTGCACACCCCGGATTTCGCGACGCTGGCCGAGTCAATGGGGCTGCCGTTCTGGCGCATCAGCGACGCCGGCGCGCTGCGGACGGCGCTGAGCGCGGCGCTCGACGTGGAGGGCCCGGCCCTGGTCGAAATCGACATGAACGCCATCGGCCCCTTCGCCCGCGCCTTCGCCGGCCCCCCGGCGCGCAAGTAAAAACCCGTTAGGCCGCGTCGGGTTTGGCGCGGCGGATGGCCTCGATCAGCGGCGCGGAACCGTCCTGGGCCAGCGCCTGGGTGGCGCGCGCCGCCGTCTTGAGGCCGAGATCGCCGTCGAGTTTCAGCGCCGGCAAGGTGCGCTCATCACTCTCCCGGTCGCCAAGTTCGTTGAGCGCGCTCTGGAAACGGCGGATCGCGGGCTTCGCATCGTCATTGGCGGCGAAGCGTCCCAGCTCATCGGCGATGGCGGGCATGGCGCGCGTCACCGCGAGCCCGTTGGGCATAAAAGGCGCGACCGGATTCGTGGGCGGGGTGCGGTTTTGTCCCTTGCCGAAATTGCGTTCGAAGAATCCCTTCGAGGTGGCCTGCAACGCGTCGGAACGCTCGTCGCGGCTGATCGGCCAATAGGCGGGATGGGCGATCACCGCGTCGATCTCGGGATCGGTCAACGCCGAGACGGGCTTCGCCATGGCGAGGTCGCCCGCGCCGAGCTTCTGGTTCAGCCGCTCGGTGATCCCAGCGACGACATTCTCCTTGGACGCTGGCGCGGGGGCCGTCGGCTTCGGCGACGCCATGGTCGGAATCTCCCTCTGGTCGTCCGGACGCCCGTCCTTGTCTTTCGACAGCGCTTCCCAGATCTTGTCCGAGAAGAAGTCGACAGTGTCCTTCGCGCCGCCCGCAATGGTTCCGGTCGCGCCGTCGAGAGCGCGCAGGAATTTTTCCGGGTCCTTCTTAAACCGCTTCTCCATTTCGTCGATAATCGCGTTCAAGTCCTTACCGGCGGCATCGGCGGTGCTTCCGCCCACAAGCTTGCTCCAGAGCGGGCCGATGACGTTCTGGAAATGCGTCGCGGCATAGGTGCCGTCGGGCAGCTTAAGGCTTTGAAATATATCGTTGTGATATTTCACCGTCTGCGCGCCGGTCACACCGATATGGCCCTTCTCGGAAAGGTTCCCGGTCCGCGTTTCATGATCCGCCTTGGCGATACGAAGCTGGATGTCGCGAAGCTCCTCCTCAGAAAACCGCCTCTTAATTTCGGAGACGTCTTCGGCCTTATCCTGGAGGCGTTCGTTGGCAATAAAGGCGAGCCAGCCGTCTCCACTCGCGACCGCGCCTGCGAGTTTGGCGTAGTCGCTATGCTGACCGAGGGTTTTCCAGTAGCCGTCGATGTCACCCGCGTCGAGCCGTTCGCGGGCGGCGTCGAGCACCGCGCGCGGGTTTTCGATGTTCTTGATCATGGTCTATTCCTTGGAACGGTACGTGAGATAGGGATTGTGATTGCAATAGTCGTAGGTCACGGAGCGCCCAGCGCTGCCTCGGTGAAAACCACATACCAACCGGTAGGCCCCGGCGACGAACTCCTCAGCGCGAACAAGCTGTCGATATTTGAATCCGACCCGCAGAATTACGCCATCGGATAACGGGAAATGTCCCCGACAGGAGGCGGTAATCCTCGTTTCCGGTTCACAGATGTACGCGTATTTGCGTTCATCGGCCTGCTTGACAAGCTCAACCTCGTCCGGGAAGCCCCTATTGTCGGTTGGACACAGCAGGTAACCAAGCTTGGCGGGGCGGCAGCGCGCCCGATAAGCCTCGGTTAATTGGCTCCACTTGACGCCGGGCGGCGGATCGTCCTCGTCCACCGACTCGATTCCTACCCAGACAATAGGCAATTTACCGGCGGGACTGCGCCTGCTCTCTTGTTTGGACGGGTAGAGATGCCTTGTGTCCTCGCCAAATGGTTTGAAACCGGGCAGGAAGGCATGCATATAGACGCTGGACACCGCGCCGCCCGACCACTTCTCGCGCTCAACGACATAGGCGCGAGGAATGCGGAATTTGTGGCCGCCGATCACGTAATCGACCGGAGTGATGTCGGTGGTGTGGCCGGATGGGTGAGTATAGATGTAAACCCACAGACCGACGACCGCGAGGCCGCCGAGCACGATCGCGGCCAGCAGTCCCGCACCCCACATCAGGATGATTTTGGTCCGTCGTTTCACGGTTCCTGCCTGTCCGTTACACGCATTTCGCGACCCGCAGCCAGTTTATACACACAATCTCGATAGAATGTCAAAAAAATTGTTCAATTAAGGGTATTTCTAAAAAGTATTTATTATCATTATTGGTCATATCATGTGTTGTCGAATTCCGAAAAGAGCGTATCATGAGCGAATAGTGTCACAACTATGGCCATATGAGGGCGCTTCGACAGAAAAACTTATAAGAAATCCGAAAATTAAAATTTACCTGATAATAAAAAATAAATTCCCGCTCGTCCCCGTGCGCCTTGCCGCGCAGGGGCGCCTCACATAGAACAAGGCGGAGCAAGGGAAAGGGCAATCATGAGCTTTCCGCTGGAGGCGGTGAACGGGATGCTGGACAGGCTGGGGTCGCATCCGTTTTATGCCGGGCGGCTGCCGGCATCGGTCGCGGGCGCGGACGAGTTCGCGGCGCGGGCGCCGCTGATGGGCCGGGGCGACCTGGTCGCCGAGATGGAAAAGCCCGGATACGGCGCGTTCGGCGGCAGCAATCCGGTGCGCATGAACCTCAGCCCCATGGGCGCTTCGCTGGTCCCCGCCATGCAGACCGCGGGCGATATCGCCAACATGGTGGCGGCCTGCCGCTCGCATCTGGAGGCCTGCGGCATTACGCCGGACGATGTCTGCGCGGTGACCTTCGGCTATCATCTGTTCGTCGCCGGGCTGTTCTACCAGACCCAGATGGAGGCCCACGGCGTTGCCTGCATTCCGATGGGGCCGGGCGAGGCCGAGCGCGCGGTCGATGTGTGCGCGCGCCACGGCGTGACCGTGCTGGCCGGCAACCCCTCATTCTCCCTTAAACTGATCGAGGCCGGGCTTACGCCGCCGCGCGTCTTCTTCGCGGGCGGCGAGGCGTTCACCGGCAACCCGGCGCTTTACGGCGCGGTGCGCGCCGCCATGCCGGACACCATCCTGATCGACGCGTTCTCGCTGTCGGAATTCCTGCCGGTGGCGCGCACCTTCCCCGGCGGGACCGGCGTCCATGTCTTCGACGAGTTGGTCCATGCCGAGGTCATCGACCCGGTCACCGGCGAAAAAATCGCCGACGGCGAGCGCGGCGAACTGGTGCTGACCCATCTCAGGAAAGAGGCTCAGCCGCTGGTGCGCTATCGCACCGGCGATCTCACCATCCGCCAGACCACCGAGCCCGTCCATGGCAGGCGGGTGAACCTGCCACGCGTGGTGTTCGGGCGCACCGACGAGATGGTGAAGGTGAAGGGGGTGAAGCTCTATCCGTCGGAAATCCGCGCCGTGCTGCTGGGGCTCGACGGGCTGACCGGCAAGTACCGCATCACCCTCTCGGGCAAACCCGGCGGTGGAGACCGGATCGCATTGGCGCTGGAAGGAACCGGCGGCGACGACGCGGCGGCGGAAATCGCGCGGCGATTCAAGAGCCAGACGCTGATCTCCGCCGACGAAATCGATTTCCGCGCCGAATTGGATGACGGGCCGGCCGTCGAGGACACCAGGGGAGGCGCGGCGTGAGCGACTGGCGCTTCATTGTCGATCACCACGCCTATGCCGATTTCTCGGTTTCGATCTCGCCCGCCGTCGAGCGCGCGGTGGTGCGGGGCGAGGCGCCGCCGACGGTCTATCTCTGCGTCTTCGATTCTGATTCCATCACCATCGGCGTCAACGAGGACCCCGAGCAGGCCCTCGACCTCGGCTTTTGCCGCGACAACAATATCGTCTTCGGCCGTCGGCCCAATGGCGGCGGGGCTATCTACGCGGGCGCGGGATCGGCGTTGATCGTCCTCACCTTGCCCACATCGCATCCCGAGGTGCCGGAAACCTCGGCCGAGGCGTTCCCCAAGGTGCTGGGTGCGCTGGCTGAAGTGTTCCGTAGCCGTTACGGGTTCGCCGCCGAGTACCGCCCACTCAACGACATTCAGGTCGAGGGCCGCAAGCTGGTGCCGACCTCGCTGAAGATCGAGGACGGGGTGATGACGCTGCGCATCGTCCTCAATCTGAAACCGATCGACACCGAGATGGCGGGCCGCGCCATGCCCATGCCGCCCGAAAAGGTGCAGGACAAGGAGCTCAAGGACCTGACCTCGCGCTTCACCTGGCTCGAACGCGAAGCCGATCGCGCCATCTCCGAGGACGAGTTGGCCGCCTTCACCCTGGAATGCATCGCCCATGCCTTTGGTGAAACGGCTCTCCAGACCGGCGCGCTGACGCCGGCCGAGCGCGATCATGCCGGGGAATTCCGCGCCCGCTTCGCCGCCGATGACTGGCTGTTCGAGAAATCCGAGCGCAACCGGCTGGGCGCGGCGATGCGCCCCGGCGACACCATCGGGCGCGGCCGGGTGAAGGCCATGGGCGGCATGATCCGCGCCACCCTGGCGGTGCGCGACGGGTGCGTGCTGCACGCCATCGTCAACGGCGACTGGCATCCCCGCCCGCTCGAAAGCGTCGCCTGGCTCGAGGACGCGCTGACCGGTCTCGACGCGAGCGCGAACGTGCTGGGCGCGGCGGCGCAAGAATTTCTTGCCCGCGACGACGTGGAATTCGCGGGCGTCGAAGCCGGCGATCTCACGGCCGCGTTCGAAAAGGCGCTGGCCGACCAGACGCCTTCATGAACGGCGCCCCGGACGCGGAAGCGCTTCCCGCTGAAGCGGGCGCATATCTGCTGATCCTCGACCTCGCGCGTCCGCTGCGCCTCGACATCAAGACCCTGCCCGGCGCGCGGCTTGAAACGGGCCGGTACGCCTATGCCGGCAGCGCGCGCGGCCCGGGTGGCATTCGCGCCCGCGTGGCGCGCCATCTGCGCGCCGACAAGAAAACCCACTGGCATATCGACCGGCTTACGGCGCGGGCGCGCATCACGGATCTGCGGGTGTTTCCCGGTGGCTCGGAATGCGAACTGGTCGCGCGCCTGCTGGCCCAGGCGGATACCTCGGTGCCGGTTCCCGGTTTCGGCAGCTCGGACTGCGCACGCTGCGAATCCCATCTGGTAGCGCTGTCGCCGGAGTCCCTTGTCGGGCAGTAACAAAGGCGCGATATTGGGCGAAATCGGCATCCAGGGAGACATCCAATGCTGTTCGTGACCGTCGATGCGCCGGCCGAAGGCGTCACGCGAATCGGTCTCAACCGGCCGGAAAAACGCAATGCGCTGAACCCGGAACTGCGCGGCGCACTGATCGCGGCGCTGCGCGACGCGCTCGGCGACGCGGACGTGCGCGCCATCGTCCTGGCCGGCAATGAAGGTCATTTCTGCGCCGGCGGCGATATCGATTCCATGGAAGGGCTGACGCCGCAGGCGGGGCGCGCGCGCATGAAAAACAACCACGAAATGGTGCGGCTGCTGGCGGAGGCCGAAAAGCCCATTATCGCGGCGGTCGAGGGCTACGCGGTGGGCGCCGGGGCGGGGCTCGCGTTGCTGGCCGATACCGTGGTCTTAGCCGAAGGCGGCGCGATCGGGTTCCCCTTCTTCCGAGTCGGGCTGATTCCCGATTACGGGCTGTTGTTCACCCTACCGAGACGCGTCGGCGTCGCCCGGGCGCGCCAGCTTCTGCTCTATGCCCGCATGGTGAAGGGCGAGGCGGCGCTGGCCGAAGGGTTGGCCGACGAACTCGTCGACGACGGCGACGCGGAGACCCGCGCGGTGGCGCTGGCCGAGGAGCTCGCCGCCATGCCGCCGCACGCTTTCGCCGTCGCCAAGCGCCAGCTCGGCCTGTTTCCGGCCAGCCTCGACGCGGCGCTGGAAATGGAAGCCATGGCCCAGTCGGCCTGCTTCGTAACATCGGAATTCGCGGAAGGGCGCGCGGCGTTCCAGGAAAAACGCCCACCCGACTTCCGGCGCTAGACGGTCCCGCCTTGACGCCGCAACGCTTCTCAACCCCGATTACCGAGCTGTTCGGCATCCGTCATCCGCTGATCTGCGGCGGCATGATGTGGCTCGCCAACGCCGATTATGTGGGCGCGGCGGTGAATGCCGGCGGCATGGGGTTCATGACGCCGCGCAGCTTCCCGACACTGGACGATTTCCGGGCCGAGATCAGGCGCTGCTTTGAGATCACCGAGGGCAAGCCGTTCGGCGTGAACCTCTATGTCTCGGCGCGGCCCGAAGCCAACGAACAGCTCATGAATTTTCTCGATATCTCCATCGAGGAAGGGGTGAAGTTCGTCGAGACCGCCGGCTTTTCGCCGCGCGAATTCCTGCCCAGGATAAAAGACGCGGGCATGAAAGTGATCCACAAATGCGTGACGCTGCGCCACGCGCTCAGCGCCGAGCGCGCCGGCGTCGATGCGATCACCATTCTGGGCGCCGAGGCGGGCGGCCATCCCGGCGCGCAGCTCATCGGCACCATGGTGCAGGGCGCGACAGTGCCGCGCGCGCTTTCCGTGCCGGTGGTGCTGGCCGGCGGGCTCGGCACCGGCTCTCAACTCGCCGCGTCGCTGGCGCTCGGCGCCGACGGCATGCTGCTGGCGACGCGCATGATCGTCGCCTCCGAGATTTGGGCGCACGCGGATTACAAACAGCGCATCGCCGAGATGGGCGCGGGCGACACGAGGCTGATCCTCGCCAGCCTGGGCGATTCCTCGCGCGTCCTCGATAACGAGACCGCGCGCCGGGTGCTCGAAATGGAAGCCGAAGGCATCGCCGATTTCGAGGCCTATCGCGATTTGGTCGCCGGCGTCGTTCAGCGGCAAGCATACGAGACCGGCGATTCCAGCCAGGGCACCGCGTCGGTTGGACAGGGCGGCACCTTCGCCGACGAAATCGAACCGGTCGAGGCGATCTTCGACCGCATCCTCGCCGAGGCGGTCGCGGCGCGAGACCGTCTCGCGGCCACGGCGACACCTTAATTACAGGCAACGGAAGGAACAGGGACATGGCGGTCGATCCGGCATCACCAGATTACACGATCGGCGTCGTCGGCACCGGCACGATGGGGCGCGGCATCGCCCAGATCGCTGCGGCGGGCGGCATCAACGTCCGGCTGTTCGACACCCAGGACGGCGCGGCCGAGGCGGCCCGCGAATTCATCGCGCGCATGATCAACCGCGCCGCCGAGAAGGGCAATATGAGTGCGCCCGACG
>CAZPMO010000026.1:0-34728 GCA_964587515.1 uncultured Rhodospirillaceae bacterium | reverse complement strand
GGCCACGGGGTGGCCTGCCGCCCGAAGCCGAAGGCGTAGGGTGGCGGATGGGGTGGGATTCGAACCCACGAGACGCTTGCACGCCTGCTGGTTTTCAAGACCAGTGCCTTCAACCGCTCGGCCACCCATCCGTGGTTCGCTTATAACAGATCGGTATGCCGCGCGGCGTCTTCAATATGGGCAGTGGCCGCGCTCATCCGCCGAAGGCGGCCTTGGCGCCGATCAGGCGGTTGGGGCCGAGACGGAACTCGAAGCTGTCGTCGAGGAACCGTTCATACGATCGCGGCGGCCACTGCTCCGACGGATGCGGCTGGGCGACCGGCACGCCGGTGGGGTCATGGCGCAGCAAGAAGGCGGAAAAGCGCAACGCCTTGAAGCGCGGCGAGGGAAATGCCCAGGCGTTCAGCACGAAGCGGCCGTCCCAGCAGCCGCTGACCACCCAGTAGAATTCGTTCGACAGCAGTTGCAGACCTTCGGGGCCGGGGCTCAGGTAGCCGCTTTCGCGCAGGCTCTGCTTCAGCGCGTCGAGCCCGCCCGCGTCGAGCCGCACGATGTCGGTCGCGGCGCGCCACGCCTCGCGGGGATCGCCCTTTTCCACGCCGCGAATGATATTGGTGGCGCGCTTTACCCGAACCTCCATGATCGCGCCGTCGGGCCGCGCCACGGCGACGTCGTAGCTCCGCACCTGCTGGTCGTAATCGCCGTTATAGACCAGCCGCAGACGGTCCGGCGCGCCGGGGCGGCAGTTCCGCCTTATGTCCTCGGCCCCCATATAGCTGAACCAGCTCAGGCTGCGCTCGAAGGTGCTGTCGCGCCCGGGCTGATAGGCGCAACCGGCGACCAGCGCCATGGCGAGAAGGAAGAGGCGGCGCATGTTCAACTGGTCGCCGCCGCGCAACGCCGCCACGGCCGGGCCGGGCCGTCGCCGACGGTGACGAGGATCAGCTCCTCGTCCTGTTGCATCATGGAGACGGTGGCCCCGGCGCCCGGCTCCGACGGCGGGATCACATAGCTGAACGCGTGGCGGTCGTATTCGCCGGTCTTGCGCGCGCCGCCCGGCGTCACGATATCGGAGCCCTCGATGAACAGGCGCTTGCCGTCGCTGAAGCACCAGTGGCCGTCGATGGCGTCGGCCCGCGCCGTCCCGACGGCCGCCATGATCAGGATCCCGATCAGGACCAGAATCATGACCAGGCCCAGGATCAAACTCGCCCGGGTCGCCGAAAAGGCTCGTTGCGGCATGATCATTCTCCCTAATGGTCCCGCGCGTCGCGGATCGCCCGCCAGATGCGTTCGGGCGTCGCCGGCATCTGCACGTGCTCGACGCCCAGCGGCGCCAGCGCATCGACCACGGCGTTCATCATGGTGGGCAGCGCGCCCACCGCGCCGGCCTCGCCCGCGCCCTTGGCGCCGATCGGGTTGGTGGGCGTCGGCACCTCGTTGAACTCGGATTCGAATGTCGGCAGATCGTCGGCCCGCGGCATGGCGTAATCCATGAAGGAGCCGGCCAGCAGTTGACCCGATTCCGGATCGAACGCCACGTCCTCCATCAGCGCCTGGCCGATGCCCTGGGCCAGCCCGCCGTGGATCTGCCCTTCCAGCAACAGCGGGTTCAGGATAGTGCCGAAATCGTCGACCACCACGTAATTGAGGATTTCCAGCGCGCCGGTGCCGGGATCGATCTCTATTTCGGCGATATGACAGCCGTTGGGAAAGTTCAACGATTTGGGCCGGAACATGGCCAACTCGTCGAGGCCTGGCTCGATGTCGTCGGCGAGGCGCGCCGGCTGATAGGCGGCCTTGGCGACCTCGACGATATCGATGGCGCGGTCGGTGCCGGCGACCGAGAACACCCCGTCGTCGAAGGCGAGATCGTCCTCCGCCGCTTCCAGCAGATGGGCCGCGATGCGTTTTCCCTTGGCGATGATTTTCTCGGCCGACAACGCCACCGCCGAGCCGCCCAGCGCCGCCGAGCGCGAGGCGAACGAGCCGCGCCCGAAGCTGATCTGGTCGGTGTCACCCGAGACATAGCGCACGCCGGCCGGATCGAGGCCCAGCCGGTCGCAGGCGATCTGGGTGAAGGTGGTGGCGTGGCCCTGGCCGTGATGGACCGAGCCCAGCATCAGGGTCGCGGTTCCCGACGCGTCGAAACGGATCTGGGCGGCTTCGAGCTCGAGCCCCGAGGCGCGGTGGACGGTGTTGGAGATGCCAATGCCGCGCAGCCGCCCGCGCGCCTTGGCCTCGGCGCGGCGCGTCTCGAACCCGTCCCAGTCGGCGAGCCGCAGCGCGTCTTCCAGGTTCCTGCCGAAATCGCCGGAATCATAGGTGAAGGTCAGCGCCGTCTTGTGCGGCATGGCGTCGGCCGGGATGGTGTTGCGGCGGCGGATCTCGGCCGGGTCCAATTCCAGCCGCCGCGCCGCCTCGTCGATCAGCTGCTCCAGCACCGTCGAGGCCTCGGGCCGCCCGGCGCCGCGATAGGGCGAGGTGCAGTTGGTGTTGGTGAACATGCCCGCCACCCGCACATGAAGCGCCGGCGTGGTGTAGGTCCCGGCGAGCGAGCCGAGATTGACGATCGGCGGCAGCGGTCCGCGCAGCGAGAGGTACGCCCCGAGATTGGCGAAGGTCGCGCACCGGATCGCCAGGAAGTTGCCTTGGGCGTCCAGCGCGATCGCCGCGTCGGACACATTATCGCGCGCCGAATCGTCGCTCATCATGCATTCGGAACGGTCCGCCATCCACTTCACCGGCCGGCCGACGCGCCTGGACGCCCACAGCACCAGCGCCTGTTCCGGATATACATTGGAATAAAGACCGAAACTGCCGCCGATATCGGGCGCGATCACGCGGAACTGGGTCTCGGGCAGGCCGAACACGGTGCGCGCCAATTGCATGCGCAGCATGTGGGCCTGCTGCACCCCCGTATATAAAGTGTAGCGGTCGTCGGACAGATCATAAGCGCCGATGCAGCCGCGTGGCCCCAGGGGCGCGGGCGTCACCCGCGAAATGGTGAAGCGGCGGGTGACCACCAGATCGGCGGCGGCGAAGGCCGCGTCCGCGGCGGCCGCGTCGCCGTCCTCGTGAAAGAAACACTCATTGCCGGGGCAATCGTCCCACAGCAGCGGCGCGCCCGCCTCGGCCGCGAGGTCGGCGGCGGTCACGGCGGGCAGTACTTCGTAGTCCACTTCGATCATCTCGACCGCGTCGCGCGCCGCCGCCTGGGTCTCGCCGATCACCAGCGCCACGTAATCGCCCACCAGCCTGACCCGGTCGCGCACCAGGATCGGCCGCGACGGGCGGTACATGTCGGAGCCGTCGCGGCTGAAACGCTTCTGGTCGCACGGCAGATCGCCGAGTCCGTCGGCCGCCACGTCGGCGCCGGTCAGCACCGTGAGGATCCCCGGCGCGGCCGCCGCGGCATCTGTATCCAGGGACCGGATGCGGGCATGGGCGTGCGGCGAGCGCAGGATCACCGCATGGACCTGACCGGGCAGGTCCATGTCGTCGATATAGCGCCCGCGTCCCATCAGCAGGCGCGGATCTTCGGTGCGCGTCACCGGCTGGCCGACGGCGAATTCTCCCATGCTCGTTTGCTCCCTTTCTTCGTGTCGCCCGATGATAGGCGAGGGCAGGGGCGGCAACAACGCTTGCTCTTTTACACCCCATCATGGAAATTGAGGGCATGGCAAGAATCGTGAACGACGCCGTTACCGTCTCCCCGTTGCACCCCGTGATCGGGGCCGAGATCGGTGGCGTCGATTTGCGCCGCGACCTGGACGCCGCCACCGTCGAGACCATCCGCCGCGCCTGGCGCGACCATACGGTGCTGCTGTTTCGCGGCCAGGACATTTCCGGCGAGGACCAGCTACGCTTCGCCGGATATTTCGGCGCCGTCGCCGAGCGTCACAAGCCAAAGCCCGGCGCCAACGCCGCGTCCGCCGCCTCGCCGGACTGGACCAACCTGCTGCCGGTCAGCGACAAGACCGACCGGGACGGCGCGCCGCTGGGCGCGCTGGGCCATGGCGAGATGTGGTTCCATTCCGATAAATGCTATCATCGCGCGCCGCACCGCGGCTCGTTCCTCTATGGCATCGATATCCCGTCGGACGGCGGCCACACCATCTTCGCGAGCCTCTACGCTGCCCGCGACAACATCCCCGCGAACCTCCGCCGCAAACTCGACGGCGCGCGGGTCATGCAGGGCTATGATTACTTCTCCACCGGTCGGCTGAACCTCGACATCGACCTCGATGACATCTTCCATTACAGCCAGCCCATCTTCGTGACCAACCCGGGATCGGGACGGAAAGCGCTCTATGTCTCGCGTCTCAACACCATGTGGATCGAAGGCATGGAACGGGCCGAGAGCGAAGCCATCCTGTCCCGACTGTTCGACATCACCGAGGACCCGGCCATCGCCTACGAACATGTCTGGCGCCCCGGCGACCTGCTGATGTGGGACAATCTCGCCTGCCTCCACGCCCGCACCGACTGGCCCGACGACCAGTCCCGCGAACTCCGCCGCTGCACCACACTGGGCGAGCCGCTGGGGTGAGAATTACGGGGACACCATTAAAGCATGGTGTCCCTGAAACCGGGGTCGGTTCCCTTTTTTCCCTCTTCAATTATCCTCGATCCTGAATCGATTGTCGAAGTTCATGCGTTGCAGAAGAACTTTCATCTCCGCCACTTCGTCGGGATCGACCCGGCTGATGTCGAGATCGTATTTTGAATTTCGAGTGGCGATGGTCACGCGGCCCGCTTTGAGTTTCACGGAGGTAAGCAACTCTCCATCGTCGCTCGTCCCGTCCATCATCGAAACCGAGACCCCCCGTTCGGCGTCGTCCAACAGCATCTCATATTTGGGCGTGCGTAACAGGATAAGGCTTCTGACATCCATCCAGCCGTGATCGATCGCGAACGACACGATCTGGTCGGTCCCGTCGTCTTCGTAAGTTACGAATTGCACCGATCGCATTTAACGATTTCCCATTCCGTGGGGGTGGGACACCAGTAAAGCACGGCGTCGCCGTAGGTTCCATGTGCGGGACACCATGCTTGAATGGTGTCGCCGTGAGTCGCACACTCCCGCGGAACGACGACGGGGAGGGGCCATGTACGCCGACCACACAAATCTTCAAATCGCGGGGCAGTTGCTGATCGCGGTGCTGTTTCTCGGCACCGGCATCATCAACTCGACCATGAAGGTCAAGCAGCATGTGGACCGCATGGCGGCGATGAATATTCCCAAGCCCGCGTTGGTGCTGTGGACCGGCTTCGCCATGCAGTATGTGGGCGGCTTCATGATCGCGTTCGATTACGAGACCGAGATCGGCGTGATAATCCTGATCGTGTTTACCCTGCTGGCGACGGCCTTGTTCCATCGCTGGTGGACGGTGGAGGACCCGCTGCGACGGCATTTCCATCTGTCGTTCGTGTTCACCAACTGCGCCGTGCTGGGCGGGCTGTTGTTGCTGATATGAACGAGGGAGTGAGATGAACGGCGAAAAAGAACTGGCCGGGGCGGCGGCGATCGTCACCGGCAGCGCGCGCAATATCGGGCGCTCCATCGCGCTGACGCTGGCCGAGGCCGGCGCGGCGGTGGTGATCAACGCGCGCCATTCGGAAGATCTGGCGCGCGGCGTTGTCGGCGAGATCGAGGCGGCCGGCGGGCGCGCCCTGGTGCACATGGCCGACGTGACCGTGCCGGAACAGGCGCAAGGTCTGGTGGAAGCGGCGGTGGCGGCGTTCGGCGCGTTGGATATTCTGGTCAATAACGTGGCCAAACGGATCGCCAAGCCGATCACCGAGACATCGTTCGAGGAGTATCGCGAGGTCATCGCCTCGACGCTGGACGCGACGTTCCTGACGACGAGCGCCGCGGCGCCCCATGGCGGGCGCGGCGCCATCGTCAATATCGGCGGCGTCTCGGGCCATGCCGGGGTCGCCAACCGCGCGGCAGTGGCGGCGGGAAAGGCCGGGCTCGCCGGCATGACGGGATCGCTGGCCATCGAGTTGGCGGCCGACCAGATCACCGTCAACTGCGTCTCGCCCGGCTATATCGACACCCATCGCGGCGGCCACGTGCCGACCCATTTCGCCGAAAAGCCGGTGCCGATGGGCCGCATGGGCCGGGTCGAGGAGGTCGCCGACATGGTCCGCTTCCTGGCCGGGCCCAGCGGGCGCTACGTCACCGGCCAGACCATCCACGTCGCCGGCGGCTGGCACGTCGCGATTTGAGGGGTCAAAACCAATGCATCGAACCCTCTCCCCTCGCGGGAGAGGGATTTTGGTCCGCCGACCTAAGCCTAGCCCCACAATTCCTCGGTGGCGAGGCGGCAGCCTTCGCCGAGCATGCGCAGCTTGGCCCACATGATGGTCGGGTGGACGCGTTGCGCGAACGGGCTCTGGGCGAAGCCGCAGTCGGTGCCGCCCATGACGTTTTCGCGCCCGACCAGCTTCGCCAGGCGCACCAGCCGTTCGGCGACCAGTTCGGGATGCTCGACCACGTTGGTGGCGTGGCTGATGACGCCGGGGATCAGCACCGCGTCTTGGGGCGGCTTCACCGTTTCCCACACCCGCCATTCGTGTTCGTGACGCGGATTGGCGTTCTCGAACAGGAAGGCGCCGACATTGAGCTTCAGGATCAGATCGACAATGTCCTTCATGGGCACGTCGAACATGTGCGGGCCGTTCCAGCTTCCCCAGCACACGTGATAGCGCGCGCGGTCGCGCGGGATGCCTTCGAGCGCGTGGTTGAGCGCCTCGATGCGCAGCTCGGCCCACTGGCGGTATTCGGCCAGCGTGGCGGGCGGCACCATGCGCTCATACATATAAGGCAGAAAGGCGTCGTCGATCTGGACGATCAGCCCGGCATCGACGATTTCCCGGTATTCCTCGCCCAGCGCCTCGGCCAGCGCGAAGACCAGGCTCTCCTCGTCGGCGTAGTGCAGGTTCTCGGCCTCGGGCAGGGCGCTGGCCGGCGCCACCACCGGCAGGAAGGCTTCTTCCACGTCCACCGCGCCCGCCGCCGCCTTGATGTTGGCGATGTCGCGGCGCACCTGGTCATGGCCGGTATAGGTGATCGGGCCGCTGCACACCGCCTTGAACCCCAGCCGGGCCTTCAACCCGGTGGCCTCGTCAAGCACCTCGTAGAATTCCGGGAAGGCCTCGCGGTCGCGGCCGCCGCGCGTGTTGGTCTGGGCGTCCTCCAGTTCGGCCGGGGTCAGCGCCCGGCGTTCGATGCCGCTCAGCCGGTCGTGCACATAGAAGGCCCAGTTCTTGCCCTTGCTGAATTCGCCGTCGCTGACGATGTCGATTCCGGCCTCGGCCTGTTGACGGACAAGCTCCGCGATCGACGTGGTCAGGCACGCCTCGTAGGCGGCCTCGTCATAGGGTTCGCCGGCCTCGATCTTCTGAAGATGCTTGACCAGTTCGGGCGGCCGGATAAGGCTGCCCACATGGGTGGCCAGGATGCGGTCCGTCGAGCGTGTCATGATTGTTCCTCTCTTGATAATCTCGACCGGTAAATTCCGGGCGCCAACGCCACCGCGCCAACGCCGAGACCGATCGCCGGCATGGTCAAACCCGGCGCGATCAGCAGCAGCCCGCCGCCGAACACGATCACCCGTTGGATGGGATTCAGGAGCGCGAAGCCGTAGCCGCGAATGCCGGCGGCCAGCAACGCCGCGCCGAGCGCCGCGGTCACCACCGCCATTACGATATCGACCACGCTTCCCTGCATCAGCAGACCGGGGTTATAGACGAAGGCGAAGGGGATCAGGAACGCCGCGATGCCGAGGCGCACCGCTTCCCACCCTGTCGGCCACACTTTCGAGTTGGCGATCGACGAGGTTACGAACACCGCGATGCAGGTGGGCGGGGTATAGAACGAGGCCAACCCCCAGTAGATCACGAACAGATGCGCCGCCATGTCCGAGACACCGAGGCGGATCAGGGCCGGCGCCATCAGGGTCGCGAGCGTGATATAGGCGGGCGTCGCGTCGAGGCCCATGCCGACGATCAGGCTGACCACGCCCACGAACAGCAGCGTCAGCGTAAGATCGCCGCCCGCCATCTCGACGATGAAGCGGGAGAACTTGATGCCGACGCCCGACAGCTCCAGCGCGCCGATCATGATGCCGACGGAAGCCGTTATCGCCGCCACCGTGATCCAGCGCCTGACGCCCTCGTCGAAAGCGCCCATGATGCGCCGGGGCGTGAGCCATTTGGATCGGTCCGGCGAGAAGAAGCTGGTCACCAGCACGAAACCGCAGGTGTAGATGCCCGCCATGCCCGGCGGATAGGACGCGATCACCAGGAAATAGATCAGCGCCGCCATGGGGATCAGGTAGTACCAGCCGCGCACGAAGGACGGCCAGAAGCGGGGCAGGTCGGCGCGCGGCAGCGGTCGGATGCCGTCCTTGCGCGCCTGCAGGTGCACCGAGACGAAGACGATCAGGAAATAGAGCGCCGCCGGCGCCGCCGCCGCGATCACGATCTCGGCGTAGGAGACCTCGATCCACTCGGCCATGATGAAGGCCAGCGCCCCCATCACCGGCGGCAGGATGATGCCGCCGGTCGACGCCACCGCCTCGACCGCCGCCGCGAAGGCGGGCGTGTAGCCGATCTCCTTCATCATGGGAATGGTGAACACGCCGGTGGTCGCCGAATTGCCCGACGGCGAACCGGATATGGAGCCGAACATGGCGGACGCCACCACCGCCGCCTTGGCCGGTCCGCCGCGCGACCAGCCGGTCAGCGCCAGCGCCATGTCCATGAACCAGCGGCTTGCGCCGGCCGCTTCCATCAGCGCGCCGAAGGTCAGGAACACGATCACGATATTGGCGGCGATGCCGAGCGGCAGCCCGAAAATGCCGGCGTCTCCCACATAGGCCGAATATAAAAGCCGTTCCGGCGGATAACCGCGCCCATAAAGCAGCCCCGGCAAATAGGGCTGGAAGATGGTCATGCTCACGAAGAACATGATGATGATGGGCAGCGCCCAGCCGGTGGTGCGGCGCACCGCCTCCAGCACCGGCACCGCTAGCAATACCGCCAGCACGATCCCCTTGGCGTTGAGGAATCCGTATTCGCCGTAATCGAGGACCGCCTCGTGATCGACGATCACATAGCCCGCCCCGATCGCCGCCGAGGCCATCAGCGCGTAATCATACCAGGGCACACGGCGGAGGCTGCCGCCGGCCTCGGTGTCCTCGCCGTGTTTGCGTCCGCCCGCCGGCAACAGCAGGAACACCAGCACCATGGCGCTCAGGATACTGACCGCGAGATGAACGTTATGGGGGACGAATATCCGGAACCAGGTGGGCAGCTGCGCCACCACGATGAAATGATAGACCGCGATCGCCGAGGTGAACCAGACGAGGTATTTCGATCGCTGCACGGCTGCGTTCTCGGTTTTATGAGAAGTGTCCGGGCGGGCAAACAAGGCCCGCCCGGATCGTCGCTTTTAGCGGCTGGCCAGCAGTTCCGCCTGGCGCTTGGCGTGCGCCGCGGTCCACAAGCCTTTTTCCTTGAAGTAGCGGATGGCACCGTCATGCACCGGCAGCTTCATGTCGGCGAGAGTACGCTTGGCGTTATAGAGGCGCGCCGCCTTGTGATAGGTGGCGAACTCCTTGGTGTTCTCGTCGATCGCCTTCACCACGCGATAGATGATGTCGTTGGAGATATCGGGTCGCGAGACCAGATAGGTGCTGAGCCCGAAGCTGTAAATGGGCTTTTTCTGGTCCTTGAAGGTGCCGGGCTTGAAGGTGCGCTTGTAGAACGCGGCCGGCACGCTCTTCATCGCCTCGTCGCGCGCCGCCTTGGAGAGATCGAAGAATTCGATCACGTCGTCCTGAATCGGTTTGATCAGCGCCGCCGAGCGCGGGCTGAACGGGATGATCGCGCCGTCGACGCTGCCGGCCCTGAGGGCCTTGTACATCTGCGGTGAATTGGTGGTCGCGACCAGCTTGATGGAGCCGTCGGAAAGACCGAGCGCCTTCATCATGGCGCGCATCACCAGTTCGTTCTCCGGCAGGGCGCGGCGTTTGCCGATGATGATCTTGCCCTTGAGGTCGGCCGCCGTCCTGATGCCCGCCTTCTTGCGCACCACCAGGCCGCGATAGTTGGGCTGTCCCTTGATCACCAGCCGCACGTCGACCGGTTTCTTGAATTTGTATTTGCCGTAATAGGCCGAGAACGAGGCGAAGGAATTTGCCATGGCGAGCTCGATCTTCTTCGCGGCCAGGGAATTGAGACTGGCGGTGGAGCCGCCGACCGGCTCCACGTTGGTGTTCAGCTTGCCGTGCTTGTGGATGATTTCCGAGGCGCCGATGGCCAGCGTATAGAACAGGCTCCCGACGCTCGAGGTCCCGAAGCGAATGGCTTCCTGGGCCGAGGCTGCGGACGCGGTGAGCGCGATGGCGGTGGCCGACGCCACGGCCATCGTACGGAGTGTTTTACCCTTGGACATGTTGTTTCCTCCCTTATTTAAACGGTTCTCGTTGTTCAGTTTCCGGGGAACGGCAATATCGATTTGTACTTTTCGATCATTTCGGCGCGCTGGTCGGCATCGATGCGGTTGACCATGGGGAACTTGTCCTTCCATTCCCAGGGACGCACCGCATAGAAAATGGCGCGGGAATTCACGTGTGGCCCGTCGGCGCTGAGTTCGGGCGGCATGCGCGGATCGAGCGGCGAGGCCCAGCAATTATCGACGGTCTGGATATCGGTGGCGGGATCGACCCGGCTGGTCATGGCCCACCAGACTTCCTTCATGTTGGAAGGATCGATGTCCTCGTCGACGATGACCACGAAGCGGCCGTTGCGCGCGGCGGCGGCGCATCCCAGCGTCGCCATTCCCGCCTGTTTCGCATGGCCCGCGTAGCGCTGCTCTATGGCGACCACGACGTGGAAAGCGTTGTGGATATAGGCGCCCTTGACGCCCGGAACCCCAGCCGCCTCCAACTGGTCCATCAGGATGCCGCCTTCGAAGCGGACGCCGTGATGCGGCGCGCCAGGCCATTGCGGCGCCATGTTCAACAGGATCGGATCGTCGCGGTAATAGATTGCCTTGACCCGGATCACCGGCTGGTTCTCGCCGGTTCCCAGCGTGCCGCCGGCGAAATAGCCGGTCCATTCGCCGAACGGGCCTTCTTCGTGGGATTCGACGTCGGGCGGCGGTATCTCGCCCTCGATCGCGATCTCCGCATGGGCCGGGATCGGCAGGCCGGTCAGCGGCCCGGGAATCACTTCCACCGGGCGCCCCAGGATGCCGCCGGCGCCGGCAAGCTCCGAGACGCCCCAGCCGAACTTGGTATAGGACGCCATCAGCAGCAGCGGGTCGCCGCCGAAGGTCGCCACCACGGGGCAGGGCTTGCCTTCCTTCCAGTAGCTCTCGGCGATGCGTCGACCCTGCTGGCCCGGGCTCTGCCACAGCCCCAGCAGGTTCTTCTCGTGCACCTGCATGCGGTAGGTGCCCATGTTCACGAAATCGCCGTCGGGGTCCTTGTTGATCAGCGTATCGCCGGTGCCGATATAGCGGCCGCCGTCGGGCCGGTGGGCGTGGAGCGCCGGGAACTGGAACAAGTCTACCTCGTTGTCGCGCATCACGTTCTGCATCACCGGACCGGTCTCCACCTCGACCGGCGGCATGGACGGCGCGTCCTTGATCCGCTTCGCCGCCTCGCGCACCAAATCCATGGTCGGCATGTCGGTCGGCAGGCGCAGCGCCAGCGCGGTGCGCACCCGCGACGCGGTGGGCAGGCTAAGCACCCGGAAGCCCCTGGGGTATCCCTTGATGTCGTCGAACAGCAGGGCGGGGGGCTCGGGGATCATCTCCGACGTGGATTCGGTCAGCGCGCCGATTTCCAGATTCCAGTCGGCACCCGAAATCGTCCGCAACTCGCCCAGCTCTTCGCACTCGGCGAGAAAAGACCTCAGCCCATCATAGGCCCGTTCCATCCCGTATTCCTCCCCACGTCTTCCAACGCTCATTTTTGGCGCTTTGAAGATTTATGTTAGCACGCTAACCGCGCCCGTCATTCATAGAGATGCGGCCACTTGTCCCGGATGCTTTTCTTCAGATCGGGGCTGGCTTCGGCCACCTGCGGGAATTCGTCCTTCCAGTCGTAGGGACGGCACGCGTCCACCACGGCGCGGTTATTATGGTAGGGCGGCTCGCGCAGCAGCGGATCCAGCGGCGTCGACCAGGACCGTTTGAGGTACTGGATGTCCTCCGGCGGATCGCAGCGCGTCGACATGGCCCACACCACGTCGAAGATGTTCGACGGATCGATATCCTCGTCAACCACCACCACCCAGCGCCCGGCATAGTTGCCGGCGTGGCAGTTGGCCGCCAGCATCGCCGCCTGGGTGGCGTGACCCGGATACATCTGCTTGATCGAGACCACGTTGAACAGCCGCCCGGCGCCGGCTTCATGGCACCACACGCCCTGGACGCCGGGGATGCCGGCCTTTTCCATCTCGTCCCAGATCATCGCCGATTTAACGGTGGCGCGGGCGAAGGTGAAGTTTTCCGGCGGGCGCGACGGCACGGCCAGCGTCAGAATCGGATCATTGCGGTGATAGACCCGGCGCACCCGGACCACCGGCTGATCGGAAGCGTTGGACGCGTAATAGCCCATGAACTCCCCAAATGGTCCTTCCTCGCGGGATTCGCCGGGATACATTTCGCCCTCGAGCACCACCTCGGCGTGGGCCGGGATCGGCAGGCCGTGGATTTCGCTCGGGATCACCTGGACGGGTCGGCCGCGCAAGCCGCCCGCATAGGCGAGTTCGTCAACGCCGGGGTCGATTTCCTGATGGCCGGTAATGAACAGCATCGGGTCCTGACCGCAGCAGATCAGCACGGGGCAGGGTTCGCCGCGGTCGAGATATTTCTCGCGGATGAAGCGCCCGTGCTTGCCGGGCGACATCCAGAGCCCGGTGGTATTGCGGTCGTGCACCATGACGCGGTACGTCGCGGAATTGACCCATCCGGTATCCGGGTCGCGCATGATGATCACGTCGTCGGTGCCGATATAGCGACCGCCGTCATGCTCATGGACGAAGGGCGCCGGGAACTTCAGCAGATCAACATCGTCGTCGCGGTCTATATTTTCGAGGATCGGGCCGTCGGCGACCTCGACCGGCGGAATCAGCTTGAATTCCTTCTTCATTTGGGCGCGCAGGCTCAGAACCAGATCCATCTCGTTTTCCGGATCGGGCAGGCCCAGCACGACCGCGAGGCGGCGATAGGCGTTGGCGGCGCCGGAGAGTATCCGGAAACCCTCGGGATAGCCGGCGATATTGTCGAACAGCACCGCCGGCGCGCGGCCGGGATTGCGCGCCGCGACGGTTTCCGAGACCGCGCCGACCTCGAGTTTCCAGTCGGCGCCCTCGACGCGCTCCAACTCTCCCATCTCCTCGAAATGTTCGAGCAACTCGCGAAGCCCCTCATATCCGAAATTCGGCCGCGCGGCCGGCGTCTCGTCTTTCTGGTCGGTCATCTTGTCCCACGGTTTTTGATTTGAAGGCCGGTATTTTCTCACCGGCGACGGGATCAAACAAGCATGCCGGGGCATGATTCCTTTGTCCTCAATACGATATCGATTCAATTGAAACTTCAGTTGCTAACGCTCGCTCACCGGACAGTATTTACTCACCAGCCTCGCCGCTGAATATCACGTTCTGGTTGACGAAGATCGTGCCGTTCCTCACGATGCCCGTGGATCGAATAGTTCTACATTGAGTTAAACGGCAGTCAGCTCCAACAAGAACGACACATTGCAGTTTTTGGGAGGAGGTTAGTATGAGTCTAATTATCCAGAGGAGCAATTTCCGATCATTAGTGTACTTGGTCGCCATGGTAGGATCGCTCTTCGTAGCCGTGACAGCGGATACGCGGAGCGTTGAGGCCACGGAGATATTCCGCATCGCAACGGCTAGCAAGGCGGGAACGTTTTATCCGATCGGAAAGCTGATCGCCAAGGGTATCAGCGGTAGCGATAAATGTATTGATCCCAAGAACTGCGGCATTCCTGGCCTCATAGCGCTCGCTCAGGTTTCTAACGGGTCGGTCGCGAATGTAGAGGCGATTTCTACTGGCGGCATCGAGGCAGGTTTGGCGCAGGCAGATGTCATTATATTGGGCATATTCGGCAACCGGCCGCTTCGCCAATCGTAGCGCGATGACCGGGCTGCGCGCCGTTGCGAACCTATAGCCATGAGGCAACGTTCGAGTTCGAGCATTAAGCCAGCAAGAATAGAGGAAACCCCATTCTCAGCTTCTGAGGGCCTTGAATTGGGTCACGGCTTCGATCTCCAAATCAATACCGGGCAGCATGAATATGAAGCCGTGGACGATCGAATTGAGAAGGACCGCATGGACGATCATTTCCTGTTCATCACCGGTTCAGCTTGGCCGTGCTAACGTCTTCCTAACGTTCACATTCTCGTAGAGGTTCTGATGATTGTTCGGGCTTTCTTCGACGGTGCGGCATTTCTGGCCGCCTCGACAGCGGTTCATGCCGATCGGATGGGTGACTCTCGCGCTCCATATCCCGCCGCTTCTTCGGCGAATTCGTTTCAGGTCGCCGATGAAAAGGATGGGTGGAAGGAACGTCGCAAACACGGGCGAAAACGCTCCAGGCACTATGAGGAAGAGGAACGGGAATCGCGCAAGCATCGCGAGGAGATGGAGCGGGAATCCCGTAAACACCACGAAGAGCAGGAACGCGAATCGCGCAAGCATCGCAAGAAGATGAAACACCACTCCCGGAAAAGAAAACATTTCCGGGGGCCGCCCCCTTGGGCCTCGGCGCACGGCTATCACCGCAAGCGGGCGCGAAAACTCAAATATCGCCGCCATGGCCACGATCGTTACGCGACGGTAGCCGATACCGTGAAGATCGCGACGAGCGGTTTGGGTAATTGCAACCGCGAAATCGTCGGCGGCCTCATCGGCGCGGCGGCCGGGGGACTCCTTGGGTCGAAAATCGGTAGCGGCGACGGCAAGATCGCGGCGGTCATTGGTGGAACGGTTCTTGGAACATTGGTTGGCGGCAGCATCGGTCGTTCCATGGATCAGGTCGACCAGAACTGCGTCGGCCAGGCTCTTGAACGCGCTCCCAATGGTGGGGCTGTCGAATGGCAAAATCCGGACGGTCGGGAACAGTATCGGGTAACCCCGACAAAAACCTATCAGGAAAGCGACGGGCGTTACTGCCGCGAATATCAGACCACCATTGTCGTCGGCGGCCGGGTCGAGGAAGGTTACGGCACCGCCTGCCGTCAGTCAGATGGAAGCTGGGAGAAGGTCAGCTAACGCGCCTCGCTAAACTAGGTCGACACGATGGCGTCGGCGATTTTTTCCGCCGTCATGAGGGTCGGGATATTGGTGTTGGCGCGCGGCACCGACGGGAACACCGAAGCGTCGGCGACGCGCAGCCCGCCGATGCCATGGACGCGACCCCCGGGATCGGTCACGGAGGTCGGGTCGTCGTCGCGGCCCATCCGGCAGGTGCACGAGATGTGGCGAATGCTGATCACGTGACGCATGACGTGTTCCTCGATCGCCGCGTCACCGCCCCGAAGCGTCCGGTCCAGATCCTCGCCCAGCAGAATGCGGTTGATGACCGAGCGTCGCAGCGGCCCCGGACCATCCATCAGGACGGCGATCAAACCGGTCAGGAATTTGTTGCGGGCCGTCACTTCGGTGACGATCTGGGCGCGGCGATTGTAGTTGGTCGAGAACGGATCACGCGACTCGGTCCCCAGCGGGCCGTTTTCGAACAACGCGGCCACGCGCAACATGCCGAGCTTCATCCGCGCAAGGTCGCGCGGGTCAGACAGCATGTTGAGCTCTACCACCGGCTCGTCGCGCCAATCGGGCGACGCGAGCCGCATCTGTCCCCGTGAATAGGGCTTGTTGATCCAGGTCGCCATGCTGGCGAGGCGGCAGCCGACCGCGTGCCAGATCGCCCGGCCGATGGCGGAGATATACATGTCGTTGGGTCCGCATTCCGCGATGTCCGACGAATAACGCGCGCCGACCTGCAGCACTGGACCGACATCCGGCGCGTGACGCAGGGCGCTCGGCAGATAGGACAAGGTCGAGATTCCGGGATGGTCCTGCATGTTCTGGCCGACGCCCGCCAGATCGGCGACGATGTCGATTCCCATGTCGCGGAGATGCGAAGCGGGGCCAACGCCTGAGCGCATCAGCAAGGCCGGTGAATGACTGGCCCCGGCGGAAACGACGATCTCCCGGCCCTCGTGATATTCCTCGTCGCCCTGGCGGTCGATCTCGACCCCGATCGCCCGGCGGCCGTCGAAACGGATCCGCTTCGCCTGGGCATTGGACAGGATCGTGAGGTTGGGCCGGGCGCGGGTCGCGGTATCGAGATACGCGGCGGCGGCCGATACCCGCCGGTCATGCAAATTGTTGACCGTGGTCTGGAAATAGCCGTCGTCGAATTCCCCGTTTTGGTCTTCGATGAACTTCATGTCGGCTTGCGCGAAGGACTCCGCGACGGCTCTGGAAAAACCCGACCAGTTCTCGCGCGGGATGCGGCGGATCGGCACGGGTCCGGATTGGCCGTGCAGCGGTCCGTCGAATTGCTGATCGGATTCGAGCTTGCGGAAAAAAGGCAGCACGCCGTCCCAGTCCCAGCCGGCCGCGCCCATGGACTCCCACTCGTCGTAATCGTCGGGGGTGCCCCGGTTGGCGGCCTGATAGTTGATGGAGGATCCGCCGCCCATCACGCGGCCCTGGTCGTATCCCTGCAACGGCGGGCGTTCCGGCGCGTTATGGGGGACCGGCTGGAGATACGCCCTGAACCGCATCCACTTGTAGCGCGGGTTGGCCTGGGAGAGGTGATAGCTGTCGAGGATGTCGGCGGGCGTGGCGTCCGGCGGGGTGTCCATGCCGGCTTCGATCAGCAGCACGCTGTTGCCCGGGTCCGCCGAGAGCCGGTTCGCCAGCACGCAGCCGGCCGAACCGCCGCCCACGATGATGTAGTCATGGCTCATGGCGCCGTCCCAAAAGTTGTTACATCGCCGCGAAGGCGTCGCGTAGATAGTGCGCGGACTCGGTCGCGGCCTCCACCGCCGCGTCGATGCCGGCCAGCATGAACATGAAGCCGTGAATGGTCGAGTCCAGGCAGCTAAATTCGGTCGGCACGCCCGCCGCCGCCAGACGCTCGGCATACACGCGGTTGTCGTCGCGCCTCGGATCGAAGCCCGCCGTCATCAGGAAAGTCGGCGGCAGCCCGGAGAGGTCTTCGCGCAGCAACGGCTGGACCAGCTCGTTCTGCATGTCGGAAGCGTCGTTGAGGTAGTGCCCCATGGACCATTTCATCAGTCGCGCGGTCAGGAAATAGCCTTCCGCCAACTCCTTCATGGACGCGGTGTCGCCGGCCGAGCCGACGCCCGGGTACCACAGCATCTGCTGGCGAATTTTCGGTCCGCCGCGATCGAGCGCCATGGCGGAGACGGAGATGGCCAGCGTGCCGCCCGACGAATTGCCGGCGACAGCGATGCGGTCGGGATCGGCGCCGATATCGGCGGCGTGGGCGGCGATCCAGCAGGTCGCGGCATAGGCGTCTTCGTGGGCGGCGGGAAATTTCGCCTCGGGCGCCAGGCGGTAGTCTACCGACGCCATCAGACAGCCCGCCTCGCGGGTGATCAGACAGCAGAAACTGTCGAGTCCGTCGAGACTGCCGAACACATATCCACCGGCATGAAAGAAGACCAGGATTGGCAAGGGTCCGGCGGGCGCGCCCGATGGGCGGTAAAGACGGATCGCGATTTTATTCCCTTCGGGTCCGACGGCCTGCAATTCCTCGACCGCCGCCACCTCGGGCAGGGGATCGAGCGCCATGTCGTCCATGAACGCGCCCATCCATTGCCGCGCCTCGGCCGGCGTCATGTCGGCGCATTGCGGCACGCCGGCCCCGTCGAGCCGGGCAAGAATCTTTTCCGATTGATGGTCGAGCACGTAACTCTCCGACATGGTGCCAGCTCCCGTTTCCAAGCGTCGCGCGCCGGCCAGTCTAAACCGGGCAAATCCGCGTGGCAAAATCACAAGCGTGTACAAAATTCCGATTTGCCCCCGCCGGATGGCTTGCTATACCCGGCGGGGGCGCGCAAATAGGGACGGCTGTTTTTGCATATCATCTGCCTTGATCTTGAAGGGGTTCTGATCCCGGAAGTCTGGATCGGCCTCGCCGAGCGTACCGGTATCGACGCGCTGCGCGCGACCACCCGCGACGTGCCGGATTACGACGAGTTGATGCGCCGGCGCCTCGCCATCCTCGACGAGCACAGCCTGGGGCTGCCCGACATCATGGCGGTGGTCGCGGGGCTGTCGCCGCTCGACGGCGCGCGCGAGTTTACAGACTGGCTGCGCGCCCGCTGGCCCGTGGTGATCCTGTCCGACACGTTCTATGAATTCGCGGCGCCGCTGATGGGCGCGCTCGGCCATCCGACGTTGTTCTGCCACGGCCTGAAGGTGGCGGCGGACGGCCATATCGACGATTACGTGCTGCGCAAGCGCGATCACAAGCGCGCCTCGGTGGCGGCCTTTCGCGAACTTAATTTCGAGACCGTCGCGGTCGGGGATTCATTCAACGACACCACCATGCTGGCCGAAGCAGATACCGGCATCCTGTTCCATGCGCCGGACAATATCATCGCCGAATTCCCGCAATTTCCCGCGGTCCAGGAATTTGACGATTTGAAAAATCTGATCGAAAAAGCGGCCGGAGCGAGCCTCAATGAGTAACGACAATCCCTATCCCCATCTGCTGGAGCCGCTCGACCTCGGTTTTACGACGCTGCGCAACCGGCTGATCATGGGCTCGATGCACATGCGGCTTGAGTTGCTCGACAACGTGATCGAGCGCGAGGCGGCCTATTACGGCGCCCGCGCGCGCGGCGAGACCGGCCTGATCGTCACCGGCGGCTTCGCCCCCAACCCGTTTGGCGGCATGGACCCCCAGACCCTGACCATGGAGACCGAAGCGCAGGCCGAGGCGCAGCGACCGGTCACGGCGGCGGTTCATGCGGAAGGCGGCAAGATCTGTCTTCAGATCCTCCATGCCGGGCGTTATGCCGGCGTGCCGGAAACCGTCGGGGCCTCCGATATCCCGACGGCGATAAATCCCGTGACGCCCCGCGCGCTGACCGAGGATGAGGTGGAGCAGACCGTCGAGGATTTCGTGAAAACCGCCGCGCTGGCCCAACATGCCGGCTTCGACGGCGTCGAGATCATGGGCTCCGAAGGCTATCTGATCACCCAGTTCTGCGTGCCGCGCACCAATAATCGCGACGATGCCTGGGGCGGGACGTTCGAGAAACGCATCCGCTTCCCGCTCGAAATCGTGCGCCGGATACGGGCTCGCGTCGGGCGCGACTTCATCGTGATGTACCGGCTTTCCGCGCTCGATCTCGTCGAGGACGGTCTGACGGGAGCGGAGACGCTGCATCTCGCCCGTGAAATCGCCGCCGCCGGGGCTGACATCATGTCGACCGGTATCGGCTGGCACGAGGCGCGCATTCCCACCATCGCCCACATGGTGCCGCGCGGCGCCTGGACATCTTTCGTCGCCCGGCTGAAGGATGCGGTCGACATTCCGGTGGTCGCCTCCAACCGCATCAATACCCCGGAACTGGCCGAACACGTGCTGGCGCGCGGCGACGCCGATCTGATCGCCATGGCGCGGCCGCTGCTGGCCGATTCGGATTTCGCGCTCAAGGCGCGTCAGGCCCGCGCGGACGAGATCAACACCTGCATCGCCTGCAATCAGGCCTGCCTCGATCCCATCTTCAGGAACGGTCCGGCGACCTGTCTGGTGAACCCGGCGGCGGCGCGCGAGATCGAATTTCAAAGCGTGCCGGCGGGTTCGCCGAAACGGATCGCCGTGGTCGGCGCCGGGCCGGCCGGACTGTCCTGCGCCGTCGCCGCGGCCGAGCGCGGCCATGCGGTGACGCTGTACGACTCGGCGCGCGAAATAGGCGGCCAGCTCAATCTCGCCCGCGCCGTGCCCGGCAAGGAGGAGTTCAACGAGACGCTACGTTATTTCCGCCGTCGCCTGGAGACCGAGGGCGTCGAATTACGTCTCGGCCAACGCGTCGAAGCGGACGCGTTGATCGCCGATGGTTATGACGAGATCGTCGTCGCCACCGGCGTTTCGCCGCGCCTGCTCGATATCGACGGCGCCGACCATCCGATGGTGGTGTCCTACGTCGATGTGCTGTCCGGCGCGAAGACGGCCGGCCAGCGGGTCGTGGTCGTGGGCGCCGGCGGTATCGGTTTCGATGTCGCGCAGTATCTCACCGCGCGTCATGGGGTGGGCGAGGAGACGGTGAACGAATTCCTGGCCGCGTGGGGCGTCGATGTGGCGCACCGGAACGCCGGCGGTGTGGCGAAACCGCCGGCCGCCGCCGACACCGATCACGCGGTCACCATGCTGCAACGCAAACCGGCGCGCATGGGGCGCAGCCTGGGACTCACCACCGGTTGGGTGCCGCGCACCGAATTGCCCAGGCGCGGCGTCGAGATGATCACCGGCGCGGCCTACCGCCTGATCGACGATGCCGGGCTCCACATCACGGTTGAGAACGAGGAACGCCTGATCGCGGCCGACACGATTGTTGTCTGCGCCGGGCAGGAGCCCGACCGGGGGCTTCATCAGGCGCTCGTGGGCAAGAGCGTGCGCGCCCATCTGATCGGCGGCGCCGAGGAAGCCGCCGAGCTCGACGCCATGCGCGCCATCGATCAGGGCACGCGTCTGGGCCTCGCCCTGTAATCCAGCGGACAGGAAAGGCGTAAAGATGAATATTCTTGGACTCGACTCCATCGTCTTCGGCGTTGACGATATGGAGACCGCCTGCGGTTCTGGGACGATTTCGGCCTAAGCCGGGCCGAGGAGGGGCCCGACCGGGTGGTCTTCGAAACCCAGGAAAAGGGAACCATTATTGTTCGCCCCGAGACGGCGGAGGATCTGCCGTCGGCGCCGATCGAGGGGCCGACCGCGCGGGAATTCATCTGGGGGGTGCCGACCCAGAAAGACGTCGACGCCATTGCCGAGGAACTTGCCCGCGACCAGGAGGTGCGCACCGACAACGACGGCACGATCCATGCCGTCGATCCGCTGGGGCACGCCATCGGTTTCAGGATCACGCGCCGCCAGGCGGTCGCGGCCGAGCCGCAGGAGATCAATGTGCCGGGCAGCGCCGGGCGAGTGAACAAACGCGCCAAAATTTACAAGAAGGCCGCGCCCGTGCATCTGTCGCACATGGTGGTGCTGGCCCCCGAACTGGAAGAAGCCAAGGATTTCTATGAGCAGCGCCTCGGCTTCAAGATCACCGATTGCTATCCCGGCCGCGGCTATTTTTTCCGGGGCGGCGCGTCAAACGAGCACCACAATCTGTTTTTGCTGAAAGCGGGCGAGGAAAAGGGCTTCCATCACCTGGCCTTCGAGCTGCGCGACATCCACGAGCTGTTCGGCGGCGGCGCGCACATGGCGAACCAGGGCTGGACGACCCATCTCGGCCCCGGCCGCCATCCGATCTCATCGTGCTATTTCTGGTATTTCAAGAAGCCCTGCGGCGGCGCGGCGGAATATGATTTCGATTCCGACCACGTCACCGACGACTGGACGCCCGACGATTGGAAATCGACGCCCGCATCGTTCGCCGAATGGACCCTCGCCGAGGGCATCCTGCCCTACGAAACCATCCAGACCGGGAAAGTCTAAGCGCTCAAATAAGCTCGCGGCTGCCGTCGGAATAGCGCACCTTCAGGGTCATCACGCCTTCATTAAGCAGCCACGGCCGCACCGTGAAGGAGCGCGCGCCGGCCTGGTGCATGGGGTCCTCGGCCGCGATCTTGTTCGCCTCGGCGAGCGAATCCGCGCGGATGATTACCATCCCTTCGCCTTCCCATGTGCTCTCGTCGTCGGCCCAGAACGGCCCGGCGCCGAACATGATGCCGCGTTCTTCCAGCGACATCTGGAATTTCAAATGTTCCTCGACGTTCTCCATCACCGGTCCGAGACCATCGGTGGGCGTGGTGAACACCACATAAAGCTGTTTCTGAAGCATGCCGGCGCTGGCATGCAGGATGTCGTCCTTGGTGATGTTGGGTCCGGCCATGGTTTCTCTCCCTGTAGGAATTCAGGAACGGAATATACAAGCCGCGCCCGATCATTTGTAATCAACCCTCCGCGAGGTCCATTGACCGGGCGGCTCATTCGGGCAAGCATGGCGCCGGGTAGGGAATAAAAAAAGGGAGCGACGCGGTATGGCAACGCATACCACGGTCGCCGAGGCGATCGTTCAGCATCTGATCGACGAGGGGATAAAGCACGTCTTCGGCATTACCGGCGACACCGTGCTGCCGATCCTCGACGCCATGTACGACCGCCAGGACGAAATTCGTTATATCACCTGCCGGTTGGAGCACGCGGCCACCGGCATGGCGGACGGCTATTCACGGGTCACCGGCGAGCCGGCCTGTGCGCTTTTGCATGTCGGACCCGGCATTTCCAACGCCGTCCTGGGAACCTGGATCGCGGAAAAGGACGCTGTGCCGCTGATCCTGCTGTCGGCAAATCTCGATACCTTTCGGCTGGGGCGCAACCTTTGGCACGAGTTCAATGTGATCAATGTGTTCCGCGAAGTGACCAAGTGGAACGATCAGATGCGCGAGCCCAAGGACGTGAAGCGGCTGATGCGCACGGCCTTCCAGATGGCGACATCAGGCCAGCCCGGCCCGGTGCATCTGGATTTCCCGAAGGATCTGCTGCAGCACCCCATCGAAGTGGATTCCACCGATGTTTCGTTGCGCGGGCCGGCGCGGTCGAGCTATGTCGCCAACCGCACGCGGCCCGAGGCGGGCGCGGTTGAGCGCGCCTGCAAATTGCTGGCCCAAGCCGGTCACCCGGTAATCATCGCCGGACGCGGCGTGATGTGGTCGCGGGCCTGGGATGATCTGGTTAAGCTTGCGGAGCGGCTGGGTGCGCCGGTCGCGACCACCGAGATGGGGCGCGGCGCGATTTCGGAAGAACACCCGCTCGCGGTCGGCATCATCGGCCATTTCGGGCGCACCACCGCGAACGAAGCGCTGAAGCGCGCCGATGTGGTGTTGGGGCTGGGCTGTCGTTTTCAGAACGTCAATACCATCAACTGGTCGCTGATCCCGGAACAGGCCAAAATTATCCAGGTCGAGGCCGAACCGCTCGAAGTCGGCCGCCAATACGCGGTCGAGGTCGGCGTCGTGGCGGATTCCGGCGCCTTCCTGAGCGATGCGCTGACCTACTGCGTGGCCGAGAACATCAATAATCCCGACGGCGCCAACCATCCGAGAGGGAAGGCGCTGGCGGAACTCAATGCCCAGGAAACGGAGCGCTTCTACGACACCGACCTCGCGTCGACGCCGATCAAACCGCAACTCATCACCCAGACAGTGATGGACGTCTGCGACGACGATGTGATCGTGTCCTGCGGCGCCGGCAACCATACCCAGTACGCCCACCACATGATGATCCGAAAACCGTACGGCTATATTCTTCCCGCCGGCACCGGGTCGATGGCGTTCGCCTTCGTGGCGGCGCTCGGCGCGCGCCTGGCCTATCCCGATCGCCAGATCGTGGTGGCGATCGGCGACGGCGATTTCGGCATGATGACCCAGGAGCTTGAAACCTCGGTGCGCGAAAAGCTGCCGGTGGTGGTGCTGGTTTATAACGATTCCGGATATGGCGCGCTGCGCCTGTTCCAGAAGGTGCAGCACCAGGGGCGGTATCTCGGTTCGGATTACGGCCAGACCGACCTCGCCAAACTGGCCGACGCCTATGGCGCGCGGGGCGAACGCGTCAAAGCGCCGGCCGACCTGCAACCGGCGCTTGAACGGGCGCTGGCGGCGGATGTCACCACGGTGCTCGATATACGCACCGACCCCTGGCAGGTTCATTACCGCGCCGAGGAATTCAAGGAATTCCACATGTTCTAAATAGGGTGCGGCGATACCTTGTTTGGTGCTCCAGTTCGATTGATCGGGCTTCTTGATATATATACTCACAAACCGTGGGGGATTAACCACACCTTAACGATGTGAATTCTATTATCTCAATGAAATTAATGAGATAGACAAAAACACTAAAACATTAACTAATAAATTCTGGACGAAGAAGCTATTAAAATAGGCTATTCATTCAGGTTTAATGCTGGAGAAAATCGATCATGGCCGCGCTTTCAAAATTATTTGGTTTCACTGGTAATGGCGTTTCGGAGCTTTCGGATAAAGCGAATTCCGGTATCGGCGCGTCGATGGCCGAGGAATATGAAGCGTTGAAAGACATGGTCGAGACCATGCCGGTCAACGTGATGCGTTGCGACCCCGTCGATTTCAAGCTTACCTACTTAAATCAATCCTCGAAGGACACGCTTCGCGCAATCGAAGATATGTTGCCCTGCAAGGTGTATGATCTGCTGGGTCAGTGTATCGATATATTCCATAAGGACCCGGAACGTATCCGTTTGCTTTTGTCGGATCCCGCGAACCTGCCGCATAAAGCGAAAATCATGGTCGGCAACGACACGCTGGACCTGCTGGTCACGGCGATCATGCACCAGGACGGCACCTATCTCGGGCCGATGGTGACCTGGTCGGTGATCACCAAGCAAATCGAACTCGCCGACAATTTCGAATCCAATGTGATGAACGTGGTGGAAACGGTCGCCTCGGCCGCGGAACAGATGAAGGGTGTCGCGGAGAAAATGAGCTCGGCCGCGGAGCAGACATCCAGTCAGTCCGCGTCGGTCGCCGCGGAGACCAAGCGTTCGGCGAGCAGCGTCCAGACGGTGGCCGCCGCCGCCGAGGAACTTGCGAATTCGGTTCAGGAGGTCGGCCGGCAGGTCGAGCAAAGCACCAAAATCGCCAAGGAAGCGGTGGGCCAGGCCCACGAGACGAACGCCAAGGTGGAAGGGCTCACATCGGCGGCCGGGACCATTGGCGAGGTCGTCGAACTTATCAATGATATCGCAAGCCAGACCAACCTTCTCGCGTTGAACGCGACGATCGAGGCGGCGCGCGCGGGAGAAGCCGGTAAGGGCTTTGCTGTCGTCGCCTCGGAAGTGAAGAACCTCGCCACCCAGACGGCCAAGGCAACCGAGGAAATCGGGACCCAGATAAGCCAGATCCAGAGCGCGACCACCGAGTCGGTGGACGCTATCAAGGGAATTGGCGACACCATCGGGGAAATCAGCGAATTTTCGGTGGCAATCGCCGGCGCTGTCGAGGAGCAGGCGGCGACCACCGCGGAGATCGCCAGCAATATCGAGCAGGCCGCTGCCGGCAGCGAAGAAGTTTCCACCGCCGCCGACAATGTCACTCAGACAGCGACGGAAACCGGTACCGCCGCCAAGGAAGTCCTCGATTCATCCGGCAAACTGGCGCGACAGGCCGATGATTTGCGGAGCCAGGTGAAGGACTTCCTCGTGGAAGTCCGCTCGATGTAACGCACACCCGGTCGATTAGCTTCGCACCCGTTCCACCGCATCGCGCCATCCCGAGAGACGCGCCTGACGGGTATTGCCGTCCATATTCGGCTGGAAAGACGCCTCGAGGCCCCATTGACCCGCGACGTCTTCGAGGGACGCATAAATTCCCGCGCCGAGTCCAGCAAGAAAGGCCGCGCCCAAGGCGGTGGTTTCAGTGATCCGGGGTCGATCAACCGGAACATCCAAAATATCGGCCAGGTACTGGACCAGCCAGTCGTTCGCGACCATCCCGCCATCCACTCGGAACGCCGTTGCCGCCGCGCCGTCCGCCGTCATCGCCCGCATCAGATCCGCCGTCTGGTAGCACACCGCTTCCAGGGCGGCGCGAACGACATGGGCCGCCCCACTGGCACGCGTAAGGCCTACGATCGCGCCGCGCGCCTCCGCATCCCAATAAGGCGCGCCGAGCCCGGTAAACGCCGGCACCAGGTAGACTCCGCCGGTATCGGTGATGGAGCGCGCAAGCGCCTCGCTTTCCGTGGCGTCGGCGATTACGCCCAGGCCGTCGCGGAGCCACTGCACGGCGGCTCCCGCCGCGAAAATACTGCCTTCCAACGCATAGCTCACCTCGCCATTGAGGCGATAGGCGATTGTGGTCAAGAGACGGTTGTCGGAATCGACCGGATTCGCGCCCGTGTTGAGCAGCAGAAAACCGCCGGTTCCGTATGTCGCCTTGATCATGCCGGGTCGCAGGCAGGCCTGCCCGATCATCGCCGCATGCTGGTCCCCGGCCATACCGGTGATGGGGATTTCCCCACCCAGAAATTCGCCTTGGGCAACGCCGAATTCGCCGGCGTTATCGCGAACATCGGGCAGGATGGCGGCCGGCACGCCGCATATTTCGAGAAGTTCCGCGTCCCACGCCTGATCGTGGATATTGAAAAGCATCGTACGCGCGGCATTGGTCGCGTCCGTCGCGTGGACCCTCCCGCCGGTAAGCCGCCAAAGCAGGAATGACTCCACGGTGCCAAAGGCCAGTGAACCGTCCTCGGCGGCTTTGCGCGCGCCGGGTATTTCATCGAGCAGCCATGCGATCTTGGAAGCCGAAAAATAGGGATCGATGATCAGACCGGTTCGCGATCGAATGGTCTCGGCATGTCCATCGGCTTCGAGTGCACGGCAGAAATCGGAGGTTCTTCGGTCCTGCCACACGATCGCATTGTTGATCGGCTTGCCGGTCTGGCGGTCCCATAAAATAGTGGTTTCGCGTTGATTGGTGATGCCGATCGCCATGGTGTCCACGGCATTTCTGTCCACCTCGGCAAGAGCCTCGACGCAGACCGCGAGCGTCGCCCGCCAAATTTCCTCGGGATCGTGCTCGACCCAGCCCTCCCGCGGAAATATTTGCGGAAGCTCTTTTTGCGCCATGCCGAGCAGGTCTCCCGCGACGCCGAACAGGAGGGCGCGGGTGCCGGTGGTGCCCTGGTCAATGGCAAGCAGATAACGACGGCTCACACCTTTACTCCTTGTTCGCCATTCGCCGCTTATTTTTGGGAGCTAGGGTAAAGCTTTGCGTAGAAATCGGAAAGAATCGTGATGGCCAATGCCAGGATCTCCGATCTTCTGATCATTGGCGGCGGCATCAACGGCGCGGGCATCGCCTGTGACGCCGCCGGCAGGGGGCTTTCGGTCGTTCTCTGCGAACAGGGCGATCTTGCCGGTGCGACGTCGTCGGCCAGCAGCAAGCTGATTCATGGTGGGTTGCGTTATCTCGAAAACTACGAATTCCGGTTGGTGCGCGAGGCGCTCCGAGAGCGAGAAATCATGTTGGCCAAAGCGCCTCACATTGTCCGGCCGCTGCGCTTCGTTCTGCCCCATGGACCGGGATCGCGCCCACGATGGATGATTCGGGCGGGACTTTTTTTGTATGACCGGATGGGCGGTCGGCGGCGGCTCGAATCCTCACGCGCGCTAAAACTTGGTGGAGAAAACGAAGGAGCCCCCCCTTGCGCCGGCGTTCGACCGGGGCTTGCCTATTCGGATTGCCAAGTGGACGATGCGAGACTCGTTATATTCAATGCCCGCCAAGCGGCCGATCAGGGCGCGGAAATCCTGACGCGAACGCGGCTAATCGCGGCGGAGCGAACATCGACGCACTGGCATGCCCGGCTTGAAGATACCAACACCGGAACCACACGCGACGTCCGCGCGCGCGTTCTGGTCAATGCGTCGGGGGCATGGGTTCAGCGGGTTCGAGACGATCTGCTGGGTCCGGCGGGAACAACGGATCAACCGCGCAGGCAAATTCGTCTGGTGCGCGGCAGCCACATTGTCGTGCCCCGGCTCTATGAGGGCGATCACGCATATATCCTGCAGAATCCGGACGGGCGGGTGGTCTTTGTCATACCCTTCGAAGACGGCTTTTCGCTGCTCGGCACTACGGATATCGCGACCGACGGCGATCCAGACGGCGCGCAACCGTCCAAGGAGGAGGGGGATTATATCCGCGCCTCGGTGAACCGTTATTTCGCCAAGCCCGTGACGCCGGCCGAGACTGTTTGGTCATTCGCCGGGCTGCGCGCTTTGCTTGACGACGGCGCGGACAACCCGTCCTCGGTAACACGCGATTACGCGATAGAGATCGATGGGGAGCAAGGCGCCGCGCCCCTTCTGTCGCTGTTCGGCGGCAAGATCACAACCTATCGTCGTCTGGCCGAAGAGGTTCTGGCGGAACTTCGGCCGTTCTTTCCCCGCATGGCAGACGACTGGACCGCCGACACGCCTCTACCCGGAGGTGAATTTTCGGCGGGTGATTTCAAGGGACTGCTCGAGGATCTCTATGCGGCCTATCCGCGCCTCGACCCCGATTGGATTGCCGGGCTCGCCAGGCGGCATGGAGGCCTTTGTCCGGCGTTGCTTGGCGATGCGTGGAATACCGGCGACCTCGGCATTTATTTCGGGGGCGGCCTCTATGCCCGAGAGGTCGATTATCTGATTGCGCGGGAATGGGCGCGGACGGCGGAAGACATCCTGTGGCGGCGCACCAAGCTTGGACTGCGCATCGGTCGCTCCGGGACCCATGCCCTTGAGGGTTATCTCGGCGCTTTCGCCGAGGCCGGATAGGGCTTTAGATATCGAGTAATCGATCGGGGTAGTCGGTGAATACGGACTCCACGCCCCATCGGAAAAGAGTGCGCGCCCGCCGGGCTGAATTGACGGTATAGCAACGCAGAGCGTATCCGGCGTCGATTATCCGTTTCGCCTGATCCCGCGAGAGCCTGCTCTCAAGACAATGCAATGCGTCGCATCCCAGCATTTCGAGCTTCTCCCGCCAGTCAGCCGGAACCGAATGAACAAGGTAAGCGCGCGCCAGGTCCGGCGCGGCTTCGCGCGCGGCGACCAATGCGGCTGGCTCAAAGCTTGAAAGCAACGGCGGCGGCAACATCGTCGGCCAACCGCTCTCGACAGCATGGGCCACCGCCGTGCCGGTCTCTTGTTCCCGGTCGGGGCTTGGCTTGATTTCGATATTGGCGCCGAGCCCGAGCGCCGCGAGCGTCGCCATCGTTTCGTCGAGTGTCGGCACGGTTTCGCCCCGATATTCCCGGCTAAACCAGGAGCCCGCATCGAGGGCCTTGAGATCGGATAGACCGGTCTCGGAAATATTACCTTTGCCGTCGGTGGTTCGCGCAAGGGTCTCGTCATGAAAGATCACGATGTGACTGTCCCGGGTCAGGACCGCGTCGAATTCGACCCATTTGACGCCGAGTTCCGCCGCCTTGCGAAAACCGGCCAGGGTATTTTCCGGGGCATGGCCGGCGGCGCCGCGATGCCCGATCACCTTTGGGACGGAGGTTTCAGATAGGCCCGTCAACAGTGTCTCCAAACCCGAAATCGTCAGAACCGAATATAACCCGCATGCAATCAGTACACGTAAAAGCGGCTAAAACCATACGGTTTCAAGGTTTCCTTAAACAAAAAATTCCACAATCCGTACGTGTGAAATTTGGTTTGTGGCCATCGAACCCGAGCCACGCCAAAATAATTTATTAACCCGGAACAGGTCGGGAAATAGGATTTACAAGGACAGCCCTTCGGTTCTTCATGACAACGTCCTTATTCAAAATCGCCGTAATTAAACGGTTGCGTTACGTTTTCCTCCTCGGGCTAACGTTGTCCCTGGTATTCGGTATCTCTGCCACCTTGGTATTTTCGTCCCTGGATGGTCTTGCCTGGATTGCGAAAGGCCAAGGCTGGGGTTTCATCGTGGCGGCAACCATGATTGCCGGTATCTCGCTCGCCGGCGCGGTCCTGATCCTGACCCACGGTTTCGGCGTTATGTCCGAGGCCCGTGATCCGGCAAATGGCAACGAGCGTTTCCTGCGGCCGATTTTCGATCACTCTCCATCCCTGATGTATTTCAAGGACACCGATGGCCGCCTGGTGCTGGCCAACCAGACCTTTCTGAACTTCCATGGCATTTCCCTGGAAACCGCAATTGGGAGCCAGGGGCAGGAATGGATGGGCACGGAGAAAATCAAAAAGATTATCGAAAGCGATCAACAGGTGGTCCGCGAGGGCAACCCTATCGAACAGGAATTGCAGATCACCCATTCCGACGGCTCGGGGCATACGGTGAAATCGCTCAAATTTCCTGTATGGGACAGCGCCGGCAATGTGATTGGCATCGGCGGACTCAGCAACGATGTCACCGAAATGAAGACCGCCATGCGCGCGTTGGGCGAGAGCGAGAAGCGTTACCGCGAACTCGTGGAATGGTTGCCCGATGCGGTCTACGTGCAGATCGACGGCAAGATTGTTTTCGTGAATTCGGCCGCCCTTAAACGGTTCAAGGCGGTAACGAACGGCGACCTGATCGGTAACGAATCGATCGACCTGTTCGACCCTGGCCAGAAGGCCTTCGTCCGCGGTCGACGATCCGAGATTGGTAAGACCGGAGAGACGCCGCCATTCGTCGAAACCAAATTGCGTGCGCTCGATGGTTCGGAATTCGACGGAGAAACAGCAGGAACGCCGGTCGTCTGGAATGGACAACCCGCCATTCTCGTAACGGTTCGCGATATCACGGCCCGCAAGAAGGTGGAACGCCTCGCCCGTGAGCGCGACGAGCAATACCGTCGCTTCATGGAGGCGCTGCCCGACGCCGCTTTTGTTCACTGTGACGGCAAGATCGTGTTCGCCAATCGGGTAGCCGCGGATATGTTTGGCGCGTCTTCTTTCGAAGCCATGCTGGAAATGGCTGCGATCGATCTCGTGGCGCCAAATTACCAGGACAAAATCACCGATCGACGGGCAAAGGTGCAACAAGCGCTCGGTCCGCTTGAGCCCATTGAACTGCTATATCGCCGCTTCGACGGTTCTGAATTTTTCGGCGAAAGCCGAAGCAGCCCCTTCGTTTGGGAGGAGAGAGCAGCGAACCTCGTCGTGATGCGGGACATCACGGAGCGCAAGCGCACCGTGCACGCGCTTAACAAGGCAAAAGAAGCGGCCGAACAGGCCAATGATTCCAAGTCGGCCTTCCTCGCCACCATGAGTCATGAGATCCGCACCCCGATGAACGCCGTTCTCGGCATGGCCGGCCTGTTGGCCGAGACCGAACTGGACGACGGGCAGCGCGACCAGCTCGATACCATTCGGCGTTCCGGCGAGATGCTGCTGACCATTATCAATGACATCCTCGATCTATCAAAGATGGAGGCTGGCCGGTTCGATCTCGACAATGTCGATTTCAACGCCCACGAAATCGTCGAAGAGGTTTCCCGTTTGCTGGAGCCGCAGGCGCGCGCAAAGGGATTGGCGTTCCTGACCGAAGTGGCCGACGACATTGACGGTTTGTCGCATGGTGATCCGGCGCGGCTGCATCAGATCATAATTAATCTGGTGGGTAACGCCATCAAGTTCACCGATGAGGGATCGGTGGCGATCCGGATTGCGCGGGAAGGCGCCATCAAGCTGCGGTTCGAAATCGCGGATACCGGACCCGGCCTGTCTCCCGACGATCAGCAACGGCTGTTCACGCGGTACGAACAGGCGGGAGACACGCCGGAGGCAAGGCACGGCGGAACCGGTCTCGGACTTTCAATTTGTAAGGAACTCTGCGCGTTGATGGGCGGTGAAATCGGCGTCGACAGCGTGACCGGTCGGGGCAGCACGTTCTGGTTCACCATGGTGGGGGCGCGAATGCCATCGACGAATATTCCGCCAAAGCCGGAGGTTGCCGCCGCATCCGCGCCCGAAGCGTCCGGCGGATTGCGAATCCTGTTGGCCGAGGACAACGAGATCAACCAGAAACTGTTCCTGGCTGTGTTGGGCAAGGAACTCCACAGTGTCGACGTGGTGAACGATGGAAAAGAGGCGCTCGAGGCGGTGCAACGGAACAGCTACGATGTCGTGCTGATGGATATACAGATGCCGAAGCTGGACGGCATCGAAGCGACCAAGGCCATTCGCGCCCTCGGCGGCGCTCATGAAACGACCCCGATCATCGCGGTGACGGCCAATGCCATGAAGGGCGATCGCGAAGTCTATCTCGCGGCGGGAATGAACGATTATGTCTCCAAGCCCATCAACAGCGTCGAATTGAATGACGCGATCATTCGCGTGCGCGGCGGGGAAGAAGGCGAATCGGCGCCGCGGCCCATGGATGCGGGCGGGCAGGGGGCGGAGTCGTCGGATGATCTGCGGAGTTTTACCGCCGCCCTCGGCGGACCGGATTCGGACTAAGCCGCTTCGAGCAGCGCGCCTTCGCGCGTGATACCGGCTTCTTTCAACGCCCTTCCGATACCGCTAATTTCCTCGTCGGTGAGTTTTACCAGCGGCGGTCGCACGACCGCGCGCGGCAGTCGGCCGAGAATCACCAGCGCCTCCTTCATACGATTATGCATGTCGCCGAATGGTTCGGTGTAGAAGCACTGCGCGGTCGGATAGATGCGGTCGTTGATCGCTTGGGCGCGCACGAGATCGCCGGCTTGAACGGCCTCGAACAGCGCGACCTGGAGATCGGCGATCACGCTGCCCGACCCCGACAGCAGCCCGTTGCAGCCCATGGTCAAGGACCCCATCAGCCACGCGGAATTCGTGCTGAGCACATGCACGGGGCGCGGCAGGCTTTGCAGCGCCCGAACATGCTTTTCCTGTTGCATCGGCGGCGACCAGTCCTTGATGGCGCGGATCGTCGGCACTTCCTCGATCATGCGCAGCAGGGTCGGGATCGGATAGGCGTAGGTTCCGGGGTACTGAAACACGATGATCGGCAGGTCGGTGGCGTCCGCGATCATCCTGAAGTGGCTGAGCGCCATCTCGGGGCGCGCCTGACCGCCGAACATGCCAATCGAATGGGGCGGCAGCACCAGCAGGCAGGAGGCGCCGCCGGCCTCGGCCATACGCGCGAGTTTCGCTGCCTCCTGGCTGCCGTCGGCGTAAATGCCGTTGATCACCGGCAGCTCGCCGCCGATCTCCGCCATCGTGACCTCGAGCACCTGGCGCTGCTCGTCCACCGAGCACGCATGCACTTCGGAAGCGTGCGCGTTGGTCGCGATCGCGGTGATGCCGCCGACATCGGCCACGTCCCGTAAATGCTTACGGGTCGATTTCTCGTCGATGGAGAGATCGTCATGAAAGGCCAGAAGCGTCGCGGGGATCACGCCGCGGGGCTCGAAATCCTTGAAGGGCGGCATGATCAATTCTCCGAATGTCCAAATGTCATTATAGCGAAATTTGCTTATGCCGCGCGCGACAATGCGCCTTCGCGGCCAATACCCGCATCCTTGATGGCCTGGGCGATTTCAGCAATTTCGGCGTCGGAAAGCTTCATCAGCGGCGGGCGGACCACGGCGCGGGGCAGGCGGCCCAGCAGCACCAACGCCTCCTTCATGCGGTTGTGCATGTCGCAGGATGGCTGCTTGTAAAAACACTGCGCGGTGGGCCAGATGCGCGCCTCGATTTCCTTCGCGCGGACGAGATCCTTTGCCTGGATGGCATCGAACAGCGCCACGTGCAGATCCGCGATCACCGAGCCAGAGCCCGACAACAGCCCCGCGCAGCCCACCGTCAGCGAGGGCAGCAGCCACGGGCTGTGGGTGGTCAGCACGTTTACCGGCCGCGTCAGCCCGTGCAGGACGCGGACGTGGCGTTCATGGGCCGCGGCGTCATAGCAGCCGTCCTTGATGGCGCGAAAGGTGGGGATTTCCTCGGCCAGCCTGACCAGGGTTTCCAGCGGATAGCCGTAGCCCGCCGCCAGCGGATATTGAAAGGCGATGATCGGCAGGTCGGTGGCCTCGGCGATCATCGCGAAATGACGCAGCGCCATTTCGGGGCGCATGTTGCCGCCGCCACGTCCGATGGGGTGCGGCGGAAAAACCAGCAGGCACGACGCGCCGCAATCTTCCGACATGCGGGCGATGCGCGCCGCCTCGAAACTGCCGTCGGCATAAACCCCATTGATCACCGGCACGGTATCGCCGATGGCCTCCATGGCGATCTCGAGCACGCGGCGCTGCTCGTCGAACGAGCACGCATGCATTTCGGAGGCGTGGCCGTTGACGCAGACCGCCGTGACGCCCTCGACCGCGACATCGATGAAGTGCTGGCGTGTCGCCGCCCCATCGACCGAGAAATCCTCGGCAAACGGCAGCAAGGCCGCCGGGATGACGCCTTGGGGCACGAAATTCTTGAAACGGGGCATGGCTGGCCTCCTGTTTGACGACGCCCAACTTAATCGATTTCGGGCGCGGTTTTGAAGTCCTCAATCAGGGGATCCATATCTTCGTGAATCATGGCTTCCTGCTGGCGGCGCCACATGGCGGCGTAGATGCCGTCGCGCACCAGAAGATCGGCGTGGGCGCCGCGCTCGACGATTCGGCCGTCGTCCAGCACCAAAATCTCGTCCGCGTCCACCACCGTCGACAGGCGGTGGGCGATGACCAGGGTGGTGCGGTTTTCGGATACCTGGCGCAGCGCGGTCTGAATTTCGCGCTCGGTATGGGTGTCGAGCGCCGAGGTCGCCTCGTCGAATAGCAGTATTTTGGGGCCCTTCAGGATGGTGCGCGCGATCGCAACCCGCTGCTTCTCGCCGCCCGACAGTTTCAGCCCGCGTTCGCCGACCATGGTCTGATAACCGTCCGGCGTAGACACGATGAAATCGTGGATCGCGGCGAGGCGGGCCGCTTCCTCGATCTCGGCCGGCGTCGCGTCGGGCCGGCCGTAAGC
>CAZPMO010000025.1:33341-35711 GCA_964587515.1 uncultured Rhodospirillaceae bacterium | reverse complement strand
AAGCTAGGTATATCCTCATCCTGAGGAGGGCCGAAGGCCCGTCTCGAAGGATGGCCCCGCGAACCGGTCGATGCCGAGTTGGTCGCGGAGTTCCACCGTGTTGGATTGCTTGGCCGCTTCCAGGGGGATGCCGGTGGCGTCGGCGACGCGGTCCAGCGCGCTGTAATTGGCGATCACCGCCGCCGCATCGACCAGGGCCGCGTCCCCCAGCGCGTCGCGGACCCGGGCCCGCGCGGCCGCCAATTCTTGTTCGTCGACCAGGACGGCCTCGACGAACGCGGTCAGAAGACGACCGTCGGGAATGCCGCCATCACCGACATCGTCGCGCGTCACCGCGTTGAGATCGATCCGGGTGTCGGTTGCCTGGGCGCTCGCACGGAGCATTTCCGCATGGGTGGTGGTTCAGTAAAAGCACATATTGATGGCCGAGACCCGCCCGGCGATCAGTTCCATCTGGGCGCGCGATATGGCGCGGTGCCGGGCCGTGAGATCCGGCATCACGGCGCCCGGCAGGTACTGCGCATCGACCATGTCGAACAGGCCGCACGCTTCGGCCGGCACCATGCTGAGGGCGCGCCGGATGAACGTGGGATCGGGCGAGACGTAGACGTTGTCCAGGCACGCATCGTCGGCCGTCATGTCTTCCGGCGCCAGCATGGGCACCCAGGCGGGGCCGGGTTTCGCGCCGGGCGGGCGGGCGCGCGATGGTTCGCCGCCGACCGGCGCCGGCAGCGCATGGCGCGGCAGCCCCATGGCCCGCGTGAACATGTCGACGGCGATGGTGGTGGCGACCACGCCGACCGTCTCGACGAATTCGCCGTCGCTCATGCCGCCCCCGATGGCGCGGTCGAACCATGCGCGGGTCAGCCGGCCGGGGTCGGTGGCGACGCGGTGGATGATCTCGACCAGATTGTCGGGCAAATCGCCGGCACCGCGGTGCGATCCCTCGACGGCGAAGGGCGACAGCGCGGCCTTGCTGTCGCGGCAATGTTCACAGCCGGCCGCGTTTCGGGTCTCGGCCGCGATCGCGATCCGTCGCGCGCCGTCCCACCAGGTTCCGGGCGCGGCGAGGCGTCGCCAGGCGCGTCGATGGGCCTCGGTCAGATCCTCCCGGACCGGGACCGCCGCCGCGTCGTACGTAATGCTTTCCACCCTGGCGACTCCCGTCCGGCCGTCGCGGCCGGTTCGTCCGATGGACGTCATCGAGCCGGAATGTTACGTGGCGACGCACGGCGAGTCCATGGAGCCCGCTTAACGTGAGACCACCATCAGCGGCGGCCGGCGGTCTTCAGCAACGAGCGGTGCGCCCAGCCCTGCTTGCCGCCTCCGCCGGCGACGCGGATGCGCACCCAGTTGCCGCGCCGCTCGAGAGGGATGACGGCCTGGCCGCGGCGCAGCCTCATGATCGTCGCGGTCGCGGTCGACGGGCCGGCGCGCACATTGGCGAAACTCACGCCGATGACCGTGCGCGCGACCGGCGCGGGTGTCGGTGTCGGTACAGGCGTGGGCGTCGTCGCCGGTGACGAGGAATTCTTCGAGCCGCCGCCGCTGAGCAACGGATTCAAGTCGTCCTTGAGTTCGACGATCTTCGGCCACAACTGGTCGACCAGCAGAGGCTCCACGCGGGGATAGACCATGATCGCCGCCACCAGGCATGCGGCGGCGACGCCGGCGCGCATGAACCGGCGCGCGGCATGGGCCTTGCGCTGGCCTTTCGCCACCTTGCTGACCGCGGTGCTGGTTTTCACGAAACGGGCATGTTCCTGCCATTCGGTGCGCGCGGCGTCGAGCCGTCCCGCTTCCTGGGATTTCCATATCGCCCACGCCTTCACCAGGGTGGCCTCGGTCTGCGCGCGCCAACCCTGTCGCGCCTGCTCGAGCCGCTGCTCGGCTTCCGCCGCCGCTTCGGCAAGGCGTTCGTCCATTTCATGGTTCGGCGCCACGTGGCCGGCCTCGACCGGCGGCGCAATTTCGATCTCGGCGCGCGCGCGCAATTCTTCGATTTCAGCGCGCGCCCGCGCTACCTCGACGTCACGTTCGGCGAGAACGGCCCTGGTCTCCGCAAGCTCGCCGTGGAGCGCGCCAAGCTCGGCTTGGGCGTCGGCATCATTCGCGGTCTCGGCCTGGGTCTGCGCCGTCGCCTCGGCGCGCACCTGCGCTACTTCGGCGTCACGTTCGGCGAGGGCGGCCCTGGTCTCCGCAAGCTCGCTCTGGAGCGCATCGAGCTCGGCTTGGGCGTCGGCATTATGCGTGGTCTCGGCCTGGGACCGAGCCTCCTGAAGAGCCGCCTCCGCCTGCTGAAACCGCTCCGCCGCCTCGGCCAGCGCCTGCGCGGACTGGTCGCGCCATTGCGCCTCCGCCGCGGCGAGG
>CAZPMO010000025.1:0-33331 GCA_964587515.1 uncultured Rhodospirillaceae bacterium | reverse complement strand
GCGCCGCCTCTTCCGCCTTCCATGTTTCTTCGGCCTGCAGGCGGGCCGTTTCCGCCTCTTGCCGCCCATCTTGCAGGGCGCTCTCGATACGCGATTGCGCGTCCTTTTCCAGCCGGGCCAGGCATTCTTCCTGCTCGGCCTGCCAGGCGGCGCGATGTTCCTCCAGACGCGCCTCGGCCTTGGTCCGGGTATCGGCCAGTTCGGACTCGCGGACGGCGAGGCGCGCCTGCGCCGCCTTCAGCTCACCGCGGAGTTCCCGAAGGTCGCCTTCCGACACATGCTCGTCCACGGTCTGTCCGCGCATCGCCTTGAGGTAGGCTTCGGCTTTTTCCGACCGCGTCGTCACGACAGCCAGTTTCTTCGCGTGGTCCGCCTGCAGTTCCCGCCGCGCCTGCTCCAGCCGCGCGCCGGCTTCGGTCTCCGATTTTTCGACCGCCTCGCGCACAGCGACCGCCAGACGCTCATCAAATTCCTTTTTCGAGACACTTTTGACTTTATTGGACAGCGCCTCCAGTTCCTGGGCGAGGCGGGTTTCGAACGCCGCTTCGCGTTGGCGCAGATCGTCCGTGTGCCGTTCCGTCAGCCGGGCAATTTCATTTGCATGCTCGGCGCCCGCTTCCTCAAGTGCGGCGGCGGGGGGCGGCGCGGCGGTACACGGCGTCGCCTCGGGCTCGGCCGCGCCCGGCCTAACGGGCAGATCGAGCAGCGCGAGCGTCGCCGAGTTGTCGTCATCGAGGCCGATGACCCTGATCGCCAGGGTATGCGGCTCGTCCATGCCGTCTGGCGGCAGATAGAGGAGGCCGTCGAGATCGTCCAGCTTCAACGACCAGGTGTGGTCGCCATTGTTGCGTCCCCTGGACAGACACGCGCCCTGGGGCAATTTCTCGACCCTGACGGAGAGGCTCCGGTGCTGCTCGTAAGGCGTCAGCAACGGGGCTACAAGGAGGCGTATACCCTAGCGCTGGCGTCTCTTTGGGCGAGGCGGATATCTGGCCGTCCACGCGGATCTCTCCCCTCTGGGTCATGGTCTCGGATGGGGACGGACAGCGGCGTTGGCATGGCCGTCCCGATTGCGCGATTCTGCGCCATGCCGGGTAAAGCAATCGTTCATGGACCCCGACGCCACGCGCTCCATCGATGAACGGTCCGTATATTGGTTAATGCTTTAAATCCGGATGCGCGCCGCTTATTCCGGGGTATGCCTTTCGAGGAAATCCACGACACGGTGGCGCTGTTCCTCGATATGCTCCGGGCCCTTCCAATCGACCAGGCTCTCGGCATTGGGCAACAGCTAGGCGACCTCGAGGCCGATGACCCTTGGATGCGCCGTGTCGTTGCCGGGCAATACCAGGGCCGGCGTCTCGCAGCCCCGCACGAAGTCGCGGTCCACATTGAAGACGAAGTCGCCGCCCCACATATTGACGCCGAATTGCCGGACCGCCGCCGCATCGAGGTTGGGACGTTCGGCGCGCTGTTCTTCCGACCATTTCGCGAAACCGTCGGGAAAATAGGTGGGGAATTCCGGGTGGACGCCGATCGGGTTCTGCAGCACCACGGCGCTGATCCGTTCGGGCGCGACGTCGCAAAGCGTCAGGCAGAAACTCGACCCGATGCAGCCGCCCAGCGCATGAAACCGATCGATGCCGAGATGATCCATCAGCGCGATGTGATCGGCGGCATAGGTGCGCCAGCCATGGTCGGCCTCGATGGCGCCGCGCGACCGGCCGGCATTGCGCTGGTCCATGGCGATGACCCGGTGGTTCGAGGCGAGCGCCTCGGTCCAGTCGTTCCAGGATTTGGGCGGCCCGCCGGGCGGCGAGTGCCACATCTCGGCGCGCGATTTCATGCCGCCCGGGGCGAACAGCAGCACGGGGTATCCCGCCCCGTATTCCTCATAATGGATTTCCGCGTCATCGAGCGTCAGCACCGCCATGGCGCCCCCCCTAGTCTGTTCATTCGTCGAAGCGGATCATAGCAGATGGACGCCGCGACCCAATCCACGGAGGGTGGAGCTTATGAACAGGCCGCCGGGTCTTCTGATCGCCGACGGCCGAACGGGCGATGACGGGACCCGGTCGGGCCCCGTCATCTCGTCGGTTCGTCTCAGTCGGTTCGATTAATCGGCGGCGAAGCAGTAAAACAGGCCGGCGCCGCCGGTGCTGACGAGATTCGCCTGGCTGCAGCCTCGCGACCCGTGCGCGTTGCTCCATGACGTGTTGCCGCCGCCATGACGGTCGTGATGGCCGACATTGGCGCTGCCCTTGTCGTTTCTGGTCCAGCTGTTGCAGGTGTGATCGCCCTTCTGCCACGGGAAATAGGCGGTGCCGTCATGCTTGGACCCGGTCAGGATGTCATGCTCGTTGGGTTTGTCGCCGCGCCCTTTCACACGATTGCCGTTTTCATCCAGCGCGGTCCGCGACCTCCACGGTGTAGCGGGGCTCATTTTCGACCAGGTGTCGAATTTGCTCTTTCGCTTCGTCCAGCCGATCCATCTCCACATAGGTACAGGCCAGGAACAGGCGGGCGAAGGTAAACGCCGGAACCCTTTCCACCGCCTGGCCGATCATTGATGCCGCTTTGTCGTACTGCCCGAGGTGGTAAAAACTACGGCCATGGATGAACACCCAGCTTGGTGGAGAAAGCGGATCGAGGCGCAGCGCTGTCGCTGCGTGCTCGTTGGCGAGTTCGAATTCGCCTGAAAAATTCATGGCTTCGCCGAAATACGCGTGGAGTTCGGCATTTTCTGGTTCGAGCGACAGGGCGCGTTCGAAATTCACCCTCGCGGCATCGTGTTTGCGCTGGAATAGCTCGACCCATCCGAGGCGGAGATGGACGATGGCCAACTCGGGGGCTATCTCGACCGCGGTTCTTGCTATTTCCTCGGCGCGCGCCAAGCCTTTCTCGAAACCGGGCCAAAGAAAACACCGGGCGTTGACGTAGCACATCGCCAGATAAGTGTAGACTTCAGCGAAATTCGGATCGGCTTCAATAGCTTGTTCGAGCAGCCTGCCGGCCTCGAGGTTGTCGTCGGGCGCATAGCGAAAGTAGCGGGTCCGGCCCTTTAGAAAGAGGTCGTAGGCCTCGACGCTATCGGTCCGTTTGCGTTCGGCGCGGGCCACGTCCGCCGGCGTCAGCGTCAATTCCAGCGCCGATACGATTTCCGACAGGATCCTGTCCTGGAAATCGAAGATTTCATCCATCTCGCCGTCATAGCGCTCGGCCCAGACGTGCTTGCCATCCGCCGCATCGATCAACTGGGCGTTGATGCGCAGCCGGTCTCCCATCTTGCGGACGCTGCCTTCAAGAACGAACGCCACCCCGAGCTTGCCGGCGACTTCCTTCACGTCGGGCATCTGACCCTTGAACGAGAACGAGGAATTACGCGCGGCGACGGAAAGGTTGGAAATTTTCGAGAGATCGGTGATCAGATCCTCGGCCATCCCGTCCGAGAAGTATTCCTGTTCCGGATCGGCGGAGAGATTGTCGAACGGCAGGACAGCGATGGACGGCTTGTCGGCGTCCGCCTGGGCGCCTGGGCGATCACCGGAAGAATCGGGTTCGCCGTCGTCGAGGCGGACCCGAAAAATGCGCACCGGCTCCGCGATGTTCTTTACGGTCTGCTCTCCAAGATCATCGAACCCGATTTCGAGCCGGCCCCGGACATAGTCGTGGACACGGTCCGAGATGCAGATGCCGCCCGTCTCGGCCAGCGCCTCGAGCCTCGCCGCCACATTGACGCCGTCGCCGAATATGTCGTCGTCGTCGATGATGATGTCGCCCACATTGATGCCGAGCCGCAGATGGATCTGGTGATTGTCGGGCAGGCTCGCGTTTCGCGTCGACATGCCGCGCTGGACATCGACGGCGTGCGACACCGCGTCGACGGCGCTGCCGAACTCGATGATCGTCCCGTCACCCGTGGTCTTGACGATGCGCCCGCCATATTCCTCGGCCTTGGGATGCAGAAACTCGGCGCGCAGCTTCTTCAATCGGTCCAGGGTGCCGACTTCGTCCTCGCCCATGAGCCGTGAATAGCCGACCACATCGGCCACGACGATCGCCGCAAGCCGTCTCTGGACGCGTTCTTCGGCCATGTGATGTGGCTACTTCAAGATCAACGGACGGTCGAGAGTTTAGGGGCGACAATGGGAGGAGTCCATCAAGGCCGAACGGGCATTAATTTGTGAAGTCTTGAAGCGCTTTTGCCGTACAGGATTCATGAGGCGGTATGGTAGTGTTGCCTCTGAAGACTTCAAAAAAAGAACGTCGTCGGCAAGACCCGAGATGGGTGGCGGACGGCGTGACCCCGGCTAACCCACGAGAAGGGCAAAATGAAATCCAGATCAATCGGCGCCATCGCCGCCCTGACGTTCACGATCACCGTCGCGGTCCCGGTCTGCGCGTTCGAATGTCCGGAGCATTTCGCCGAGGCCCAGGCGGCGATCGACAAGACCACCGGCGACATGCAGGGCATGTCGAAGATGATGTCCAGGCACGACATGGATCAGGTGCACGGGCTGCTGAAGCACGCCCGGACGCTGCTGGTGGAGGCCAAACACAGCCACGATCACGCCGACAAGGGCCACGATCACGCCATGGCCATCGCCAAGGCGGATTCCGCGCGGGGGTACGCGGTGGCCGCCGACATATTCCATTTCAAGCTGATGCAGAACTCCCACAAGCACGGCGCGCACAAGCCGGCCATGCACAAGCCTGAAATGTCCGGCCACGGCGCGCACCAGCCGGCAATGCCCGCTATGCCAAAACACGGCATGCACAAATAATTCACTCACGCGACGCATGAGTGGGCAAGAATATGGCGCCGCGAGCGCCGATCTGGCAAGATCACGTCTCCGACGTGGGAGAACCCGAGGGGATGCCCGTTAAATCACGATTGTTTCCGTCGCTGCTCGGCGCGGCCTGGCTCGTTGCCGTTGCCTGTGTGGGCGCGGGCGCGACCGCCGCGGAACACCGCCAGCAGGCGGCGTTGCCGGGCGTCTCGGAAGCCGCGATCACGCTGGGCCGCGACCTCGACGGCGACGGCGACCCGGACGAAATCGATATCCGCCTCGAGGTGGTGCAAATCCAGCAGGAGGTCTATCCGGGCCAGATTGAGACTTTCTGGGTTTTCGCCCCCGAGGGCCAGGGCATGGCAATACCGCGCGCGCCGAGCCCGACGATCCGCGTCGAGGAAGGCGACCGGGTTCGCGTCACGCTGCTCAACACCCATTACTTCCCGCATACCATCCATCTGCACGGCACCATCCACCCCAACGCCATGGACGGCGTGCCCGACATTACCCAGGCGCCGGTCAACCCGGGCGAATCGTTCGCCTATGAATTCATCGCCAAGAACCCGGGCACCCATTTCTACCATTGCCACGTCCAGCCCGACGTCCACGTGCTGATGGGGATGGTCGGCATGCTGATCATCGAACCAAACCGGCCGGACAACCATTTCACCCATCTGGTGCCGGGCGCCGGCCGCATCCCCGATCTGGCCAAGGCCGCGGTCGAGAAATATCAGCGCGAGTATTCGCTGGTTTACATGGATATCGACGACCGGCTCAACCGCCTCGCCTACGCCTATTCCGATCCGCGCGAGATCGAGAAGCGCATGCATCGCGACTATGATTCGACGCAGCGCAAGCCGAACGTGTTCATGCTGAACGGGCGGTCGTTCCCGTATACGCTGCGCGATTCGCCGATTACCGTGAAGTCGGGCGAGCGGGTCAAGCTGCGGGTGCTGAACGCCGGCGCGCGTCGGCTCAGCCTGCACACCCACGGCCACCATCCGATCCCGACCCATGTGGACGGCTATCCGGTTCCCGAGGCCATGCGCCAGGCGCGCGACGTGTTCAACATCGGCCCGGGCCGTCGTCTCGACCTGGAACTGCGGCCCGGCTCCGACGACAAATACGCCTCCGGTCCCGGGGTCTGGTTGATGCACGACCATGTGGAGGAGCACGTCACCAACAAGGGCATCGCGCCGGGCGGCGACATCACCGCCATCGTCTACGACGAATTCATCGGCCCGGACGGTATGCCGAAAACCGCGACCAGCCTCGAGAAATATTTCGACCCGGCCTATTACCGTGGCGAGATCCCGGTATTCGACCCCAGGATATTCGGCTCCACGCGCGCCGACTACGATCACCGCCGCGCCGAGGTCAGGCCGAAGGGCGGAAAGTTCCAGATTCCGCGGCGCGATCCGGGGACGTTCTCCGAGAAGCTGGAAGACCCGCTGGACGACCATGTGACCATCGCGACCTCGTGCAAGAACCCCAAGGGGTTCCGGCGCGTCCACGTCAAGGCGGGCATCCGGTTCGCGCGGCCCGGCGAGGTCTACGGCTTCGAGCCGCGACAGCTGCGCGTCGGGCGCTGCGAAACGGTCGAGGTGGTGTTCGAGAACACCGATCGCGTCCGCCACGCCTTCATGCTGCCCGGCCTCAACCCCATGCTGATGATGGAGTTCGCCGGGCCGGGCACCCGAACGCAGCGCTTCGTCACCCCCGACGCCGACGTCACCCTGGAATATCATTGCCACGTGCCGTCGCACGAGACCATGGGCATGCTGGGCGCGTTGATCGTCGGCGCGGGCGGGCCGTCGGCCGACCCGCACCATCCGGTGACCGCCGGCGGCATTGTCCATCACCATGAACCGCATCATGGCGACCAGCACGTCCGCCGGTCACCGGTGGCCGAGCCCAAACCGCGACCCAAGCACCTCCATGTCGGTTTCGGCGTCGTCGTCTCGGTTGATCTCAGGTCCGGCCGTCTGGTCGTCGACCACGAAGAGATCGAGGGCTTCATGGCGCCCATGGTGATGAACTATCAGGTCGTGCCGGCAAAGCAGCTGATCGGCCTTAAACCCAAGGACCGAATCCGCTTTACCATCGATTCCCGCAAACGCGCCATCGTCGACGTAAAACCCCGGCGGCCCGCCAAATAACACCGCATACAGACCGGACGTTCAGGGAGACTTTTTCGCCGGCGTTGCGAAAACCTCGTCGGCCAGCACCTGGCAGCGGCGCATCAGACGGGGTTCATCGGGGCGATAATCGGCGATCGCCCGGTGCAGCGTACGGATAGTGTCGAACACCAGCACGTCGCCTTGCGTCCAGTGGTGGCGGTGGCGGTATTTGGGCAGCAGTTGATGGGCGAACAGGTCGCCCAGCAGCCGCCCGCTGTCGTCCGCCGCCATCCCGTCGATGCGCTCCACATAGCCCGGATTGCAGTACAGCAGCTTGCGCCCGCTGATCGGGTGGGTCAGCACCATCGGGTGGGAGACCGGCGGTTTTCGGCGGCGCTGCGCCGGGGTCAGCGGCGGGCGCGCGCTGCCGGGCCGCCGGCGCATCTCATCCCAGAACTTGGCGAAGTCGTGGGTCGCCGTGCGGCCCTCGATGTCCCGCTTGAGATCGGCCGGCAGATCGTCGTAAGCCGCGCACATGTCGGCGAACTCGGTGGCGCCCAGCGGTTCACCGTCGCGCCGCGGAACCTCGACGCCGTGCAGGATGTTGAGAAACGCGATGGGATGGGAATAGGACAGATCCGTGTGCCAGCCCTGGCCGGCGTCGTCGAGCCCGATGGCGCTTCCGTCCTCGACCACGTTGGACAGGATCATCACTTCGGGGTGGCCCGGCGCGGTGAATGACCCGGAGGCGACGTTGATCTCCAGCGATCCGAAACGCGCCGCGAAGGCCTTGTGACGGTCGGGCGCGAGGTCCTGACCCGCGAAGCAGAGCAGGCCATAATCGCCGATCGCTTGGCGGATCAGCGCGATTTCACCGTCCCTGAGCGGCTGCGACAGGTCGATTCCCTGGATGCGCGCGCCCAGCGGTCCGTCCATGGGGGTTACCCGGCTCATGCGGTTCTTCCGATCGCGGCGATGGTTTTTCATGGTGCCGCCGAGGCCGTCGGTGTCAAGCTGTGTTCGCGTCGCGAAACCTCCAGGGATGACCGGACAGATGCCCAAGACACCCGACTTTTTTCACGGCAAGACGATCCTGATTACCGGCGCCGCCAGCGGCATCGGCCGCGCAACGGCGGCGATTTTCGCCCGCGAGGGCGCCAACGTGATCGCCGCCGACATCGACGCGGCGGGGGTGGAGCATACCGCGCAGCTTGTACGCGAGACCAACGCGGGCGCCGAAGCGGTCGTCGCCGACGTCACCGAGCGGGCCGAAATCGAGTCCATGGTGGCCGCCGGCATCGACGCCTTCGGCCGCATCGACTTCCTGTTCAACAGCGCCGGCGCCGCCGGGCGGCGGTCGTCGTTCCTGGAAATCGACGCCGAGTTGTGGCGCCGGACCTTCGCGCTCAACGTCGACGGCACCTTCCACGCCATCCAGGCGGTGCTGCCGCACATGCTGGAACGCGGCGGCGGCGTGATCGTCAACATGGCGAGCATGGCGCATCGCCGCGGCGGACCCGGCCATTCGGTGCACTACGCCTCGGCCAAGGGCGCGGTGGCGACCATGACCATGGGTGTCGCGCGCGAATTCGCCGAGCGCGGCATCCGCTGCCTGTCGATCTCGCCCGGGCCGGTCGACACCCCGTTCCAGGCGGCCGCCGCGACCACGCCCGATCTCGCCCAACGCATGCTGGACGACATCCCCATGAAACGCTTCGGCACGGCCGAGGAAATCGGCGAGCTGGTGCTGTTCATGTGCTCCGATGCGTGCGGCTTCATGACCGCCGAGACCGTCTATGTAAGCGGCGGCGGCGGCTGGCGTTGAGGCGGTTGAAGAACCCACCCAGGCGGGACTTGCACCGAAAATAAAACGGGGTATACTGATGATAATTGAGGCCGACGATAATCCATAAGAAGATGGGGCAAGGAGAAGCGGTATGAGTGAAACCGAACTCAAATGGCCCGAGGCAGGGCTGACGCGCATCCCGGACTGGGTCTATACCAGCGACGAAATTTTCGAGCGCGAGCAGGAGCGCATCTTCCGGGGCCCGACCTGGAATTTCGTCGGCTTCGAGGCGGAGATTCCCAATCCCGGCGACTTCCGGCGGTCCTATGTGGGCACGGTGCCGGTGATCCTGTGCCGCGCCGAGGACGGCTCGGTGAACGTGATGGAAAACCGCTGCCGCCACCGGGGCGCCGAGTTTTGCCGCGAGCTCAAGGGCAACAACCCGGAATTCATGTGCCCCTATCACCAGTGGCTCTACAACCTGAAGGGCGATCTGATCGGCGTGCCGTTCCGGCGCGGCATCAAGGGCCAGGGCGGCATGCCCAAGGATTTCAAACTGGAAGATAACGGGCTGGTGAAGCTCAAGGTCGCGCGGCGCGGCGGCGTGGTGTTCGCGTCCTTCGATCCCGACGTGGAGCCGCTGGAGGATTATCTGTCGCCGCGTATCCTGGAGGATTTCGACGTCACCTTCGACGGCCGCAAGCTGGAAATCCTGGGGTATTGGCGCAATCGCCAACGCGGCAACTGGAAGCTCTATCACGAGAACCTCAAGGACCCTTATCACGCGACCCTGCTGCACACCTATCTGTTGACGTTCGGACTGATGATCGCGGGACAGAAATCCGCCATGGTCGCCGATCCCACCGGCCGGCACGGCACCATGGCGTCGGCCAAGGGCGACGTGAACCAGGAGGAACTGTCCGCCAGCGTCGGCGAGATGAAAAAATACGAATCCGAGTACGAGCTGGAGGACGGCCGGGTGGTCGATTTCCGGCCGGAATTCGATTCACCCTGGTCGGTGACCATGATGACGATCTGGCCGAACCTGATCGTCCAGCGCGAGCTCAACACGCTGGGCATACGCCAGATCGTGCCGCGTGGACCCCACGAATTCGACATGTTCTGGACCATGTTCGGCTATGAGGACGATGACGCGGAGATACGCGACCTCCGCCTCTGCCAGGCCAATCTGATGGGGCCGGCCGGCTATCTCGGCGCCGAGGACAACGAGGCGATCGCCTTCGTCCAAGACGGCATGCGGCGCACGGTGGCCAGTGACGGGTTGGTGGCGCTGGACGCCGAGGTCGAAGGCACGTCCACCAACCTGATCTCGGAATCGGCGATCCGCGCCATGTACCGCCACTATTGCGGCGTGATGGGGCTGTGATGGGGGAAACCGAAACATTGCGCCGCAATTTGCCGTCGCCCGCGGAACTGCGCGAACTCAGGGGCGAAATCGAGGATTTCAACGCCGAGTACGCCCATGTGCTGGACGAGGGCGACCTCTATGACTGGCCCGATTTCTTCACCGACGACGCGGTCTATCGCATCACCGGCCGCGAGAACGCCGACGAAGGACTGCCCATCGGGCTGATCTATTGCGACGGAAAGGGCATGTTTGTCGATCGCACCCGCGCGGTGGTGAAGACCACCATGCACGCGCCGCGCTATCTGCGGCATTACAATTCGAATGTCCGGATTGTCGATGTGGGCCCGGACGGCGAAATCCATGCGCGTTCCAACTATCTCGTGCTGGAAACGCTGATGGAGGACGAAACGCGTATCTTCCAGGCCGGGCGCTACGACGACATCTTCGTGCGCGCCGACGGCGGCCTGAAACTTCGGAAACGCGACTGCGTCTATGACAGCCTGATCATCGCCACCGCGCTGGTCTATCCGGTATAATCGCCGCGGGAGGACGCACATGGCCGCGTTCCTGCGAAATCACTGGTATGTCGCGGCGTGGTCGGCCGAAATCGACCGCGATCTCACGGGTCGCGTGCTGCTGGGCGACACTGTCTGCCTTTATCGCGCCGAGGATGGTACGCCGGTGGCGCTGGAAAACCGGTGTGCGCACCGCAACCTGCCGCTGAGCGAAGGCCGGCTGGTGGGCGACGCGGTGGAATGCGGCTATCACGGCATGGTTTTCGATTGCGACGGCGTCTGCACCCATGTCCCCGGCATGGAGACGCCTCCGGATTGGGCGCGGGTGCGGCGCTATCCGGTGGCCGAGCGCAACGGCTGGCTGTTCATATGGATGGGCGAGGCGGACGACGCCGACGAAAACCTGGTCCCGGATTTCCAAGAACGTATCCCGGACCCCGACTGGCTCAAGGTCTCGGGCCACCTTACGGTGGGCTGCGGCTATCGGCTGATCCTCGACAACCTCCTCGATCTGTCGCACCTCACCTATGTGCATTCATCGACCACCGGCAACGCCGCGCTCGCCGAAGAAGCCCGCATCACCACCGAGACCGGGGGCGATAGCGTTCAAGTGGTGCGCCGCACCTGGGATATTCCGGCGGCACCCGCCTACGCCGAATATGGCGGCTTCAAGGGGAGCGTCGATCGCTGGCAGATGAGCCGCTATATGGCGCCATCCTATATCCGGGTGAATAACGGCGCGCTCGACGCGGGCGCGTCGATCACCGACGCCGATATCGACAGGGAGCAGGGCGGCTGGGGTTTCGTGGTCTATCACGGGCTCACGCCGGAAACCGAGACCACCACCCATCAATTCTGGTGCATGGCGATTCCGGAGCGCATGGCGCCGGGACACGGCGCGGCGCGCGATCTTTTCATCGAGCGCATGCACAACATCATCGCCGAGGATTTGGTCGTTTACGAGGCGCAGCAGAAAACCATCGACCTCGATGCGGATGCGCTTGATCGCGACGCCAATCCGCGCGGCACGATCCCCGCCGACGACGGCCTGCTCGCCATGCGCCGCATCATCCGCCGCCTGCACGGCGAGGAGAAGCGGGGCTAGCCCGGGAGCTTACATCCACTGTCACCCCGGACTCGATTGTTCAGTCCGGGGTGACAGGTGGTAGAGCGTCGCAAGCGAAGCGGAATTCCTAGCCCCAGACTTCCTCGGCGGTTTCGATCACCAGCCTGAGCTTGGCGATTTCCTGATCCACCGTGACCTCGTTGCCGTGGACGGTGGACGAGAAACCGCATTGCGGGCTAATGGCGAGTTGGTCGAGCGGCGCGAACTTCGCGGCTTCCTCGATGCGGCGCTTGAGATCGTCCTTGCTTTCGAGATCCGGCCATTTGGTGGTCACGATGCCCAGCACCACCGTCTTGCCCTTGGGCAGGAAACGCAGCGGCGAGAAATCGCCGGAGCGCACATCGTCGTATTCCATGAAGAACCCGTCCACATCCATCTCGTTGAACAGGATGTCGGCGACCGGCTCATAGCCGCCCTGCGCCGCCCAGGCGGAGCGGAAATTGCCACGGCACATATGGACGCAGATCGCCATGTCGTCGGGCCGGCCCTTTACGGCGTCGTTGATGAGCCGCGAATAGGTGCGCGGCAGCTCGTCCGAGTCTTCGCCCATCTTGCGCGCGCCCTCGCGGATCTCATCGTCGCAGAGATAGGCGAAGTTGGTGTCGTCGAACTGGAGATAGCGCAGCCCCTGCCCGGCAAGCGCCAGCACCTCCTCGTTATAGACCTTGGAGACCGAGGCGTAGAATTCATCGAGCGTGGGATAGGCGTCCTTGTCGATACCCTCGCGCCCGCCCCGGAAATGCAGCATGGACGGCGCCGGGATCGAGACCTTGGGGGTCTTGGTGGTGACCGATTTCAGGAAATCGAAATCGGCTGTCTGGATGCCGTGGGTGCGGGCCAGCGCGCCGGTGACCTGCAACGCCGAGGGGCGGAATTCCACATCGACCCCGTCTTCGCGCTGGAAGGAGGTGGTGAACTGGCTCTCGACCACCTTCACGCCCGCGATCTGTTCGAGGAAATCCAGATGCCAGTAGGTGCGGCGATATTCGCCGTCGGTGACGCCCTGGAGCCCCGCATCCTCCTGCAATTTCACCACTTCGCGAATGCACTCGTCCTCGACCGCGCGCAGCGCGGCGCCGTCGATCTCGCCGTTCTCAAACTTTTCGCGGGCTTCGTAGAGCCGCGCCGGGCGCAGCAGGCTGCCCACGTGATCGGCGCGAAACGGCGGTTTTTGATCGGCCATGCTTGCCTCCGTGATTTTGTTTTCTGACACGGTTTATGCCGCTTTCGGCAAGCGATTGATAGGGTCTATCGGGGGTCGGCGCGGGTTTTACGCCCTGGCGGCGCGGCGCATCATCACCCCGGACGCGTCGATCGCCGGCGGGATGTCCGACGGGTTCACCGGCGCCATCAGATGGGCGCCGGAAACGCCCGGCGTCTCGGCCAGTTGACGCAGCAGTTCGGCGCAAATCTCGACGCCCTCGCCGCGTGGATCCTCGGCGCGTTCCAGCCGGTCGATGATGTGTTCGGGCATGATCACCCCCCACAGATTGTCGCGCATCCATCGCGCCGAACGCGCCGAGGCCAGCGGTCCGATGCCGATCAGGATGAACAGCCGGTCGGTCAGCTCAAGTTCCTTGAGACGCGCGACATAGCGCCCTACGATTTCAATGTCGAAGCAGAGCTGGGTCTGCACGAACTGGGCGCCCGCGTCGGCCTTGCCGTTCAGCCCTTCCGGCCACCAATCCTCCGGCGGGTCGATCGGGGTGTCGGCGGCGCCGATGAAGAAACGCGGCGGGCTGTCGATCTCGCGGCCGGACGGCAGCGCGCCCTTGTCGCGCATGGCGGCGGCGGTCTGGATCAACTCGCGGCTCTCGATATCGAATACCGGCTTTGCTTCGGGCTCATCGCCGGCCGTCGGATCGTCGCCGCGCAGGATCAGGAGATTGTGGATGCCCAGCGCCGCGGCGCCCAGCAGATCGCTTTGCAGCGCGATGCGGTTGCGGTCGCGGCAGGTGAGCTGAAGGACCGGTTCGATACCTTCGCGCGCCAGCACGGCGGACGCGGCGAGGCTCGACATGGCGACCCGGGCGCTGGCGCCGTCGGTCACGTTGACCGCGTCCACATAACCGCGCAGCGGCGCGGCTTTCGCGATCAGTCCGTCGGGGCCGCCCGACACCGGCGGCGTCACCTCGGCGGTCACCGCGAATCCGCCGTTGAGCAGGGTGCGCACCAGGTGGCTTTCGACAGGAGGAGAAGAAGTCGTCACGGCCGTTCAGCTCCGGCGCCGTGAGATGACATATGATTCGTCGTGGAACCACAGCCCGCCGCGCTGGTTCAGCACCTCGCGCGTCGCGTCGAGATAGGAGCCGTCGGAAATAACGTCCTCGAGCCGGTCGTCCTCGATCTGCGCAACATAGGTCGCCGCGGTCCAGGCCGCGAGAAGCGTCGAGGTTCCGATGCTGCCGCCGCCCACTTCCGAGGGCAACGTGTGCATGTCGTAGCGGAAGATGGCGCGCTTGTCGGAGTAGGCGTTGAAGTTGAGATCGCGGTGCGAGCGGCCGAGTTCCATCTTCAGCGATTTCAACAGATCGTGGCGGTTGGTCTGGAACGGCGTCTCGCCCGGCCAGACTTTCTGGATGATTTCCAGCCCCGGGTCGCGGCCGCTGGAATGAATGCCCAGCAGGCGTCCGCCCGGCGCGAGGCCGCGGGCCAGCGGCGCGACCACCTTGCTGGCCTTGAAATCGACCGGCATGCGCGCGCGATAGGGCTGCGAAGCGATCACGAGATCGTAATCGGCATAGGTCCGGCCGGGGCGCGGGATCACCTGGTCGAGCAGGAATTTGTGATCGGCGCGATAGAGCACCAGCACCGACGGGCGGACATAGAGCGGATTGCCGGTCTTCGGACTCGCGCGCACCTGCCAGCTCTCCGCCAGGGTCGGTTGCAGCGCTTCGATCTGCTCGTGGAACTCGTGCGCCGTGTCGCCCTGCAACGGCGCGTCGATCCAGTTCAGGGTCGCGGCCGCCTCCATGGAGCGCGGCGTCAGCCACGGCGCCTCGGTGTAATAGAGATTGGTGACGACCAGCACCGTCGCCGGGTGTTCGTGGAAGCGGTCCGACATCTTCTCAAGCCCAAGGCGCACGTCCTCGAGCGAGATTTCCTTGCCGACGATATAGAAAGGCAGCGTCCGGAAGCGGCGGTGCATGTGCCGCATCACGCCGGTCAGCACGGTGCCGTCGCCCATGCCGGCGTCGAACACGCGCAGCGCCGGCGGCTGCGGATGGATATGGGCGAGCTCCATGCCGGCGCGCTCAGCCACCACCCACTTCTCGCTGCACGTATTCACGAACATCAGATATTTCTGGCGGTTATCGTAAAACCGGAACGCGGCCTTGCCGCCCTCGGGCTCCGCCGACTTCGCCGTCGCGGGCTTTTTCGGGGCCTCCGATGCCGGGGCTTCCGCGTCTCCGTTGGCGCGCCGCCGATCCGACATATACCCCCGGACCCGCGCCACGGTCGTGGTTGTCACCCGCTTGCCGTCACGCAGCCGCCCGACGAATTTGCCGTCGTTGACCACATGACGGCCGAACGTGCTCTCCGCGATACCCGCGCTACGGCAGTAATTTTCGATTTCCTCGATAAGGCCCTGATGGTCTTCCATCGTCATTATCTTTCCGGTCCGGTGCGCCGATAATCACGTAATCGCACCGTTCAAATAGTGTCAAGAAAAAATCCCAATATAATTAATTTTTGAATTAGTGGGATATTTCCCAACCACACCCTTAATTTCGGCGCATTTTATGATCGATTGGCGTTGGGACGGTGGCATCGATATGGGATTTATCCCACGATATTCCGATCCATCCCGCTTGACCGCAAACAGTTGATCCGCCGGGCCGCAAGCGCTTTAGTCGTGCCGCAACGGGGAGACAGCAATGGGCAATGCCGATCTGGCGTTCATGGCGGCGGGCGAGATGGCGGGCCGCATCCGCGCGGGCGAGATTTCAGCGGTCGAGGCGACCGAGTGCGCGCTGGAACGAATCCAGGCGAGCCGCGAGACGCTCAACGCTTTCATCGCGGTGATGCCGGAAGAGGCGCGGGCGGCGGCGCGCAACGCCGATGCGGCCGTCGCGCGCGGCGACGATCTCGGCCCGCTGCACGGCGTGCCGGTCTCGATCAAGGATCTGATCAACGTCAAGGGCGTCGCGACCACCTTCGGCTCGGCGCTGATGACGGAAAACATCGCGCCGGCCGACGCGGTCGCGGTGGCACGGCTGCGCGCCGCCGGGGCGGTCATCATCGGCAAGACCACCACACCCGACAACGCGCACAAGCTGTTGACCGACGCGCCGTTGTTCGGCGTGACGCGCAATCCGTGGAACCTCGACCTCACGCCGGGCGGCTCGTCGGGCGGCTCGGCGGCGGCGGTCGCGGTCGGCATCGCGCCGCTGTCGCTGGCCACCGACGCCGGCGCCTCGACGCGTCTGCCGGCGGCGTGCACCGGCACCGTCGGGCTGAAACCCACCCTCGGCCTGGCGCCGCACAACCAGGTGCCGGATGCGTTCCAGAACTTCATTCATCTCGGCATACTTTCGCGCACCGTGGCCGACGCGGCGCTGATGCTGGGCGTATTGGCGGGCGCGCACCCGTCCGATCCGCTGTCGATCGGGCTCACCGGCGGCGATTTCAGCGCCGGGCTCGACCGGCGCGGCCTTTCGGGGACGCGCTTCGCGTGGCGGCCGTTGCTGGGCAACACCCTGCTGGCGGCGGAGGTGCGCGAGGCGTGCGCGGCGGCGGTGGCGCTGATCGGCGAGCTCGGCGGCGCGGTGACGCAAATCGACGCCGAATTCGAGCTGGCCGAGCCCGCCTGGCGGGTGCTCCAGCAATCCAATTGGGCGGCGCGCTTCGGCGGTGAGATCGCGGCGAACGAAGACCGCATGGACCCCAGCCTGGTGGTCGGCATCCGCGAGGGGCTCGATTATGCCGGCCCCGATCTGCAACGCGCCATGTATGCGCGCACGCGTTTCTTCCGCGCCGTCCAGGGCTGGTTCGCGGACACCGACTTCGTGATCACGCCGACCATCGCGCGACGCCCGCTGAGCGTCGATCACAAGGCGCTGGACCCCATCGAGATCGACGGCGCCGACGCCGGCGACATGCGCCGCGCCTGGTGTCCCTATCTCAATTTGTTCAATCTCACCGGCCATCCGGCGATCAGCATCCCCTGCGGCTGGACTGACGACGGGTTGCCCATCGGGCTTCAGATCATCGCGCCGTGGCTCGGCGACGCGGATTTGCTGGGCGTCGCCGCCGCCTTCGAGGCGGCGCGACCCTGGGCCCACCGCCGGCCGCCGCATGCGCCCGCCTGAAAAGGAATTCCAGTATGAAAATTCGTATCGGTCTGATCTCGCGCACGTTTTTTAATGTGCCGCTGTGGGCGGCGCTGAAGGAAGGCTTCTTCGAGCGCGCCGGGCTGGAGGTCGAGGCCGAGATCATGGATTCTGGCTCCATGGTCACCCAGGGGATGAAGGACGGCAGCCTCCATTTCGCGCTCGGCCCGCCCGACGGGGTGATCATGGACGTGGCCGGCGGCGGCACGCTGCGGGTTCTCGCGGGCAATACGTCCAAGCTCTCTCATTTCCTGATCGCCCAGCCGCGCTTCGCCCGCATCGAGGACCTGAAGGGCGCCGTGATCGGCTGCCTGTCGATCGACGAGGGCACCACCTTCGTGATCCAGGACATGCTGGCGCGCCACGGGCTGGAATATCCCGGCGATTACACGCTCGATCCCGTGGGCGGCGCGCCGACGCGCTGGAAACTGTTCCAGGAAGGCGGCATCGACGCCGGACTGCAATCGATCCCGCTGAGCTACATGGCCGACGATGCCGGGTTCTCCAACCTCGCCGCGACTGTCGACTACATTCCCGATTACCAGTTCACCACCATCAACGCCGAGGCCGGCTGGGCCCGGCGCCACGCGGCCGAAACGGAAGGCTTCCTCCGGGCGCTTCTCGAGGCGACGGCGTGGATGTGCGCCAACCGCGAGGCGGCGGCGGTGATCGCCGCCGCCGAGATGCGCATCACCGAGGACTATGCGCGCCGCGCCTGGGACGACTTCACCGGACGCGGCATCATGCCGGCCGACATGTCGGTCAGCGCCGCCGGCCTCGCCAAGGTGATCGACATCATGAAGCGCGCCGGACAGCTCGGCGACAACGCGTCCGACGACCCCGAAACCTATATGGAGCCGCATTATCTCGACGCGGCGCGTGGCGCCTAGCGGCTTTCACTCATCCGGCGAACCAACTAAGCTCACGCCACGATCGGCGATTACCAACAACATATAGGGAGGAATTCGATGATCAGGAACATTGCGAAGGCGACCGCGTTCGCGGCGCTGGCGACCGGGCTCTATGCGGCACCCGCGATCGCGCTTGAGAAAATCAACGTGGCCATCGGCCAGCGCGGACTTTGGGACACGCTGCCCACGGTATTCGCGCAGGAGAACGGCTATTTCAAGGAGCTCGGGCTCGATATTCATCATATCCGGACGCGCGGCGGCGCGGAGACGGCGCGCGTGGTGATGACCGGCGATATGCAGTTCGGCATGACCATCGGCGTGCTCGGCGCCATATCGGCCTACGCCAAGGGCGGGCCAGTGCGTATCGTGGCTTCCGAGATGAAGGGCGTACCCGACCTGTTCTGGTATGTACGCGCCGATTCCAAGCTGAAGACCGTAAAGGACATCAACGGCGCCCAGATCGGCTATTCACGTCCCGGCTCGTCGACCAACCTCACGCTGCTGACGCTGGCGACCTATCTCAATCTGAAGCCCATCCTGGTCTCGACCGGCGGGCCGTCGGGCTCGCGCACCCAGATGATGTCGGGCCAGACCGACGCCGCGTGGTCGGTGCCGCCGCTCGGTCTCGATCTCATCAACTCCGGCAAGGCGCGTATTCTGTTCAAGGGCTCGATCGTGAAGCCGCTGTCGGACCTCTCGATCCGCGTCAACATCGTGAACTCGAACTGGCTGGCCAAGAACCGGGGCACGGCGCGCAAGTTCCTGATGGGCTATTCGCGGGCGCTGAACTGGATGTACGGTTCCGGCAAGGAAGAAGCCATCAAGCGCTTCGCCAAGGGCATGAAGCTGCCCGTCGATATCGCCAGGATCGCGGTCGATTTCTACAACAAGGAAAATAACGCGATGCTGCCGATCAGCAATATCGACAAGGCGATCGCGCTGGCGGTCCAGCACAAGCGCATCAAGAAGCCGCTGACCGCCGCCCAGAAGGCGGAGCTGGTTCAGATCGTCTACGATCCACGCAAAAAATAGCCAACGCGGCCATATAAAGTCGAAGCGGCCCCCGGCCCAATGGGGGGCCGCTTTCGTTCACGCCCGCAAGCCTGCGTCAAAAAAGCCGGCTGAAACAGACGCCCGACCGGCGTAGAATGCCCGCAGGTACGGAGAACAAGAAGGAGCAAATCATGACCGTTGCACGGCATCCACGGCCGGCCGAGCTCGAAGACAAGTCGATCGAGGAGATCGCCGACAGGTTCACCCGGCGCTTCCGCGACATCACGCCCGATTGGGAAGCCTTCGAGGACGCGAAGATCGAGGGGTTCAAGCGGGCCCAGCATCGCTTCATGGGGGCCGGCGGCTCGGGCAAGCATCACGACCCGGCGGTGATCCCGCCGCGCGGCTTCACGCTGTCGATCATGTTCGTCGAACCGGGCCAGGGCAACGCGGCCCACACCCACGAGGTCGAGGAGATCTTCTTCGTACTGCAAGGCTTCCTGACCGTGTTCATCGAGGAGGAAGGCACCGGCCGCCAGATCAGACGCCGCCTGGGTCCCTGGGAATGCGTCGCCTGCCCGCCCGGCGTCATCCACGGCTACGACAATGACAGCCTGGAGCCGGTCTATTTCCAGGTGATGCTGGGTATCGGCATCCCCGAAACCATGGGCTACGCCGACGAGGAACTCTACCAACGCCGCGACGCCCACCTCGCCGCCGAGTAGGCGCGCGGGCGGCTCGGCTACCTGTCGGACAACTCGAAATTCGACGCCGCGATATTGCCTTCCCGGTCGATCGCCACGATGGCGTAAAAACCGAGCGTTTCGGCGCGCCATGCCACGGATCGCCCCAGACTTCCAATTCGGACCGGCGCGCCGTTGACGAAGACATTGAAGGGGCGTTTGCCATCGCGCATCCTGACGGGCGTGACCACCGCCGAGCCGGAGTCCCGTTGCCGAAACGGAATCACCGACCCATCGGGCGGGAATGAAATGGAAAACGGCGCCGAGCCTAAAATATCCGATCTTTTCCGGACGCTGAGTAGCGTCTTCAGATTCATCGGCGCCTTGTCGCGGGCAACATGAGCCATGCGGGCGGATATTTTCCCTGTCGGGGCGGGCAGGACATCGAATATTCGAAATAGAATGGGCGCCGCCGTTCGGGCGCCTGTTTTCGCGGGCATGGGCTTGGCGTCGGGGTGCCCCATCCAGACCCCGACCGTGTAGGTTCCATCGAACCCCAAGGCCAGAACATCCCGGTAGCCCGATGATGTTCCCGTCTTGAAGGCGATCCGCCTATCGGCCGCCGCACCGTATCGCCCTCGCGGTCTTGGCGTTCCCGCCAGAATGTCCACCACGGCGGCGGTTGCCGTTGGGTCGTAGAACGGCGCGGACGCCACCGTGTTCCGACCCTTGGAAAATGACAGACCCTTGAATCCGCGACCTCGGGCAAGCGCGCTGTACATCGCGACAAGCTGTTCAAGGGAAAGACCGGCGCCACCGAGCGCGACGGCGAGCCCGGGACCGCCGCCGCCGCTCCCGAGTTTCGGACGAATACCGAAGCCATGGAGGCGCGAGAGAAATCTCCTCGGTCCAAGCTCGTGGAGCAACGTCACGGCCGGAACGTTGAGGGATGCCTGCAGGGCGTGGCGGGCGATAATTCGTCCATGACTCAGACCGTCGAAATTCGCCGGGCGATAGCCGCCGAAACGCTTTCGCCGATCAGCGATAAACGTCTCAGGGTGTGCGATCCCCTCATCGAAGGCCATGGCGTAGATGAAGGGTTTCAGAGCGGAGCCCGGTGAGCGGACCGCCCGGATGTAATCGATCTGTCCCGTCCGCGATTCGTCGAAGAAACCGCTCGATGCAACGTAGACCAGAACCTTCGACGTCTCATTCTCGACCACCATCGCCGCCGCATTGACGCCGTGACCGGCGGGACGGATCGCCTCATGGTCGATGTCGGCAACGGCGGCTTGAAATTGCGGGACGATATGGGAGCGAACGGTCGCCGCGTCGGGATATTCGGAGAAAAGGCGCCTCGCCATATGCGGCGCGCGGAACGGAAGCCGATGCCGCCGGGTCCCGATCGGCGTGTCATCCGCTTCCGAAGCCTGGCGTGGCGTAATCAGGCGCGCGGATCGGAGCCTCTTCAGAACCTTTGCCCTGGCCACGGCGGCGTTTTTTCGGCGACGATCGGGCCGGTAACGCGACGGAGATTGCGGCAGAGCGACAAGCAGGGCGGCCTCGGCAACCGTCAACCGGCGGGGAGGCTTATTGAAATAGGCCAGGCTGGCCGTCCGGACCCCTTCGATATTCCCGCCGAACGGCGCCAGCGTCAGGTAGATGGACAGTATCTCCTTTTTCGAGAGCCGCGATTCCAGTTGGATGGCGCGAAACATTTCGATGGCCTTGGACAAAACGGTTCGTCGCCGGGGTTCCAGCAACCGCGCCACCTGCATTGTCAGGGTCGATGCGCCCGACACGATCCTGCCGGCGCCCGACCATTGACCGAGCGCGCGGGCGATCGCCAGGGGATCGACCCCATGGTGGGTCCAAAATCGTTTGTCCTCGTATGCGATCAGATACGCGATATATCTCGGGTCGACATGGTCCAGGCGTGTCGGGAGCCGCCATTTCTGGTCGGTCGATGTAACAACGCGAAGAATTGTCCCGTCGGCCGCGACGACGGTCCTGGACAAATCCTTGAAACGATGGAGGTCCGGCGGGTAGAGGGCGTCGACGGCGAGCACGGTCGCGCCCGAGACCGCGATAAATCCGCCGATTACAAGGAGGCGTCGGATCATCTGCGCACTTCCAGACGGGACACCTTCCCCCGGGTGAATTGATCCGGACGATACATGTTCTCCGCATAAGGCGCCGGAAACGTGTAGGTCCCGACCGTCACCGCCCGGACCAGATATTGGAGCCTGAAACCTTCGCCCCCCGAAAGTCTAAGAGCCGCGACGTATCGATCGTCCCTGCCTTTGACGAACAACTTGTCACTATCCGTCCACGACATCCCCTCGGGAAGGCCGAACAGGGAATCGTCCACATTCACCGTTTCTATTTCAAGGCCGGCGGGAAGCAGATCGACGATCAACGCGTGTGATCTCGACTATCGATCCGAGGTCGGCGCGATCCGTCCCGACAGCCGCACCAGTATGAGGTCACCTTGTTTGATTTCGGCGGGAGAGACCGGCTTTCCATCCTCGCCGATGAGATCACGCTTGATCGAAAAGCCGTTCTCGGCGGGTGGCAATGTGGGCCCCATGACTCCCCGAACGGCGATCTCGTATGTCGCATCCTCCGTCCCCACGTTCTTCACGGAGAAGCCCTGCTTCAACATGGTCGGGCTCAGCCGCATCCTGGTCGGGGCGGGACCGGTCCAGAGCCGGCCATTGGCTTCGACGCGGTAGTCCCTGGTCCAGCGTTCGATGGAATGGGCGGCCATGGAAATCCAGGCGGATTCCTGTGTGCTGAAGTATTTCTTGGCCGCGAGCCGCTCCGCGAAGCGGGTCGCCAGCGCGCCGAGTTCCGCATCTTTCCAGTTCGCCTCGGCGGTAAGATGCAGAACCGCCGCGACCTGTCTCGTCGGACTTGAATAGTAATCATACCTGGTGTCGGTCCGGTCCATCGCGCCGCCAATCCAGTCCAACACCTCCTTACCGGCCTGTTGGGAGCGAACGGCGTCTCCGTATGAAGCCAGCGCGGTCGCGACAAAGGCGGATTCCAGGGTCGATGGGAAATGATGTTTGTAGGTATCGAAAAAATGCCGAAGCTTACCCGGATTTCCTCGGTTGGCCCTGGCCAGGACGTAATGGGCATATGCGGCGGAGGAAACGCTTTCGGTTCCACGGAAGTACCCGCCCCGCACACTGGACCGCAACCATCCCAGGGCATTATCGAACAGGCCGTCCGGCACGCGGAGACCCGCTTCGCGCGCGCGCACCAGGAAATCGGTGGCGTATGCCGACAACCATTTCTGCCGGCGTCCCGATGACGACCACAGACCGAAACTACCGTCGCGGCGCTGAAGCGTCGCCAACCGGCTGATGGCCGCGTCCAATTCCCGCACGAATTCATCGGGAAATTTTTTTAGGGTCCCTTCCGCCGGGTAACGCCCTGTGCCGAACAGGAAGGCCATACCGCGGCTCGTGGTCTGTTCAAGACACCGATAGGGGTAAACCCTGAGACCGTCGACCAGCGCCTGCACGCCGAATGACGGGATCGAGCCGATCGACAATGTCACGGCTTCGGTGCCTTCGAGATAGGATCGAACCAGGCTGGCGGTAAGATTTTTCTCCTCGCCTTTTCCCAGCCGCACGAATTGCTTCCGGGCGGTGACCGGTTGCGTTGGTCTCACCGCGAGGTCCCAGTTTTTTTCGACTTCGAAAGCGATCGGTCCCTTCACGCGCATGGAAATACCCGCCACGCCGACGCCACTGCCCACCAGAGGCACATCGACGCTGAAGGTATCCTTGGCGCCGAGTTCGAACGACCACGACGATTCCCCGTCCAGCATCACCGGGCCATTGCTTGCGAAAGTCACCTGATAGGTTCCCACGACGCCACTAACATTGGTGAAGGTCGCGGTGGCAAATGCGCGATCCCCGGGCGCAAGGAAACGGGGCAGAACGAGATCGGAGACCACGGGATCGCGGACCTGAACAGTGCTTTCGGCGTGACCCATCTGCCTGGCGTTCCAGGCCACCGCCATGAGTCTCAACCGACCCGAAAATTGCGGCGCCGCGAACGAAATTTCCGCCTTCCCCTCGCCGTCCGTACGGACGATTCCTGAAAAGAGGCTGACCACCTTCGAGGATCGCGCCGAAAGACCGCGGTCGAGACGAGCCGCGGCCTCATCGCCCCCGGACCGAACCACGGCGCGCTCGGCTCCGGTTGGGTTGATCAGGTACCCGTATGTATCGCGGACTTCGTAGGCCAGCCAACGCTGCGCGAAGAAGTGCGAAAATGGGTCTGGCGTCTCGTAACCCGTCAGTCCGAGAACCGCGTCGTCGACGGCGGCGAGCGTAACGAAGGTCTCGGACCCGGGACTCGCCGAATTCACGTTTATGGTCAATGTTTGTCCCGGCCGCACCTCGTCCCGGGAATTCAGGGAAACATTCAGTTTTCGGTTGGAGGTGTTCATTTTCATCCAGGCGACGCCGACCGCGCGGCCCGGTTGTCGTTCCACCGCCGTCTCGCCGGGCCGGAACACGATCGGCATGACATAAACGCCGGGCTCCGCCGCCCAGTGGGACTTTATGGGAATTTCGACGATTTTCCCGTCCCTGGTGATCTTGCCGGCGGGGATAATCTCGAGTTCCTTGCCGGCGACAACGAGTACAAGCTCGCCGGAGAACGGCGGAGAAATGAAAACTCTCGCGATGCTCCCCGCCTGATATTCCTCGCGGTCCAGTTTCACCTGAAGACGGTCTGGACGATCCGGCCCGGAAGCCGCGCCGCCCAACCCGCATAAAACCTGTAGCTGCTTGCCGCACCGGTCTCGGGCTCCGTTACCTCGAGACGATAAGCCACCCACTTTACGTCGAAGCCGAGCGGTTCCACGGAATTCGCGGCAACCGACAGAGCGCCCTCACGCAGCTGTTCGTTCCGTACGAACACTTCGTAATCCCAGGCGCCCGATCGGCGGAACCAAGTGTAGTCCCTGTGTTCCCGGTAGAAAATATATTCGAGACGTCGGGCGGCGACTGAATTTCCCTTCCTGTCCACGGCGACTACCTCGAACCGGGCGCGCGCGTTGTCCGCCGCGCGGCCGTTCTCGAAAAGAGGATGAATTCCAACCGCCTTTTCCAGATTGCCGAGCGGCATGACGACCTTCGCCGCGCGGGCCCGGCCACCGAGTTCGAAGACGCGCGCCTGGATCTCGATTTCAAGGGGCGCGGTTGCGTCGGGAAACTCCTTCAGAGACGCCGTGAGATTTGTCTTTCCTTTCTTGTCCAGATTTCCTTCATCGAAGGCGACCGCGACCGGAGCAAACTTTTCTTCTTCGAGCCCGAAAAAGAAATTTCGCCATTGTTCATACGGATTCCGTCGAGCGCGCAGCCGGGCCCTCGCCTTGACGCGCAGCCCGTCCGCCGGTGCGCCGAAGAAATAATCCGCCGACACGTTCAACGATATCCTGGCCCCGCTATTTACCGGGGTTAGAATCCCTTCCGCCTTTACGTCGATCTTTGGCGGAACGAAGTCGGCGACCTGAAAGCTGACATTTCCGATCGCTTTCGCATCAGGATCGAGATAGAGGCGCGCGTTCCATTCACCCAAATGGGCGCCGGGATCGATGGGGAAATCCTCGACATAAGACGAGACGCCGGCATCCCGGAGAACCCGACGGTCGACCTCCACGCCATCCGGGCGAACGAGCCGGACGGTCATGGGCACGCCGCCCTTGAGCGCGCCGCCCTTATCGTCGCGGACCAGGGCCGTCAGGTGAACCACTTCGCCGGGGCGGTATATTCCTCTCTCCGTGAAAAGATACGCATCGACCGGACCGGGCACATCGCGTCCGGCGACGCCCCGATCTCGAAGATCGAAGGCCGATTGTTTCAAGCTGACGAAACTGAAGCCGCCGTCGGCGCTTTCCACGCGCACGAGAACCGGTTCATCTCCCCTGGTCCCGTTCAGCAGGGGCGTCGGGAAATGGGCGTAACCCCGTACATCGCTGACCGCCTGCGCCAATTCCCGATTGTTCCGCGCCACCAACGACAATGTGACGCCCGGCAGCGGGCCGGCTTTATTCAACGACCGGGTCATCACATGAAGCCCATCCGGGCCGCGAAAAAGGCTTGTCCCGACGTCGCTGACGACCAGCCACTGCGTTGTTTCCGGCCACCACCGCGACGTGTTTTGGACGGCGCTTCCGGCGACGATCACATATATCCCGGTTTCGAGTTTTTTGCCGATCAGTTCCTCGACATCAAGGCCGGAAACCACGGACCGGTTCGGCTTTTCCGGAAATTCGACCGTCCCCTCGAAAATCACGGAACCGTCCTGTCCGATAATCCGAGTCATATCCCAATAGCTCAAGGAACCCAGGAACCCGCGCCGCAGCTTGGCGACCAGATTTCGCTCCGCGATATGGAGGACCCTGATCTTCGCTTTTCGGGCGTTGACCGTTTCCAGCGGAACGATCTGCGCGCCATATCGCGGGAGGATATATCCGCGCTCGCGGAAGGAAATCGCCCGATTGCGGTTCGGAATGAAAATCGAGAGGTCGTCTTTTATGAGCGTCTTGAGCCCATCGCCGCCGGGCAATCCGGGGAGGACGGAGATTTTGTATTCTTTGCCGAAGGAAAGCCCGTCGATGCAGAGCTTGCCGCCGCGGGTTCCGATCACGAGATCACGCAAGGCCGGCGTCACCTGTACATAATCGTCGTAGCGGACCCGTTTGCCGCGTTTCAGGGGCGGATCAAAGCTAAGGCACGCCGAACCCGCGCCGGCGGCTTTCGACGCCGTCGCCTCGATAGATTTCTGCAGGCGGTAATCCTTGAGAATATCGCGTTGGTTTACCGGGGCGGGAAGAGTTCTGGCGTACTCTATCGCTTTCGCGGAGTTTCTGAATTCTCCCGCGCTGAAAAGAGCAATGCCCAGATGGCTCCAGAACCCGCGGTTCTTGGGGCTCAGGGAAACCGCGCGCTTCAGTAATTTTACCGCGTCGCCGTGATCGCCTTTCTCATATAGAACCCAGCCAAGCGTATCCAGCCGCGCCGCGCTTTGCGGCGACGCTGTCTCCCGATCCGCTTCCTGGCCACTGACGATACCGGCCGATGCGAAGAACCACGCCGCGACAATAAGCAAACTAATTTCGGATGGAAAATTCTTTTAAATACCAATTTTCATTATCAACCATCCTTGTTTGAACCGACATTCCCGAGGACGCTCCATACGGTTCTTAAAAATAGAAAATTACTATATTTTTTCTATTTTGAATATTTTTTCCTCGCGCCCCATCCCGGCCGTAAGGAAAGTTTCGGCTTTCATTTAGCCGGAAATGAGGCAACCCGTGGGCCGTTGCGTGGCGAGAGCGGGGCTATTATTGGGCGGGGCGGCGATCGTGGCGTTGAGTCTCGTTTACACGGCTCGGGGGCGCTGGTAGATTTCCGCGCGGCTCACCTAAGGCCGGCTTTCAAGACGCGGACCCAGCATGAAAATCGTCGCAGGCAACTCGAACCTCCCGCTCAGCGAGGCCATCGCGGCCCACCTCAAAATTCCGCTGACATCGGCCACCATCCGCCGCTTTTCCGACATGGAATGCTTTGTCGAAATTCAGGAAAACGTGCGCGGCGAAGACGTATTCGTCATTCAGTCGACCTCGTTTCCCGCCAACGACAATCTGATGGAGCTTCTGGTCGCGCTGGATGCGCTGAAGCGTGGCTCGGCGCGACGCGCCACGGCGGTCATCCCCTATTTCGGCTATGCAAGACAGGACCGGAAATCCGGACCGCGCACGCCGATTTCGGCCAAGCTGGTGGCCAACCTGGTGACCAAGGCCGGCGCCGACCGCGTTCTCACGCTGGATTTGCACGCCGGACAGATCCAGGGTTTCTTCGATATCCCGGTCGATAATCTGTTCGCCGAACCGGTCTTCGTGCGCGATATCCGAGAACATTACGACGGCGGCAAGCTGATGATGGTCTCGCCGGATATCGGCGGCGTGTTCCGCGCGCGCGCCTTCGCCAAAAGGCTCGATACCGATCTCGCCATCATCGACAAGCGCCGCGAGCACGCCGGCGTGTCGGAGGTGATGAACGTCATCGGCGACATCGAAGGGCGCGATTGTATCCTGGTCGACGACATCATCGATTCGGGCGGCACGCTGTGCAACGCCGCCGAGGCGCTGATAAAGCAGGGCGCCGCCTCGGTGAGCGCTTACGCGACTCACGGCGTGCTGTCGGGAGAGGCGGTCGCTCGGGTTTCCGACTCGCCGCTCGATCGGGTGGTGACCACCGACAGCATCCAGTCGACGGAGGCGGTGCGGGCGTCAAATACGGTGGAGCAGATCACCATCGCGCCGCTGATCGCGGAGGCGATGAAGCGGATCAGCGACGAGCAATCCGTCTCCAGTCTGTTTGACTAATCGCCCTTGAGCGTTTAAACCCTTACGCCCCGCCGGAAGGGCGGGAAAATCGGCGCGCCGGCACCCTTGGAGGCCGGCGTTTTACCGATCCTGAACAGATCGCATTTACGGAGAAATGGAATGGCTGACGTCAATTCCCTAACCGCGAAGGCGCGTGACATGGCAGGGAAGGGGCCCGCCAGAGCCGCCCGTCGCGAGGGGCTGGTGCCGGGAGTGATCTACGGCAACAACGAATCGCCGATCATGGTCAACGTCGAGAAGAAAGCGCTGGAACAGGAGATCCACCGGCAGGGATTCTTCATCCGCCTGATCGACGTGGCCGTCGACGGCCAGAATCACCGGGTGCTGCCGCGCGAAGTGCAGTTCCATCCGGTCACCGACAGCGCCATGCATGTGGATTTTCTGCGCTTTTCGGCGGATCGCAAGATCACGGTGCTGGTGCCCGTCTCGTTCATCAACGAGGAAGAATCACCCGGCCTCAAACGTGGCGGCGTGCTGAACATCGTGCGCCATGAAATCGAGGTGCAGTGCGTGGCCGACAGGATCCCGCAAATCTTCACCCTCGACCTTACCGGATATGAAATCGGCGATGCGCTCCATGCCAGCATGATCACGCTTCCCGAGGACGTGAGCTTCACCATCACCGACCGCGATTTCACGGTCGCCACGGTGGCGGCGCCGACAGTGGTGGCCGAAGAGGCGGCGGCGGAAGCGGCCGAAGGCGAAGAAGGTGAAGAGGGCGTCGAGGGCGTCGAGGGCGAAGAAGGCGCCGAGGGTGCGGAAGGCGAAAAGCCGGCCGAAGGCGGCGAAGGCGACTCGTCGGGTTCCGAGTCGAGCGACTAGTGATCATCCTCGTCGGGCTCGGCAATCCCGGCCCGAAATATGCCAGGCACCGCCACAATTTCGGCTATATGGCGGCCGAGGAGGTTGCCCGTCGTCATGGCTTTTCGGCCGAGCGCGCGCGCTTCCAGAGCTATGTCGCGACCGGGACCATCGCCGGCGAAAAGATTCTGTTGCTCAGGCCCAAGACCTATATGAACGATTCCGGCCGCGCGGTGGGCTCGGCCCAGCGTTTCTTCAAGATCAAGGCGCGCGACGTGATCGTGATGCATGACGAGCTCGACCTCGTGCTCGGCAAGGTGCGGGTCAAGCGCGGCGGCGGCGCGGGCGGCCATAACGGCATCCGCAGCCTGGATTCCAATATCGGCAAGGATTACCGGCGCATTCGCCTGGGCATCGGCCACCCGGGCGACAAGAACCGGGTGCACGGCTATGTGCTGTCCGATTTCAGGAAAACCGAGATGGACAAGGTCGGAAAAGTCGTCGATGCGGTCGCCGAGGCGTTGCCGTTGCTGATCGAGGGCGAGGAAGCCGACTTCATGACCCGGGTCGCGCTGATCCACCCGCCGCCCAAACCCCCGAAGCCAGCCGGCAAGGGCAAGGCGGACTCAGGCGCCGAGGCGAAGGCGGAGAACGACTGATGGGGTTTCAGTGCGGCATCGTCGGGCTGCCCAATGTGGGCAAGTCCTCGCTGTTCAACGCCCTGACGGCGACCGCGGCGGCCGAGGCGGCGAACTATCCGTTTTCCACGGTCGAGCCCAATATCGGGCGCGTCGCGGTCCCCGACCAACGGCTCGATGAAATATCGGTCCTCGCAAAATCGGCCAAGATCACCGCGGCCCAGCTTGATTTCGTCGACATCGCCGGGCTGGTGAAGGGCGCCAGCCAGGGCGAAGGCCTGGGCAACCAGTTCCTGGCCAATATCCGCGAGGTTGACGCCATCGCCCATGTGTTGCGCTGCTTCGAGGATGGCGGAATACCCCGCGAGGAGCCGCTGGATCCGGTGGCCGACGCGGAAACCGTCGAGACCGAGCTGCTGCTCGCCGATCTCGACAGTCTGGAGCGGCGGCTGCCGCCGCTGGTGAAGAAGGCGCGCGGCGGCGACGCCGAAGCCACCGCCATGAAGGATATGGTCGAACGCTGCATCCCGCTGCTGCAGGACGGGCGACCGGCGCACGAACTGGAAGTCAGCGAGGACGAGGCCGGGCTGTTCCGCCAGATGCAGCTGCTGACCGCGAAACCGATGATGTATGTCTGCAACGTGGACGAGGAGTCGGCGGCCTCGGGCAACGCCTATTCGGACAAGGTCGCGGAATGGGCGGCGACGCGGGGCTCGGTCTCGGTGGTGATCTCGGCCGCGATCGAGGCCGAGATCGCGGTGCTCGCCGACGAGGACGAGAAGGCGGATTTCCTGGCGTCGCTCGGTCTGGAAGAAACCGGCCTGGCGCGCGTCATCCACGCGGGCTACGGCCTGTTGGACCTGATCACCTATTTCACGGCCGGCCCGACCGAGACCCGCGCCTGGACGATCCCGGCGAATACCCGCGCCCAGGACGCCGCCGGCAAGATCCATACCGACTTCGCGCGCGGCTTCATCTGCGCCGAGACCATCACCTACGACCATTACATCACGTGCGGCGGCGAACAGGGCGCCAAGGAAAACGCGAAGCTGCGCAAGGAAGGCCGCGACTACATCGTCCAGGACGGCGACGTAATCCTTTTTCGCTTCAACGTTTAACGATACTATCGGCGCGGGACGGCGGAAAGCTCAAGGCTTCCGTCAGGGATTTCATATCAGGGGAGGATTCCATTATGGGACAGAACGTACAATTGACCGCCAGCGACGGCCATTCGCTGGGCGCGTATAAGGGCGAACCATCGGGCGCGGCGAAAGGCGGCCTCGTCATCATCCAGGAAATTTTCGGCGTCAACAGCCATGTCCGAACTCTGGTCGACGAGTTCGCGGGCAAGGGTTATCTCACGATCGCCCCGGCGCTGTTCGACCGCATCGAGCCGGGCATCGAGCTCGGCTACAACGAAACGGATTTCGCGGCGGCGCGTGAAGCGCGCGGCAAGCTCAATGATGAAGGCATCCTCGCCGATGTGGACGCGGCCGCCCGGGACGTGGCCGGCGCCGGCAAGGTCGGGCTGATCGGCTATTGCTTCGGCGGCTACGTGGCGTGGATTTCCGGCTGCAACCTCGACAGCCTCGACTGCTCGGTATCGTGCTATGGCGGCGGCGTGGCGGGACGCGCGGCAAACGACACGCCGAAAATGCCGATCCAGATGCATTTCGGCGACAAGGATCACGCCATTCCCATGGGTGACGTGCAGAAGATCCGTGACGCGCATCCGGATATTCCAAGCTTCGTCTATGACGATTCGGCGCACGGCTTCTGCTGCGAGGAACGCGACGTGCTCAACGCCGGCGCGCGCGAACGTTGCCATGGCAGGGCGTTGGACTTCTTCGCCGAAAATCTCGGCTGACCGGTCCCGCCTATTTCGATGAAAGCCCCTCCCGCTCGGGAGGGGCTTTTTCGTCAGGGTCCGGCGCCGCGCCGGTTGTACCGCGCCTCGCCGTGGGCCACGAAGGCGGTGGAGGCGAAGATCACCAGCCCGCCGGCGACCGCCCACGGATCGGGCAATTCGGCGAACAGCACGAAACCGAGTCCGACCGCGAACGGCAGGCGCAGGAAGTCGAACGGCTGCACCGCCGAGGCGTCGGCCACGGCATAGGCGCGCACATAGCAGCGCTGCGCCAGCGTGGTCAGAATCCCGACCAGCGCAAGCATCACCCATTGCACGGGCGTCGGCCAGGTCCAGACGAACAGCGCCGGGATGAAGTTCAACGGCAGCATATAGAGGAGCTGATAGAGCGTGACGGTGTCCGGCCGATCCTCGCGCGACAGGATCTTCACGAAGATCGCCGAGCATGCGAACAGGAATCCCGAACCCAGCACCAGCAGCGCGCCGACATTCACCTCGGCGAAACCCGGCCGCAGAATGATCAACGTGCCGCCGAACCCGACGATCAGCCCGACCCAGCGAATGGCGCGCATGGGCTCGCGCAGCAGGATCACCGCGGCGATGGAAACGAAAATCGGCGTGGTGAAGGACAGCGACGTCGCGTCGGCGATCGGCATCAGCGCCAGCGCCGCATACCAGCAGATATTGGCCAGCACGCTGACCGTGCTGCGCTGGATATAGGCGCCGGTGCGCCGGGTGCGCATCGCCGACAGCCCCACGCTCCACAGCCACGGCAGCATGATCACGATGCCGAACGCGGTGCGGAAAAACGAGATTTCGATGAAATGGATTTCACCCGCGAGATGACGGACCGCGGCGGCCGCGCCGGTGAAGAAAAAGCCCGACAACACCATCCACGTAGCGCCCTGGATGGGCGCCGGCAACGCCGCCATCGCCGTGCTCGGCCGGAACTTCATCAGGGGGCGCATCTCGACTATATAAGTGGGCCGGAGCGGCCACTATAGCAGCGTTTCGCCCCGGGGAAGACGTGGGAAGGCAGGGCTGGGAAGGCGGGGGATCATGCGGTTCGCGGGAAAATTGGTGTGGATCACCGGCGCGTCGTCGGGAATCGGCGAGGCGCTGGCGCGCGCCTTCGACCGCGAGGGCGCCGATCTGGTCCTGTCCGCGCGCCGCGCCGACGAACTCGCGCGGGTCGTGGACACGCTCACCGGCGACGGCGAGCGGCTGGTACTGCCGCTCGACCTCGCCCGGCCCGAAACGCTTGCCGATGCCGTCGGACAGGTTAAAGAACGCTTCGGCGGCGTTGATATCCTGATCAACAATGCCGGCATCACCATGCGCGCGCCCGTCGCCAAGGCCGACATGGCGGTCTATCGCGAACTGATGGAAGTCAATTTTTTCGGACCGCTGGCGCTCGCCAAGCTGGCGCTGCCCCTGATGGCCGAACGCGGCGGTGGACGCCTGGTGGTGATCTCCTCGATCGCCGCGAAATACTCGACGCCCATGCGGTCCGGCTACAGCGCGTCCAAGGCGGCGCTGGAACGCGTCTTCGACAGTCTGCGGGCGGAAAGCTGGGCCGACGGCGTGGCGCTTACCATCATCGTCCTGGGATCGGCCGATACCGATATCTCCATCAACGCGCGCACCGCCGATGGCGCCGCCTATGGCCGCAAAAACCGCATCCAGGCCGAGGGCATGGACCCCGCCGACGTGGCGCGGCGTATTCTCGATGCGGTGGCGCGCGGTCGCGACGAGGTGATGATCGCGCCGCTCTGGCAGTCCTGGCACGTCTGGCGCGCGCGTTTTTTCCCCAGCTACGGACGGCGCAAGTTAAGAATGCCACAGAGAAAGAGCCCGCGGACTTGATGCTAGGGCAATCGCAAGAGAGATGATTACAGGGTGCTATCCTTCGAGACGGGCCTTCGGCCCTCCTCAGGATGAGGAGATACTTAGCTTTCC
>CAZPMO010000024.1:19469-36219 GCA_964587515.1 uncultured Rhodospirillaceae bacterium | reverse complement strand
GCTTGCCCCCCTCGTATTACCGCGGCTGCTGGCACGAAGTTAGCCGGGGCTTTCTAATAAGGTACCGTCAAATATATAATTTGTTAGAATATATACTATTCTTCCCTTATAACAGATTTTTACAATCCTCAGACCTTCTTCAATCACGCGGCGTTGCTGCGTCAAGCTTTCGCTCATTGCGCAAAATTCCTCACTGCTGCCTCCCGTAGGAGTCTGGGCCGTATCTCAGTCCCAGTGTGGCTGATCATCCTCTCAAACCAGCTACCGATCGTCGCCTTGGTGAGCTTTTACCTCACCAACAAGCTAATCGGACGCGGGCCCATCCTTCGGCGATAAATCTTTCCCCCGTAGGGAATATACGGTATTAGCCGCAGTTTCCCGCGGTTGTCCCGTACCGAAGGGCAGGTTCCCACGCGTTACTCACCCGTTCGCCACTGCCCACCATCCCGAAGGATGGCTTCTCGTTCGACTTGCATGTGTTAGGCCTGCCGCCAGCGTTCGTCCTGAGCCAGGATCAAACTCTCAAGTTGAATGTTTCATCCCGTCTCCGATTTCGAAAAACCGAATGTGGGATGAATTAACGTGATCCCACGCAAACGCACGCTCGCTACGCCCTTGATCGGAATTTGCATCCCGAACCAAGACGTATCGAAACGTTTGCGTCGGCAGCATTAAATCAACGCCGCCCACGCATCTCTTCCAATTCACAATGTCAAAGAGCGCTTCGCGCCACGGCCCTTGCGGTCCGTGACGCGTTGGGGTGTCTTACGCCCCGCCCTATGCAAAGTCAAGGCTATCTCGCGATTTTTCGCACAAAACCCGCATTTTTCGTAGCGCCCGGTCATGCTTAACACCCGCGCTCCCGGTTAAATCGGTTTATTCGACCACAAATCGGACAAAAAGCGCGAAGTGCAAGAATTTATTGACAATTTTCGACTACAAAAGCATGGTTAATATGTTAACGAATCGTCCGGTATGGTTACCGGACCGGGGTGGGGCGCGTATCTTCGTTGATCTATCGATATCCGCGCTGTGTTGCGGCGTTCAAAATTAGCAAGTGAATTCAACGCAATGCGGCAAATATTAACGAATCAAACCGTGCGCGGACCGATCGTCGGCGGGCTCTTTCTTGCCGCCGCCGCTTTCGGTGTCAACGCGCTGGTCGGCGGCGATGGGCGAATTCAGCCCGCTTCGGCGGCAAGTTCGCAATCCGATCTCTCCGATCCCGGGGCGGCGACGACCCAGCAGCTCACCGTCCGCAAGGGCGATACACTCTTTAAGATACTAGAATATGCCGGTGCGCCGCGCAGCAACGCCGCCGCCGCGGCCAGAGCGGTTAAGAACGTCTTTAACCCGAAGAAGCTTCGCATCGGCCAGCGCATATTCGTCAAGCTGGATTCGACCGGCGATAATGGTCCGGTGCTCTCCGTCTTTTCCGTCGAGCTCGGCAAGAACAGCTATGTCCAGGTGATCCGCGGCGGCGATGGCCGGTTCCGCGCCCAACGCGCCGGTCAGCCCTGGCCCAACAACGATGCGGGCATGGCCGGGGATGCTCCCCTGCGGGCGGCGGGCATCGTGTCGGTTCAGGCGCGTCGCGGTCACACCATCGGCAATATCATGCGCTCGCTCGACATTTGGGAGCGCGATATCGACCGTGCCGTCAAGGCACTCAAAACCCGCTTCGATCCGCGGAAATTGACCGTCGGTCAAAAAGTATCCGTTCTTCCCGGCGAGGTACGTCCCGACGGCAAATGGACGCTGATCGGAGTTGCCGTCCATCTCGATGATGGCCGCGTGGTCAATGTGCGGCGCGTCTCGGACGGCGTCTATGACGCGCGCCGCAATTCCGCCCTCGCGCTCGGCGTTGAAGCCGGCGGCGAGATCGCCGAGGCACACAGCGAGCCCGCCATCGCCGAAGAGACGAAGATCGCCGGCGCGGCGCATAAGGTACGCGTCCCCAAAGGCGCGATCTTAATGGACCTGTTGACCGCGCACGGCATCGCCCGCGGCGAAGCGGATAAAGCGATCCGCGCCCTCCGGGCCTATTTCGATCCGAGGCGCCTGCGCGCCGGTGAGACGGTCCATATGGTCATCGCCGACAACAGCAAGGGCAAGCCGGAGCTGCAGGGCTTCTCTCTCGCCCTCGGCGGCAAACGCCATGTCACCGTCACGCGCCAGGCATCGGGCAAATTCGCCGGCGGACTGACCAACGCACCGCTGCAAAGCCTGGCCGATATCGCGCCGGCGGCAAAACCGCCGGCCCCCGCCGATATCCCCAAGGAGCCCGTCAAGCAGGCGTCGCTCGAACCCAAGCCGCAGGCGCCGGCACCCGCCAAACCGTCGCAAGCCGACGCACAGAAGACGGCCCCGGCCGAGAAGGCTCCGGCGCCGAAGAGCGAAACCAATCTGGCGTCCGACATCATCGTATCGACGATCGAGGTCAACCGCGGCGACACATTAATGTCGATCCTGCGCAGCGAGGGCATCGACCGCTTCGAGGCCGACCGCGCCATTCGCGCGCTGAGGAAAAAGTTCAATCCCCGCCGCCTGCGCGAAGGCCAGAAACTCGTCCTTGCCACCCGCGCGGATAAAGCCGGCGCCCTCACCCTCGAAGGCCTCAGCATCGAGCTCGCCAAGAAGCGCCATATAGAAGTGTTGCGAAGCGGCGCCAAGAAATTCTCCGTCGCCAAGGTCAGCGAGCCTAATTTCACGGCGAATCTAGCCGCTGCCGAAGCCGGTCGGAGCGATGGCTTACGGACCGTGACGCGCGAGGGCGTGCGGCTCGAATCCCGTCCCGGCCAGGGTCAGGCAATGAATGGCGCGATCATCGCCGCCGCGGCGCCGACCGAGCGACCCCTGGAAGCCGATCCCGCCCGGGTCTGGCCGATCCGATCCGGCGCGGCGGATAGTGCGGCCGCGCTCACCCTGCCCGCGACGGCCAATGACAATACGCCCGCCGACGGCCTCACCCGCAAAGCCGTGATGATCGGCAAGGGGGATACCTTATTCGTCGCCCTCACCAAGGCCGGCAGCGCCGCGACCGATGCCGAGGCGGCGATCGCCGCGTTCCGTACCGTGCACAATCCGCGCAGCTTGCAGATCGGACAGACCCTTACCCTCGCCTTCGAGCCGCTGGTCGACGACACCAAGGCGCGCGCCTTCCGGCTCGCCGAAATCGCCCTCGATGTCGCGCCCGACCGCGACATTCTCGTCGCCCGCCAGGCGGATGACAGTTTCCACGCCAGCGAAGTGGCGCGCGACCTCGTCCGCCGACTGGAAAAAGCCGAAGGCCATATCCAGACCAGCCTCTATGACGCCGCGATGGAGGCGGGCCTGCCGATCAGCATTCTGATGGAGCTGGTGCAGATCTTCAGTTTCGATGTCGACTTCCAGCGCGAGATTCAAAAAGGCGACCGCTTCGAAGTGCTCTACGAAAACCTGCTCAATGACGATGGCGAGACCGTCGCGCTGGGGCCGGTGCTGTTCGCCTCCCTCAGCCTGAGCGGCCAGCCGATCGAACTTTACCGCCACGAGCCCTCCAACGGCCCGGTGGATTATTTCAACGGCAAGGGCCAGAGCGCGCGCAAGGCGCTCATGCGCACACCGATCAACGGCGCGCGGCTGTCATCCGGCTACGGCATGCGGCGTCACCCGGTGCTCGGCTATAACAAAATGCATCGCGGCCTCGATTTTGCGGCGCCGAAAGGTACGCCCGTGGTCGCCGCCGGCGACGGCGTGATCGAGCGCATCGGGCGCAACGGCGCCTATGGCAAATATATCCGTATCCGCCACAACGGCACTTACAAGACCGCCTATGCTCATTTGAACGGTTATGCCCGCGGCATGAAATCCGGCAAGCGGGTGCGCCAAGGCCAAACCATCGGCTATGTCGGTTCCACCGGGCGCTCCACCGGCCCGCATCTGCATTACGAAGTGCTGCGCGGCGGCAAGCAGATGAACCCGCGCAAGCTAAAGCTGCCGACCGGGCAAAAGCTCAAGGGCGCGGAGCTTGCCCTGTTCGACCAACAGGTCCGCAAAGTGCGCGTGCTGATCGCCGAAGTACCGAGTGTGCAGAAAGTCGCCAGCCGCTGATCAGGCGGCGCTCAAGACCTCTCCCGACTCGCTCGCCACGATACCGAGCCCACCTTCAGCAGGCACGACGCGAATTGTCTGCCCGTCGAGCACCTTGCCTTCGAGAATAAGATTGGCGAGCGGGTCCTGCAGGTGACGCTGGATGACGCGCTTTAAGGGGCGCGCGCCATAGACCGGGTCGTAGGCGGTCTCGGAGAGCCAGGCGCGGGCGGCGGACGACAAATCCAAAGTGAGTTTGCGTTCGGCCAGGCGCGCCGCCAGGCCGGCCACCTGAATATCGACGATCTCGTCCATATTCTCCCGGGTCAAACGATGGAACAAAATCGTTTCATCGAGCCGGTTGAGAAATTCCGGACGGAAGGCGCGGCGCACCGCTTCCATCACCGGCCCGCGCACCGCATCCGAATCCTCGCCCTCGGGCTGCGCCGCCAACAGTTCGGCGCCGATATTGGAGGTCATGATGATCACCGTGTTGCGGAAATCCACCGTGCGCCCCTGACCGTCCGTGAGCCGGCCGTCGTCGAGTACCTGCAACAGGATGTTGAAGACGTCGGCATGGGCCTTTTCCATCTCGTCGAAGAGGACGACCTGATAGGGCCGGCGGCGCACGGTCTCCGCCAACACGCCGCCTTCCTCATAGCCGACATAGCCGGGCGGCGCGCCGACCAGACGGGCGACCGCGTGCTTCTCCATATATTCCGACATATCGATGCGCACGAGCGCGGTTTCGTCGTCGAACATGAACTCCGCGAGCGCCTTGGCGAGCTCCGTCTTGCCGACGCCGGTCGGGCCGAGGAAGAGGAACGAGCCGATCGGCCGGTCGCCATCCTGCAGGCCGGCGCGGGCGCGCCTGACCGCATTGCTGACCGCAACCACGGCCTCGTCCTGGCCGATCAGCCGGTGGCGCAGCCCGTCTTCCATATGGAGCAATTTCTCGCGCTCGCCCTCGAGCATCTTTTCAACCGGGATGCCGCTCCAGCGCGCCACCACCGAGGCGATCTGCTGCTCGCCGACCGCCTCGTTCAGCATGCGCTCCTTCTCGCCGCTCTCCAGATCACTGAGCTTGCGCTCGAGCTCCGGGATGACGCCATAGGACAGTTCGCCGGCGCGGGCGAGGTCGCCATTGCGCTGGGCGATCTCCAACTCGCCGCGCGCCGCGTCGAGCTGCTCCTTGATCTTCTGTCCGCCGGCGAGGCGGTCCTTGTCGGCCTGCCACACGGCGGCAAGATCGCGCGACTTGCCCTCAAGCTCGGTCAGCTCCTCTTCGAGCGCCTCGAGGCGGTCCTGCGATGCCGCATCGTCCTCTTTCTTCAGCGCCTCGCGCTCGATCTTGAGCTGAATGATGCGCCGGTCCAACTCGTCGAGCTCTTCCGGCTTGCTGTCGATCTCCATGCGCAGGCGGCTCGCCGCCTCGTCCATCAGGTCGATAGCTTTGTCGGGCAGAAAGCGGTCGGTAATATATCGGTTGGAAAGCGTTGCCGCCGATACCAGGGCGCTGTCGGCGATGCGCACGCCGTGATGCACTTCGTATTTTTCCTTGAGCCCGCGCAGGATCGAGATCGTGTCCTCGACATTGGGCTCGGCGACGAACACCGGCTGGAAGCGGCGCGCAAGTGCGGCGTCCTTTTCCACCCGCTTGCGGTATTCGTCGAGCGTCGTGGCGCCGACGCAATGCAGCTCGCCGCGCGCGAGCGCGGGTTTGAGCAGGTTCGAGGCATCCATCGCGCCTTCCGCCGCGCCGGCGCCGACGATGGTGTGCATCTCATCGATAAAGGCGATGATCTCGCCGTTCGATTCCTTGATTTCCGAGAGCACCGCCTTCAGGCGTTCCTCGAACTCGCCGCGATATTTGGCGCCGGCCACCATGGCGCCGAGGTCGAGCGCCATCAGCCGGCGGTCGCGCAATGATTCCGGCACGTCGCCCTTGATGATGCGCTGGGCCAGCCCCTCGACGATGGCGGTCTTGCCGACGCCGGGCTCGCCGATCAGCACGGGGTTGTTCTTGGTGCGCCGCGACAGCACTTGCACGGTGCGGCGGATTTCCTCATCGCGGCCGATGACCGGGTCCAGCCGGCCGTCGCGCGCCGCCTGGGTCAGGTCGGTGGCGTATTTCTCCAGCGCGTCATATGAATCCTCGGCGGACGCGCTATCGGCCTTGCGGCCCTTGCGAAGATCCTCGACCGCCTTGTTGAGGGTCTGCGGCGTGACCCCGACATCGCCCAGGATCGTCGCCGGGGCGGTGCCGACGGCGAGCGCCATCGCCAGCAGCAGGCGCTCGACGGTGACGAAGCTGTCGCCCGCTTTTTCGGCGATCTGCTGGGCCGATTCGAACAATCGCGCGGTGGTGGTATCCAGATAAACCTGGCCGTCGCCACCTTCGACCTGGGGCTGCTTTTCAAGTTCAGCCGCAACGCGGCGCGAGGCCTCTTTCGCGTCGCCTCCGGCCGCCCCGATCAGGTTCGCGCACAGCCCTTCCTCGTCGTCGAGCAGCACCTTGAACAAATGTTCGGGCAGGAATCTCTGATGATTGGATCTTAGCGCAAGGCCTTGGGCGGACTGGATAAATCCGCGCGCCCGTTCGGTATATTTCTCGAATTCCATCGTCTGCAACTCCACAATCAGACATTGCAAAAACATGCCCCTCGGCAATGAGCGGGCGGTGTGTGGACCCGAAATCGGCGTCCACCAGATATATGGCGATTGCCCCTCCGGCCTACAAGGCGGATCGTGTCCGATTGACCCTCTCCGCCGCGCCGTCTATCACGGGCGCGGGATAGGGAGGATGCGTTGAATATCGTCGGCGTCGATATCGGCGGCACATTCACCGATCTGGTGGGATACCAGGACGGGCGGATGATTGCCGCCAAGACCTCGACCACGGTCGCCGACCCCACCGAGGGCGCGGCCGCCAGCCTGCAAATTGCCGGGTGCGACGCGGCCGCGCTGGACCAGTTCCTGCATGGTTCGACCATCGCCATCAATACGGTGCTGGAACGCAAGGGCGCGGCGACCGCGTTGATTACCACGCCGGGTTTCCGGGACGTTTACGCCATCGGACGCGGCAACAGGCCGGAAGGGTTCAATCTCGAGTTTCGCCGGCCGCGGCCGCTGATTCCGCGTCATCTGACCATTGAGGTGCCCGAGCGCATGAATGCGGCCGGAGAAGCGCTGACGCCGCTCGATGCCGACGAGATAGCGCGCGCCGGAGAGGCGCTGGCCGCCCAGGGCGTCGATGCGGTCGCGGTCTGCTTTCTGCATTCCTACGCCAATCCGGAGCATGAACGTCTGGCCGGTGAAATCCTGCGGCAAAGCCAACCCGGCATGTTCGTGACATGCTCGCACGAGATCCTGCGCGAATTCCGGGAATATGAGCGTACTTCGACCACCGCGTTGAACGCCTATGTCGGGCCGCGCGTCGGCGGTTATCTCGGTCGCCTCCAGGGCTTTCTCGGCGATGCCGGTTTCGGCGGCGGCGTCCAGATCATGCGCTCGAACGGCGGCACCATGTCGATCGCCCAGGCAAAGGCGCAGCCGGTCGCGATGATGGAATCGGGGCCGGTGGCGGGCATGATTGGCGCCGGTCTGCTGGCGCGCCATCTCGGGCTCGACCAGTGTATCGGATTCGACATGGGCGGCACCACGGCCAAGACCAGCCTGATCGTCGATGGCGAGGCGGCGGTGATGGACGGCTATTTCATCGGTGGTTACGCCAGTGGCCAGCCCATGCGCCTGCCGGTGGTCGATATCATCGAAGTGGGCGCCGGCGGCGGCTCGATCGCCTGGTGCGACGATCAGGGTGGCCTGCATGTCGGCCCGCGCAGCGCCGGCGCCGAGCCGGGTCCCGCGTGCTACGGGCGCGGCGGCGAGGACCCGGTGATGACAGACGCCGATCTCGTCCTTGGTCGGCTGTCGGGCGCCCGTTTCCTGGGCGGCGACATGGCGCTCGACCGGTCGCTGGCCGAGGCGGCCATCGCCGACAAGATAGCGCGACCGCTGGGTCTCACCGTGCCGGATGCGGCGCGCGGCATCGCGACCATCGCCGATGCCGCGATGTCGCTCGCGGTGCGCGCGGTGTCGGTCGAGCGCGGCTGCGATCCGCGCGATTGCGCGCTGATCGCGTTCGGCGGGGCCGGGCCGCTGCACGCGATATCCCTGGCGCGCGAAATTTTCATTCCGAAGGTCGTGGTGCCGAAACTGCCCGGTAATTTTTCCGCGCTCGGCATGTTGCTGGCCACCTGGCGGCAGGATTTCGTGCGCACCTTCGTCCACGCCCTTGCCGATATCGACCGCGACGCCGCGACCAGCGCCTTCGAGGAACTCGCCGAAGTCGGACGTGCGGGGCTCGCCGATGAAGGCATCGATGCGGCGGATGAGATCCTGGCCTATGGGGCGGATCTCCGCTATCGCGGCCAGGAACACACGATCCCGGTGCCGGTCTCTTCGCCCGAGGAACTCGCAGGCGGTGGTTCCGGGACGATTCGCGCCGCCTTCGACGCGTTGCATGATCGACGTTACGGCCATTCGGCGCGCGACGAGCCCATCGAAATGGTCAATCTTCGCCTCTCGGTGACCGTTTCGGCGGCGGACTCCCCGGCGGCTGAATGGCTGGCCGCGCCGATGGCGCCAGAGGCGGCGCTGCCCGACGAACGCCGCGACGTGATCTTCGACGATCCCGAGGCGCCGCTCGCCGCCCGCATCGTCTGGCGGCCCGGCCTGCCGGCGGGCTATACTGTGGAAGGGCCGGCGGTCATCGAGGAGCCGAATTCGACGACCCTGATCCACCCCGGCGATGTCGCCGAGGTTACGCCCGAGGGACACCTGATGATAACTCTCGCGCCTACAACATGAAGGTTCACCCCATCACGCTGGAAGTCGTGCGCAACGCGCTGGTGGCCTACTCCGAGGAGATGGCGACGGCGCTCTGCAAATCGGCCTACAACATAATGATTTACGAGGTGCGCGATTTTTGCTGCGGGTTGATCGACACAAAGGGCCGGATGATCAGCCAGAACGCTGGCGGGTTGCCGATCTTTCTGGCCGATCTCGGGGTGGCGGTGCTCGACGGCGTCGAACGTTACGGGCTCGACGGCTTCGCGCCCGGCGACGTGGTGATCATGAATCACCCTTATGTTTGCGGACAGCATCTCAACAATGTGGTGGTCTATACGCCGTGCTTCTTCGAAGGCGAAATCGTGGCCTTCGCGGCCAACCGCGCGCACTGGGTCGATGTGGGCGGCTCGCGCACCGGCTTCGGTTCGTACGAGACCACGGAAATCTTCCAGGAAGGCCTGCAGCTTCGCTCGCTGAAAATCTACGAGGCGGGTGAGCGCAACGACGCGCTGTGGCAGGTGCTGCAGGACAATCTCCGCTTTCCCGAATCTTCGCTCGGCGATCTGCGCGCCCAGACCGCCGCCTGTCATCTGGGCGCGCGACGCCTGGGCGAACTGTTCGGCCGCTACGGCGCGGCCAGCATATCGGCTTGCGTCGAGACGATATGGGACCAGGCCGAGGCCGAGGCGCGCGCCGTGGTCTCGCGCATTCCGAACGGTATTTACACCGCGCACAGCCAACTCGACAATGACGGGCGCAATCTGGATAAGCCGCTCGACATCAAGGTCACGGTCACGGTCGCGGACGCGGAAATGACCATCGACTTTTCCGAGGTTAACAAGCAGGTGCCGACGCCGATGAATTCCGGCTATTCCGGCGGCATGGCGGCGGCGCGCATCGCGTTCAAGTGCCTGACCATGCCGGATGCGCCGGTCAACGAAGGCTGTTTCCGCCCGTTGAATCTGATCCTGCCCGAGGGCGTGATGCTGAACGCGAAGGCGCCGGCCGCGATCGGGCTGTGGTCGATCGCGCTGCCGACTGTGATCGACACCATCCTGAAGGCGTTGGCCTCGGCCTTACCCGACGTGATCCCGGCGGCGCACAAGGGCGATATGGGGGGCTGCTCGTTCTACGGCTACCGCGAGGATGACGGGAAACGGTTCCTGCTGATGAACATTTTCGGCGGCGGCTGGGGCGGCCGGCCGGGCGGCGACGGCGAGGACGCCTCGGTGTCCATATGTCAGTCCGACGTGCGCAACGCGCCGGTCGAAATTCAGGAAATCAACTATCCTTTCATCGTCGAACGCCACGCGCTCAGGCCCGACAGCGGCGGCGCGGGCGCCCATCGCGGCGGGCTCGGTATCGAAATTTGCTATCGCTGTCTGCAACGCACCACCGTGAACATAAATCTGGAACGCATCGTCGATCCGCCGTGGGGCGTCGCGGGCGGCGCGTCGGGCGCGGTCAACCGGGCGGTCATTCGTCGCGTCGACGGCAGCGAGGAGGAGGCTTTCAAAGCGACCAACGTGCCCCTGGAGGCCGGCGACACGGTGACGTTCATGACCGCGGGCGGCGGCGGCTACGGCGATCCCGCCGGACGCGATCTGGCGTCGATCGAAGCCGATCTTGCCGAAGGGTTGATCACGCCGGCGGCGGCGGCGCGCGATTACGGTTATGCGCACGCGGGAAGGGCGGCCGAGTGAAATGAGCGAAGCGCTGCACGATGTTCGCCGCCAGCGTCTGAGCGCTCTGCTTGCCGAACAAGGCTGGGACGCGGTGCTCGCCTTCGGCAATGCCTGGCACGCCGATTATCTGCGCTACGCCAGCGACTTCGCGGCGGGAGAGGGCGATGCGGTGGCAGTGTTCGCGGAAGCCGGTGCGACGCGGCTGTTCGTCGAGAGCCCGGCCGAGGCCGAACGCGCTGAAGCGGAATGTCCCCACCTGATCGTCGACTGGGCGCCCACCGCCGGTATCGCGGCGGCTGAATATCTCGCGCGGATGGGAAATCTTCGGGTCGCGGCCGCGCCGACGACCATTTTGCCCTACGTCTTTTCGGGGCCGGATGCGCCGCGTCCGCTGGCCGATGCGAGCGCCGCGATGGACCGGCTGCTGGTCGCCAAGGCCCCCGAGGAGATCGAGGCCATTCGCCGCGCCGCCCATATCGCCGATCGCGGCTACCGTGTGTTCATGGAGGCGGCGCGGCCGGGTCGCGCCGAATTCGAATTGGTCGCCGACATCGAGGCATTCTTCCGCGCCGAAGGGTGCCCCGAGAACTTCATGATCATGGGGTCCGGCGGGCAAGAGGTGCGCGGCATGTCGCCGGCGGGCGAACGCCGGTTACAAGTGGGCGATCTGGTGACCACGGAGCTCACGCCCTGCCTCGATGGCTATTACGCCCAGATTTGCCGCACCCTGGTGATCGGACCGCCGTCCGCCGCGCAAATGCGCGCGATGGACGTTTACATAGAGGCGGCGGCGGCGGGCGAGGCGATCCTCAAGGCCGGCGTCACCGCCGCCGAGGTGGCGCGCGCCGAGAACGACGTGTTCCGGGCGCACGGGCTGGGGGACTACACAACCAGCGAATATACCCGCGTGCGCGGCCACGGCGTCGGCCTGTTCGTCGATACCAAGCCGCATATCCTGGAAGACGTGGAACTGGCGCTGACGGCCGGCGCCACGGTGACCGTGCACCCGAATACCTACCATCCGGAGGTCGGCTACATGGTGCTGGGCGATACATCGGTGGTAACCGAGGAAGGCTGCGAGGTGCTGATCGAAACGCCGCGCGAATTGCTTTCGGTTCCGAAATGAGACGCGGGCTGCTTTCATGGGACCAGGACGAAGTGCCGCGCGCCGTGCTGGATGCGCGGCTTGAGCGCTGCCGTCGCGCGATGGTGGCGGCCGATTTGCCCTGCCTGGTGATTTACACCAACTTTCCGCGTCCGGCGGCGGCGTCGTGGCTGACCCATTTCGTGCCGTACTGGTCGCAGGGGCTGCTCGCGGTATTCGCCGACCGGCCGCCGGCATTGATGATCAGCCTGTCCAAGCGCGTCTCGGACTGGATTGCGTCCACTGCCCATGTCGGCGACATCATCTGTACGCCCAACCCGGGGCTCGAGGTGGCGAAAATGTTCGCTGAAAATTGCCCGGGGGCGGCCCGCATCGGTATCCTCGAGCTCGACGCGTTCCCCGGTGGTCTTTCGCGACAGCTTCTAGAGGGACTTCCCGGCGTTGCCGCGATCGACGCCGCGCCCATGTTCGCGGAAATGCGAAGCCCGGCGGATGCCACCGAAATTGCCTTGGCGGAACGCGCCGCCGGGATTGCCGCCCGGGCTTTGGACGCCGGTATCGCGGCGGCCGACGGAACCACCGGTCCCATGGTCGCGGCAATCGAGGCTTCGGCCCGGCTGGCCGGCGCCGAGGAGGTGCTTATCCGGGTCGCGCCCAATCTCAATCTGGAACACCGGATGATGCGTATCGAGGGGGCCTGGGCGCTGGGTGAGCATTACGCGACGCAGGTCTCCGTCGCCTATAAGGGCCAGTGGGTACGCGTTGGCCGCAGCGCGGCGCGCGCGGGTGACGCACCCGATGGATGGTCCGGCGCGCTGGACGACTTCGTCGCCGGGTTGCGCGCCGACGAGACACCGAACTCGGGCGGATCCTGGGTGATCGAGGGCTGTACCGGCACCCGACCGCTGTCGGTGCTGAGCACCGATGAAAGGCCTGGAGACGGGGGCCTCGCGCCCGGTGCGGTGCGCAACCTCACCATTCGGCGCGATATCGCAGGCGGCCCCTGGCTCGCTTCGACGCCCATCCTGCTGGGCGGGACGCCGGGAGCCACCGCGCGCATGCTGACCTCCTGAATAGGGCCGATTCCAGCACGGTTGGAAGCCCCTGAATCGGATCATTCCGGTTAAAAGGTTATTAGGACGAATTGTCTAATACTCCAATCAGGGTATCGACGCGCATACCCTTTGATGAGCTTTACAGTGGAGTGTAACCCGATGTCCGAAACCCTTTTCCAGCGCCTTGGCGGCGCGGCGGCGATCGACGCCGCGGTCGATCTGTTCTATCGCAAGGTCCTGTCCGACCCGTTGATCAACCATTACTTCAACGATACCGACATGGACGGCCAGCGCGAGAAGCAGAAGAAATTCCTGACTATGGTCTTCGGCGGGCCAAACGAATATAGCGGCAAGGATTTGCGCACCGCGCATGCCGGGCTGGTCGCCAACGGGTTGAACGAAACCCACTTCATGGCGGTCGCCGGGCATCTCAAATCGACGCTCGACGAGCTCAAGGTTCCCGACGAGGTTTCGTCCGAGGTCATGGGTGTCGCCGCCAGCACGATCGACGACGTCCTGAACCGTTAAATTCAGACGATGTCGTCGCGTCCGGGACCACGCCCCGTAGAGGCGCCGGTCACGATCCGTTATTCCGGCGCCGATTTTGATCTGCGGGCTTCCGAAACGGTGCTCGACGCCCTGCTTCGCCATGGCGTCGAGGCGCCGTATTCGTGCCGCAAGGGCACCTGTTTTTCATGCATGGCGCGGGCGGTAACCGGAGACTTGCCGCCCGGATCGCAGGACGGATTGCGCGACACGTTGTGCGACCAGGGTTATTTCCTGGCCTGTCGTTGCGCCCCGTCCTCGGATCTCGTGATTGCCGCGCCGGACGATGCAGCACTTTACGGCCGGGCGGCGGTGACCGACATCGACAGGCTTTCCGACGATATCGCGCGTGTCCGGCTGGTGACCGCGATGCCGCTTTACTACCATGCCGGCCAGTTCATCAATCTGCGGCGCCCGGACGGGCTGGTGCGGTCCTATTCGCTGGCCAGCGTACCGACGCTGGATCAATTCCTCGAAATCCACGTGAAGCGTCTGCCTGGCGGACAGATGAGCGAATGGGTCCATGGCGCGCTCCAACCCGGCGACGCCCTCGATATCCAGGGGCCTAATGGCGGATGTTATTATCTGCCGGGCGAGCCCGACCGGCCGCTGCTGTTGATCGGCACCGGCTCCGGTCTCGCGCCGCTGATCGGCATCGCGCGCGACGCGCTGAACGATGGCCACCGTGGCCCCGTTTACCTCTATCACGGCAGTCGGACGGCGGACGGGCTCTATCTCCGAGATACGTTGGATGAATTATCCGCGCGGATCGAGAATTTTCATTATCATTCGTGCCTGTCGGGCGAGAGCGCGGCCGCCGGCCGCGCCGATGTGGTGGCGCTGGCCGATCATTCCAATCTTCAGGGTTTCCGGGTCTATCTCTGCGGTTTGCCGCCGATGGTGCACTCGGCCCGCAAGGCCGCCTTCCTGGCGGGGGCGGCGCTGCCCGACATCTACGCCGATCCGTTCGAGCTGTGCGAGCCGGTCGGCTGAACTACCCGGTCAGGCCGAAAACCTTCATCAGAAAAGCGTAGGTCAGCGCGACCTCCTCCAGCCGATCGAACCGGCCGGCGGCGCCGGCGTGGCCGGCTTCCATATTGGTGCGCAGCAGCAACGCATTGTCGTCGGTCTTCAACGCGCGCAGCTTCGCGACCCATTTCGCGGGTTCCCAATAGGTGACGCGCGGATCGGTCAGTCCGGCGGTGACGATGATCGCGGGATAATCGCGCGCCGCCACATTGTCATAGGGCGAATAGGCGAGGATCGTGTCATAGGCGGCGCGGTCCTCGATCGGGTTGCCCCATTCCGGCCATTCCGGCGGCGTCAGCGGCAGGCTCGCGTCGCACATGGTGTTTAGCACATCGACGAACGGCACCTCGCCGATGATCGCGCGGAACAATTCGGGGCGCATATTGGCGACCGCGCCGACCAGCATGCCGCCGGCGCTGCCGCCATGGGCGGCGATATTGCCGGGCCGCGTGAAGCCTTCCGCCGCGAGCTGTTCGGCGGCGGCGATGAAATCGAGGAAGGTGTTGCGCTTCTTCTCGAGCTTGCCGTCGAGATACCAGCCATAGCCCTTCTCGGTGCCGCCCCTGATATGGGCGATGGCGTATACGAAGCCCCGATCGACCAGGCTCAATCGGTTGGTGACAAACGAGGCCGGCATCGACGAGCCGTACGAGCCGTAGCCGTAGAGCAGCAACGGCGCGGAGCCGTCGAGCGGCGTGTCGCGCCGCGCCAGCACCGAGACCGGCACCATCGCGCCGTCATGGCTTTTGGTGGCGAGGCGGCGGGTGACGTAATCGGCGGGGTCGTGGCCGGACGGCACCTCCTGTTCCTTGCGCAGGCTCCGCCCGCGCAGCGCCATGTCGTAATCGTAGGTCCGTTGCGGCGTGGTCATGGACGAATAGGTGAAACGCAACGTGGTGGTGTCGAACTCATAGCCCGCGACGATGCCCAGCTCGTAGGCTTCCTCGTCGAAGGCAATGTCGTGGGCCTCGCCGCTGTTGAGGTCTGTCACCACGATGCGCGGCAGCCCCTCGATACGTTCGAGCCGCACCAGATGGTCGGCGTAAACGAGGATCGAGCGGATCAGCCGTCCAGCCTCATGAGGTGTCCAGTCGCGCCAGTTGCTTCGCCCCGGCGCTTCGATCGGCGCCTCGGCGATCTTGAAATCCTCCGCCCCATCGGCGTTGGTCAGGATGAACAGCCGGTCCCCGTGATGGGAAATTTCGTATTCGACATCGCGCTCGCGCGGCGCCACCACCCGAGGCGGGGTTTCGGGTGCGTCGGCGTCGATCAGATGGACCTCCGACGTGGTGTGGTCGCGCGCCATCACCTCGATGAAGCGGCCGCTTTCGGTCTTGCCGATGCTGAGAAAGAAACCTGCGTCGGCCTCGTCATACACCACCACATCGTTCGCGGGGTCGCCGCCCACCACATGACGCATTACCCGGTGCGGCCGGTGGTTGTCGTCGATCACGGTGTAGAACAGCGTCTTCCCGTCATTGGCCCAGACCAGGTCGCCGCGCGCGTCGGCGATGTCCTCGGCCAGCGTCTCGCCGGTTTCCAGGTCGCGCAGATGGATCGCATAACGTTCCGAGCCGTTGAGATCGAGCGCATAGGCCAGCAGGCGATGATCGGTTGAATGATGGCAACCGGCGACGCGGAAAAAGCTTTTTCCCTCGGCCTCCAGGTCGCCGTGCAGCAATATTTGCTCGTCGCCTCGCGTCCCTTCGCGCCGGCAATAGACCGGGTGCTGGCCGCCGGTCTCGTAGCGCAGGTAATATTCCCATTCGCCGTCGGGCGCGGGCACCGACCAGTCGTCTTCCTTGATGCGCGCCTTCATCTCCTTGAAAAGCTTGGACCTCAGCGCAGCCGTTTCGGCCATGACCGCCTCGGTGTGGGCGTTCTCCGCCTCCAGATAGACGCGGATGTCCGCATCCAGCCGGTCCGGCTCCTTCATCACCGCCTGCCAGTCGGGGTCCTTCAGCCAAGCATAGTCGTCCGTGCGCGTCTCGCCGTGAATGGTAATCGTCTCGGGCCGGCGCGGCGCGAGCGGTGGTTTTATCGGAGTCATCGAAATATGCCCAATCCATGCTTGACCAGGGCCGGGACCATGACCCAAATAGGTTAAGAGGTGGTCGTCGGCCTATTGTGAAAGTAATGGCTATGTCAGACGGAATTCAATCGATTCAGGCGATCCAGCGTCGCGAGAGCGTTGCAGTCGATGTCGGCGGGGTGGTTGTGGGCGGTGGGGCGCCGATCGTGGTGCAGTCGATGACCAACACCGATACCGCCGACGCCGAGGGCACGGCGGCGCAGGTCGAGGCGCTGGCGCGGGCGGGCTCCGAACTGGTCCGCATCACGGTCGATCGCGCCGAGGCCGCGCGCGCGGTGCCCCGCATTCGCGAAATACTCGATGCGCGCGGCTGCGG